>JAUWQF010000140.1 GCA_030611205.1 Methanothrix sp.
AGCTCGTCGGGGTTGAGAGTGCGCAGGAGCTGTCCGAGTACATCGTTGTCGAGTTCCTGATATTCGCTCTTGGGCAGCACGCCGCGCAGGTTATCGTAGTCGCCCTCGATGGACTCCATCGCCTCAATGATGGCCTTGGCGCGGTCTTCGCTGTCGGGCAGGGCCACGAGATGATCGAACTGCGCCTTGGGCTGAAGGAATATAGCGCTCTGCTGGGAGAAATCCTCCTTGGTCAGCGCCCGTGTCTCGCCGCCGCGGGTGGGAAGGTTAGCCTCAATACCACCCTTCACCGCGAGGTATCGGCTGTAGGCGTGCCTGAGAAACACCAGCCCCATCACGGGCAGGAAGTACTCGTTGCTGGCGTAGTTGGAGTTGGCCCGCAGCGTGTCCGCCGCGCCCCAGAGGCGCTTCTCGATGGCTTCGATGTGTTCAAGTTGAGTCAATAAGTGATCCTCCCGTCTTTCATGTCCAGGGCTATTTTTATTTAAAAGCTCTCAAGCTCCATAATGTCCGATAACGTATCGAGGATAAAAGAAGTCCTTAGCGGTAGCGAATGATTTGAGGGAGTGCCGCAAGGCACGAACCTTTTATGCTGTGTTATCTGCCGTCTGCCATCTTCTCCGCCAAATTCGCTTCTTTATAAAGTTGACTCTGTTTTAATATCCGTTTGAGGCCGTCTTACAATTCCAGCAGAAAGTTTTCCATCTCACGGAGAATGGCGTCTTCGCGTGCCCCCTACTTTCTGACTCACGCGAAGGCGCGAAGACGCGAAGTCCCTCTCGTCGAAATGCATGCCATTGAAATCCGGCCGAATGGAGGATTTTTCTCGTTTTTGGCACAACCTATTAGTATATCATCGCATTACACCCCCCATCACGAACCTGTCGATGGGGAGTCTATAATGACGTATCTATTCGGTCCCGTTCCTTCCCGCAGGCTGGGTCTTTCTCTGGGAGTGGACCTTGCCCCTTACAAGACCTGTACCCTGGACTGCACCTACTGCCAGCTGGGCAGGACCACCGATCTTACCCTGGCCAGGGAGGAGCGCGTCCCGCCAGGAGAGGTGCTCCGGGAGATCGAGTCTCGGTCTGGAGACGACTTCGATTACCTGACCCTGGCTGGGTCGGGCGAGCCCACACTTCAGACGGATCTGGACGTTATAATCAAAGGGGCGAAGAATGTAGTGGATAAACCGGTAGCGGTTCTGACCAACGGCACCCTATTCACCAGTCCTGCGGTCAGACGTGAGGTAGCCGAGGCCGATCTTATCATACCATCTCTCGACGCCGCAACCCAGTCGACTTTTGAGAAGGTGAACCGACCCCATCCGGCCCTCAGGATCGACCGGATCGTCGAGGGTCTAACGGCACTGAGAGCGGAGTTCGAAGGAGAGATCTGGCTGGAAGTTATGCTGGTCAAGGGACTGAACGACCAGGAGGCCAATCATATCGCAGAGGCCGCCGAGCGCATCGGACCCGATAGGGTCCAGCTCAACACCGTGATCAGGCCACCGACAGATCCTGTCCGGCCCCTGAGCTCCGACGAAATGAACGATATGCTAGAGGTCTTCTCCGGTGCGGAAGTTATCGCCGATTGGAATAGGGGGGCTGCCGGGGATACCGAGTATCATATACTAGAGCTTCTTTCCAGGAGGCCATGTACCCTCGATGAGCTGAGTGCTCTCACCGGTCTCCACCGGAACGAGGTCTTGAAGTACCTTGAAGTTATGGAAGGCACAGAGAAGATTGTGAGGCTGCAACATGGCGACCGACTATACTTTCGACCTTCGTGATATCATGAAGTTTGAGCCCGGACCGTTGTCTGGGATATTGTGCTGGTGTTTATATGGACGAATGTGATGGAAAGTGTGGCACTTGTGCCGAGAGTGACGCCTGTACCGATCCGAGGAAGGATATGGAGATGCAGGCCATGAAGGTCTCGGAGAGGATGGGCAAGATAAAGCACAAGATAATGGTGGCCAGCGGGAAAGGCGGTGTGGGCAAGAGCACCGTTGCAGTCAACCTGGCCAGGGCCCTCTACGATAAGGGCTACAAGGTGGGCGTGCTGGACGCGGACATCACCGGACCCAGCGTGCCCAAACTGCTGGGCGTGGAAAACGAGAGGCTCTTGGCAGGGTCTGAGGGGATAACGCCCACCGACGCCAGGGGTGTGAAGGTAATATCCATGGCCCTCGCCCTCTCAAGTCCTGACTCGGCGGTGATCTGGCGCGGGCCCATGAAGATGGCGGCCATAAGGCAGTTCATGTCGGACGTCACCTGGGGCGACCTGGACTTCCTGATAATCGATCTGCCGCCAGGAACCAGCGACGAGCCCCTCAGCGTGATCCAGCTGATACCTGACCTGAGCGGGGCGATAATCGTCACCACCCCCCAGGAGGTGGCTCTTCTGGACTCCAGAAAGGCGGTGAACATGGTCAAGTCCATGGACGTGCCCGTGCTGGGTGTCATAGAAAACATGAGCGGTCTCCGCTGTCCTCACTGTGGAGAGGTGTTGGACATATTCAAGATAGGGGGCGGCGAGAAGGCCTCGGAGGAGCTAGGGGTAACCTTCCTGGGCGCGATACCTCTGGACCTGGACGTGACCCCCCTCGGCGACAGAGGGATGACCTTCATCGATCAAGAGGGCGACACCGATGCCAAGAAGAGCTTTGAGGAGATCGTCAAACGTCTGATCGAAAAACTGGACGGTTAGAGTGAGGGGCTGTGGTCTCAGGGCCACAGCCCAAAATATGTATTCATCGCCAAAATCCCGACGCCCACCGCTGCGCAGGCCGCGATCACCGCTTTTGGATCCAGCTTTATCGCGGTATCGTCTGCATCGAAGTACCTCATCAGCCCTGCAGAGGACATGAGGCCGCTGCTATCAGACTTCTTCTTCTTCGCCATGGTTACCACCTATATCATCTGCTTCAAGTATGTTTCGGCCCAAGTGCCATCCGTCCCTCGACTGGAACGGATAGTTGTCGGCGGTTTCTTCTCCGATCATGCGGGGGCGGTCGTAGCAAGGGTCGCCCGTGCATATGTGGTCGCTCCAGTGGTTGCCGCCTGTCAGAGGACCTCTATCCCACGAATTATCTGAGCCGTCATCGCTCGCCTGTTCGTGGTTATCTATCAGGTTGTTGTGGTAGACCTCGTTTGCTCTCGATTCCTTGATGGAGATGCCCAACGAATTGTTCACGATGACGTTTTCCACGATCTCGTTCTCGTTGGAGCTGATCAGTATGATCCCCGTATCCAGGTTGGACTCGATGACGTTCTCTCTGATCTGGTTTGCGTTT
Source organism: Methanothrix sp. (assembly GCA_030611205.1). Classification (GTDB taxonomy): domain Archaea; phylum Halobacteriota; class Methanosarcinia; order Methanotrichales; family Methanotrichaceae; genus UBA204. The sequence continues at coordinate 3,299 of JAUWQF010000140.1, forward strand.
GATCCAGATAGCAATATCCCGTTTTTGTTGTTCTGACTGACGGTGTTCTCATCGATCCGGTTGGAGCTGGAGTCTACCAGGAAGATCCCGCTGAACCTGTTCTTGCAGGCCAGGTTTCCCTCGATTATGTTATGGCTGGAGTCGTGGATATACATGCCGTAGCAGTTTGATATATCGTTATTCCGGATCAGGTTATCTCTGGAGCCGTAGAGGAATAGGGCATCGTTGGTGATAACGTTCTTTTGGACGGTGAAGTTGTCGCAGTAGGCCAGGGTGAGCTGAGCGCATTCTCGGCCCTCGACCCGGACTCCCGAACGGTCGTAATAGTAAATGATCGGCTTTCCGTCCATCGTGTTGGACTCTGCTATCTGGTTCCGGAAGCTATCCTCGGAGTCGCCATCTACATAAAGACCCAACACGACGTCGGTGAGAGCGTTCTCCTCCAGTACGTTGGCTGATGAGTCCGAGATCCATATTCCATGGTCGATATCATCGAGCTGGTTGTTGCGGATCAAGTTTCCTGGGGAGGTCAAGATCCTAATGCCATGGTCGATATCCTTGAGCTGGTTGTCGCGAATTAAGTTTCCAGAGCACACCCTCAGTTCGATGGCGTTTGTGGTGTTTGCGAACCTGCATCTTTTGATCTCGTTATCTTCACAAGAGTCGTTCATCCAAAGGCCGTATGCGCCGTCGGATACTAGATTATCATCCAATAGGTTGCTGTTGCTCTGGACGTGTAGAACGATACCACGGTGCCATCTCGCAACACTGTTACCGGTTATGGTGTTGTTATCGGAGGAATGGAGCAGGATCCCTGCAGAGATCAGCCTATCTGCGTTGTAGACTCCGTCCTCAGCCTGGTTGTTCTTTATGGTGTTCTCGGCAGAGTTTTGTAGGACGATCCCGCAGAGACAGCGGCGCGCCAGGTTATCCTCGATCGTGTTATGGGATGAGCTGTTCAAGAACACAGCATGAAGATCGTTGATGAACAGGTTATCTCTTATATCGTTCCCGTCGGAGTTCACGTAGATCCCCGGTCCCGTGAAGTTGGTTATCGTCAGCCCCTCTATCACGCAGCCATCGGCCTGAACCTTAATCCCGATGGGGTTCCCGTCGTACTCCAGGAAGATACCCCCCTCTTCGCCACGGAGCGGCATGATGGTGAGGCTCTTGTCCAGAAGGATATGCTCTTTGTAGATGCCGGGCTTCACGTATAACGTGTCACCGTCGACTGCAGCAAGGACGGCCTCATTTATGGAACTGTAGAAGCCATCGTCGTCTACGATGTACATCTTCGCTTCGGCACCGGGGACGGTCCCGGCGATCAATAGTATAAATAGAACGATTGCGAGTTTCAACATACCTCCACCCAGGTCGAGAGCCTCTTAATCACTAATACCCTTTTCCATTAGAACGGCTTCATGAGCACCGGGTCGATGGAACGGCGCGAGGCTTTACCGGCTGTGCCTGATGGCAGGAGGTCCTTGGGCCGGATGGCTTAGGGCCGGGAGGTGAAAGGAATGGTGGTTAGGGTCTCGGGCGCATACCTCATACCTATAATTCCCATTCCGGACCCCCCCTCCAAAATCGCCAATAATTATGGGATCCAAACTTTCCTTGGAGTGAAGGACCACTACATGTATAACAAAGAACACATTGCAGCGACCAACCACCTCTGCCAGATTATAGTCCTGAACGCTAAGTTTGACACTTATCCGATGCGCAAGACGATCCCAGCCCAAGAAAACGCTGGCCTTGTAGCAGATGACTTCTTTGAGATAAACCATTATCAAGCGAGTGATTCTGAGGGCGCTAAACAC
>JAUWQF010000057.1 GCA_030611205.1 Methanothrix sp.
GGAAAATTTCTTCATATCTCAAACGTGCTCCGCTCTGGAAGGCAAGAGAATATAGTGGTGATTGACATGCCATTTAATTTTTATTAAAAAAAATCATATTAATTCGAGGTGTTGCTTGTCATAAAAATGTTAGCTACTGAAGCCCGATCATCTTATTTTAGTTGAAACACCTGATATGAAACGCAGGAATGTAGCCACCAATTTTATGAATGCTCTGGATATCGGTGAATTGAGCAACCTTCAAGAAGAGGATAAGCACGAAATAGTTTCTCTCGAAGATGAAAACTCGATTCCATCAGCCTTAAAGGTCTTTCAGGATGTCACATCAAAATATCCAGAAGCCGAGTGGTTTATAAATATCACTGGCGGGACAAAACCGATGAGCATCGCCGCGTTTGAATTCTTCAAGGATCGAAGCAATTGCACAATGCTCTACGTACCAATTAATGATCAAACCAAAGCTCTGAAATTTATTGGAAAAAAACAGGTCAATCCAATTGACGAAGAGGATGCTGCAACACGACTCAAGGCACTTTCAATTGCCAATGAAACTGAGACGTTAGATCATAAGATCTCTATCGGGCAATTCCTGGCAGGCTACGGTTTCGAACTGGGTAAAAGCGAATCAGAGGTTGAGGAGAATGAGATGCTTGCTTTGGAATGGTTTGAAACCTCTGTCTACCTTGTCGAAAATCATAATGATAAAGATCTTATTAAATTCTTGCGAAGTTTTACAACGATCTCAAATAGGAGAAAAGGCCGCAAGAATGGCCTATATCTTCAGGATTCTGACGAAATTGATCTTAAGGACGAGGGTTTGATCGATAATCTGACCAAAATATTTCCCTCAATAATCTTCAAGGATTCCAGGATGACAGGCAGGTTAGAGGCTAACGAGGCTCAATTCCTAACTGGCGGGTGGCTCGAAGTGTTCATCTGGGCCTTACTCTATAAGCATTCAGATGATCTCGGGATCAGAGAAGTACATCTAAATCTTGAGATCTGTAGCAAAGGCCCAAGTGAATCAAGGCCCAAAAACGAATGGGACGTCGCATTCATGCAGGATCAGTCTCTTTGCTTCATCGAGTGCAAGACTGGAAATCAAAAGAAGAAAAAAGGAGTGGACATTCTCTACAAGGTAGAGGCAATCAAGAAGCATTTGGGTGCTCTAAGAGTGAAGTCCTATCTTGCAACAACCTCGCCCGTCGTCATTGATAAGGATACTGGCAAGATATATGAGCATTTAGCAATTCGATCCGCGCTCTACAACTGCACAATTATTGAAGGGAAGAGGATCCAGAAGGTCGCTGAGATGCAACACAATCCTGAGAAAGAAATTTCGGAGCTGATCAAGTTGATAGCAAACACGTTTAATTTAGGCAAGAAGGTGTAAAATTGACGCCGCCTTTCGTCATCTACTCCATCTCCGTCTCTTCACCCATCACCCCAGCCGAGCCTCTCCCCCCGCTCCCGGAGATCCCCCGCGGCTCGCTTGTCGTCGTCGAGGGCCGCGCTCCCATCTGGCGCTACGGCATGGCGCTTCACCTCCTGCACGGCTCGCCCGCGGCAGCGATCGCCTTCTACGATCCGCGGCTTGGAGCTATAGTGGTCGCCAGCCACAGCCAGGAGTGGTTGGTGGGAGATGTAATCGATATAAACCTTGATCATTAACGCAAAGAGAGCTGAGGTTCTGGTGAGCAGGACTCCTCTAAGCCCGGGGCCGTCCGGGCACCATTAGGTTCGTTTGGGAGGATTTGATGAACAAATTAATCAGGTATTTCAGAGTTAACTGGGAAAGTATATTGGTTCAAGCGATCCTTTTGCAGATCTTATTATCAGCTGTCTTCGATGGCAATTTGTTCCTGGCAGTAATAGTAACTATTGGCGGACTAGCGTTCCTGGCGTTGATCTACAAAATGATTGGCCTGTTTAATCAAAGCCAGCCACCGTTGCGAGGAGAAAATGTCGCTTTCCAGGTACGGCGTCGAGGGCTGATCTTCACGGTGGGCGGGCAGCCTGACACCGTTCGCACGGCTCTACTGCGGCAAAAACCAGAGTATCTTGCACTCATCTGCTCGGACAGGACCGAGGACGTTGCCAATCAGCTGAGGGAGGAGTTCGACTTTGATAAAGAGCACTTCAAGAAGGAGCTTATCGATCCCTACAACATCGATGAGATCCGGGCCAAGACCTGGATTATCTTGAACTGGCTGACTGAAAAAGGTCTTCGTCCAGAAGAGATTGTGGCAGATATTACCGGTGGCATGACCACCATGTCTGTTGGAGTCTTTTCCGCAACTGAAGAAAAGCGAATAGACAGCCAGTACATCCGCTCCCAGTATGACGAGAAAAACAAGCCCATCCCCGGCACTCAGGAGGCGGTATTTGTCAGCCGTTACAGCGGTATATAACAAGCTCTTTGACCTTCAACGGCAGAGGCGAAGTCACTACTACTATTAAATTAATTATCTTATCATATGATTGCCATGAGGGTGATTCAATCGGCCTCCAAAGAAAAGTATAGATAGTAGTAAGGCAGATCCGGCTAAGGCAAAGATCTGGCGAATAGGCCCCCTGTTGAGCAGGGCCATCCGGTCCAGACGGATGGATCATGGGACCTATCCATGGCTGAAAAGTCGTGGCCCCATTGAAACGAGAATGCAATCGTTGATGGGATAAACTGGTTTGCATTCTATCCATGGCTGAAAAGTCGTGGCCCCATCGCCTAACTTGCACTCGTACCTTGGTCTCTATCGAGATAGGGGACTTGTAGAAGAATAAGCCGATTTTTGAACTTCCCTACACACACCTAATCCCTCCCTTGTGAGACCATAAGCTGTCTCACCTCGTGTCGGGTGTTGGACTACATAACCCAATGCTATTAGAGAATGTAACGCCTTTTTGGCCATTCTTTTCTGGTTTTGGAATTTCTTCATAAAATAGGGTTGAGGAACATGAGCCGATAAGCTAGTTTGGGTGGCTTTGCAGAGGCTGACTAGAATAGCCGTCTCTAACTCATTTAACATGCTAATAACATATTCTAGAACGCTATAACTCTTTTGCTCAGCAGTAAAATATATTCAAAATAGGCAGAAGAATATTCTAAACGGTGTAATTAGTTACATTACATAATCAATGATGGCCTAAAACGTTATATACCAGGCTACCTGTAGATTGCATGCAACTTGCATACAAATTATAGACAAGTCCTCAGATGCTCTCGGAGGAGGTTCTGTATTATGACCACGCAGCTCGTCACTCCCGAAGGTGGAATAAAAACAACCGATGCCATAGACGCTGTCCGAAGAAAAGGCGCCGATACCGACTGGGCGCTATATCAGCTAATCAGCAAGAAACCTGGGTTGAACGTATACGAGCTCGCCAAGGAGAGACAGTGGTCCACCGGGAAAGTATACGGCTCAGTCAAACGACTGGAAAAACAGGAGCTCGTGTGCTTAGAGAAGACCCTGAGCAGGGGACGGGCAATCCTTCGGGTTAGCCCCATCAGATGGCAGGAGTTCTTCACATCAGAAGAGCTTGAAGAGTTCAGAAATATAGAGTTTTGAACGCACCGGCGGCAGATAGACGGCAGTGGGCCGTGTTTTCTGTAATTTCGTATACCCTGTATCCTTACCTGTTTATTCTACGTCCATCCTTAAATACTTCCTATTCCGGACCCCCTCCTAAAAATGGCAATAATTTCCGACCAGAGTATTCCCTGGCGAACTAGGGTCATTATAGTCCTGAACGCTAAGTTTGACACTTATCCGATGCGCAAGACGCTTCCAGCACAAGAAAACGCTGGCCTTGTAGCAGATGATTTATCTATTGATTAAAACCATTATCAAGCGATTGATTATGAGGGAGCTAAACACATACAATCTCCTTATTTCAACCGCTAATGAACGCTAATGAACGCTAATATTTTCTTTTAATTCGCGTTCATTCGCGGTTTTACCCTCCGATTTTGACGATCTGGCCGCGCTCGACCACGACCTTGCTCTTTTTGTTCGCGGAACATGCAGATGACTATAATTTGGCAGTGGTGGTTGGTCGCTGCAATGTGTTCTTTGTTATACATGTAGTGGTCCTTCACTCCAAGGAAAGTTTGGATCCCATAATTATTGGCGATTTTGGAGGGGGGTCCGGAATGGGAAGCGCATGGTCTTGCCATTCAGGAATTTAACGAGGATAACTCTTTTATTAAGATTAGCGCCATTAAATCCACTTCGTCTCTTGGATTTAGCTCAACGGTCCTGCCGTTGAGAGCCTCTCTTAGCGCTTCGCCTCTCTCTGAAAGAGTAGTAACTTCAGGCATCTCAACTTCTTCTCCCGCGAGTCTGACTATTGCCGTACGCATCATTTCTGCGTCGCCTTTGATCTCTTCGTCGCCGAGTTCTATAGACTTCTCGAGATAAAACAGGACCTCATCCCGGCATGGTATACCCTTCTTAAATAACAGGAATCGAGTGGCAGAGGCAAAGATATAATTAAGAGCTGCATCTTCTGAATTCTGGAGCTTCTCATACGCGGCGCCCAGAGCAATGAAGCAAACCGCACCGAAATCGGGAAGCAGATCTCTTCGCTCTAAACACATCAAAAGATATTTCATCCCTTCTTCGGTTCTATCTGTATCATTGTAAAACATACCAATATTTGCTTGGGTTTGGAGAAGACCTGGCAGGTAGGCGTCCGGCTTCATCTCGGCCAGTTCCTTACATATCACCAAGGCCTCTTTGTACGCCGCCTCGGCCTCGTCAAACCTCTTCAAGTCGCTGTACAAATTTGCGAGGGTACCCGATATCTGTGCTAGGTCTTCCCTTTCGCTCCTAAAGACGCCCCTCAGGACCTCGCCTACATATATTAGCCTTTTGAATCCGTCATGAATCGGCGTCACGTATTGTCTCAACCGGAGAAACACTTGAACGATATCACTGTCTGGGTTCGATCTCGCTCGATGAAAGAGAAGCTCTATGTCATCATCTAGAGTTTTGCCCAATAATTTTATCTTATTTTCATAATATTTTGCAGCTTTCTCGTGTAGCTCGCCTTCATCACTAGTTATGAATTCTTGTATATGTTTATATGAAAACTGATATGTCCCTTCCAGGCCTTCTCTCTTCACCAACATACCGGTATCGACCAACTCGGAGAAAAGTTCATCGAATCTATCTGGATAGGTCTCTTTGATCGAACTTAGGCATATATTGCTTTCCAGGTCTGTGTTTATCACCGACATGCACCTCAACAGACCAAAAGCCTCATCGCTCAGAATCTCCGTTACCAACCTCTTCATAGATTCTTCACTGTGCTTCGGATTTAAGAAATCGAGATCGTACCTTTCAAGTCTCCGGAAGTCTATCTTATCATAGTTTCTCACCAAAATCTTTGTCGAGACGGGATGCCCCTCCGCAATTATCTTGATTTTCTCTCTCGCCTCCTCGCTGATCCTCTTTGGATGATCTTTGGCTGCAAGGTCTATGAGTTTGTCTCTATCATCTTCATCGATGCCAGAAAGAAAAAGTTCTTTCCTGGCTACGCCCGAAAGTTTCTTTGATGCCAGCACCAGACCAACGTCCATCCTCTTTACCAGCTCTTCGACGTCTTCGTCCGCCAGATGAAAATCATCTATGAAAAGATAGATCTGCTCATTCTCTATCTCGTCGAGTATCCTGTTTATTTTGTCATCTTTACTTTCTGTTATCATATCCTGGGAGATGGATAGCGCCTCAGCGATGTCGTCTAACGAGATACGATCTCCAACAATCTTGTAGATCTCATTTGTGGATTTATATTTAAAGGGATTGTATCCCGAGCCGGTCGAATAAGACTGCCGCGTGCCGATGATGACGATCCTCTTTCCTCTTAACTTTTGAATAAGCAGTGCCACTTGAATCAAAGTCGTCTTTCCGACGCCTCCAACTCCGTAGACCTCTACGCTATCCCCCATCTTTTCTAGAAGATCCCTTATGTCATCTCTTCTTCCGCAGAAGTCTTTCAGACTTATTTTTCCCTCGGAATACCATCTGGGTATGTTCTCGGCCAAATCTGAATTTATTCGACCTATATCTGAAATTCTCGGACAGAATTCCCGTTCTGCTTCTTCTTTAAATTCACATGCTTTATTTCTAACATTAAAATAATGTTTTATATTCTCATTGCTGACTCCATCGAAGAGCGGGTCTCTGACTTCACGCCAACAATCGGTCTGGTTCCAATCTTTCTCTTTTAATTTGCGTACGATTTCCCAGTCTTTGCCGACCAGATAAGTCTGATGAGGCTTACTCCCTGCTAAGGCTACCTTATATTCGCAATGGGTGTAGGATATTTTTTTGTCCGTCTCTTCTTTCATGGGACAGTCCGCTTCACAACCTTCAATTTATGATTAGGCCATTTAGCCCCCTCCTAAAAAGATATATAAATATGCTGCACAAAAAACGTTGTGGCTTGGGAAGAGGTGAGATGGATGAATCCAGTCCCATAAAGTTATACTTTATGTACAAAAACGAACCCAGATAGGTGATGATAGATGAAGATCGCTGCCCTATTCTCCGGCGGGAAAGACTCGGTATACAGCCTCTACCTCTCACAGAGCGCCGGTATGGAGGTCGAGTACCTGGTCACCGCCTACGCCCAGAGAGACTCCTATATGTACCACGTACCTGCCATCGTCCTCAGCGAGCTATCCGCCCAGGCGTTGGGGATAGCTCAGGTCAAGTTCAAGGTGACCGAAGAAGACGAGATAACCCCGCTCAAGGACGCCCTCGCCGGGCTGGAGATAGATGGTGTGTGCTGCGGCGCGGTGGCCTCCAACTACCAGCGCAACCGGGTGGTCAAGGTCTGTGATGAGCTGGGGCTCGACCCGGTACTGCCTTTGTGGCATAAGGACCCGGTCCTCCTTCTGTACCAGATGGTCGACCTGGGTTTCGAGATACTGATAGTAGGGGTGGCGGCCATGGGCCTGGACGAGGGTTGGCTGGGCAGGGTCCTGGACAGGAAGAGCCTGGATGAGTTCATGGAGGTCTGCAAAAGGAACCGGATACACCCCATGGGCGAGGGTGGCGAGTACGAGACCACGGTTCTGAGCGGTCCCAACATGCAGGGCCAAATCGAGGTGGAGTTCGAAAAAAAGTGGTTCGGCGATTCTGGAGAGCTGGAGATAGTCAGTGCACGACTGACACATCCATAAAGAGAGATGGTATGGATGGTATGATAATATCCTCAGAACGCGATCCCCAGGACGTTGAGTACTATCACGATTACCGCCCCGGCAACCCCTCCTAGGGCACATATCAGGATCACGATCCAGGTATAGGCGATCCCCAGACCCGTCACCAGGTTGGCCAGATAAAGAACTATCAGGCCCAGAAGTGCGTTCACCAAGAAGCCCTTGAGGGACTTCACGATCAGATAACCACCGAGAACCAGTGCCAGCAGCAGTATTATGAATCCTATCTCGATCATGTTGCTATCTCCTTGACGGAAAACTATGGGTGTAATACCTCATAGCTCTAACGGTTCCATCTCGCTCTTCAGGCGGTGCAGCTCCTTGGTATCCAAAGCCAGGGGGTCCAGGTGGATGAAGAGTATCGCCTTCCTCATGGAGATCTCGTCCCTCTGGGACTGGATGAACCTGAGCACAGACTCGTAGTTGCTCTGCGTGATCAAGTATCCCATCCCCTCCAAGAGTATCAGAGGTTCTTTCGTGTTGGTCAGGAAATCGGATATGATGCTACTCAACCGGGGGAAGTTGGTGGGATCGACGCACCTGTACTTTGCCTCATAGGCGGTCGACTGGGTCAGCCAGATTACCCTCTCTGGGTGGAAATTGTATTTTTCTATCAGCTTATCGGGATGGTGCCTGCTTATGCAGAGTCCCTCCGCACCGATACGGGTCAGATCGCTGAAGAGCTCCAGGCTTTTCTGGGGTTTCTCTTCTTCGATGACGTAGGTGGTGCCCGGGATCAGATCGAGTTCGTAGAGCTTCAGTCCGTACTTGGCCATGAGCGGACCCAGGACGCTCCTTATATCGAACTTCGGATCCACCTTCTTGATCACCCTCGCCACGGATCTGACGGCCATGAAGAACTCCCATCGGCTCAGACTGAGGTGGGGCTCTATCTTCACGACGACGCTCTTCCCCATACCGGGGTCGCAGGCCTCCGGCGACGTCTCGGCCGAACGCCCGGCGCACTTGATCCCCTCGAAGAGCTTGTCGGTATCCATCAGCACCCCGATATCTCTGATAGCCTCTCTCCTGCAGCTCTCGTCCAGGCTGGCGATCATGGCGTCGGCAAAGACCTTGAATAGGTAGCAGGAGAGGGGTCCCAAGAGGAATATGAGCTGTCTCACCTCGTTGATCTCCAGAGGCAGCTTCTCGTGGACGTACTCCGGCCTGACCTTCAGGACGAACCTGGTGCGGTTCTCCCTGGCCAGGCTCTCCAGGGCGTATACGAAGTCCAAGACCTCCGAGGGAGGAACTACAGAGACGTTCTCCTCTATCAGGTCATCCAGGTTGTCCAGGAGTATTATGCTGTTCGTGCTCTTTTCTACGAAGGACTTGATGGTTATGAAGAGGAGAGGTAGGTTTGTGGGTGCGATGTATATCTCGCCCCGCCCTCTATCATGGCTGAGCCTGATGATGGGCGTCTCGGTGAACTGGCACTTGCTCCTGATCTCATCAGGATCGCAAGAGGCTATGCATAGACCTTCTATCCCGTGTTTTATCTGATCGGTGAAGACCTCGTAGGCCTTCTCCGGTATCACATAGATCCTGCTCGGGTTCAGCGTGTACATGGTCATGGTGTCCCTCACGACCTCGACCACCGGCTTCACGGAGATCTCTTCTTCCACAATAATTCTAGTAGCAGAGGTACCCATCGTCCCGGTCAGCCTCTTCTCCAGCACTTCCCGGAGGATCAAGAGCTCGCTGGCATCTATGCTCTCTCTGGTGGTATTCAGCTCGGCCAGGTTCGAGTCCAGCTCTTGTTTGGCATTCTCCTCTCCGATATACCTGGCCAGGGTGGTCTCCAGTTCGTCTATCGTCCCCACCCGGATCATCCTCCTCTCGCTCAGCACCAGCTCGGGCCGCGCCTCGTAGACGTCCACGACGCTCTCGGCCAGGGCCATCTCTTCATGGCTCGGTCTGTCGATGAGAGAGACGAATATGTAGAGCAGACAGTTGACGAAGAGCGACCAGAAGACGGCATGGGTCCACATATCTAGATGGAGACCGAATAGAGATGTAGGTCGCAGGAAACCGATCCCCAGGAGGCCCTCGGTGAGCAGTCTTTCCGAGATCCATCCCGACCTGACCAGCGAGGGGACCAGAGCGGTGTAGCCCCAGATCAGAAATCCGGAGACGAGCCCGGCGATGGCACCGTACCGGGTGCCTTTCTTCCAGTACATCCCCCCCAGCGCGGCCGGGGCTATCTGACAGACGGCCAAAAAGGAAAGGAGCCCGATATCTACCAGGCTGTGGAACTCCACCAGCATAGAGTAAAGGTACCCCAGCGCCAGGACCAGTAGTATGTTCAGCCGTCTCATGGTCAGGAGGAGGCTGGGCAGGTCTCGGCCCTTTCCGATGTGGCGGATGATGTGAGACATCTCCAGGTCGTTCAGCATCATGGTACCCAACGCCACGGCGGAGACGAGCACCATAGCCACGGCGGCGGAGACGCCCCCGATGAAGACCAGCAGCGCCAGAAGATCGTTACCCTGATCGACGGGGATGGTGATCATGAACATGTCGGCCGATCCCGGTGTGTCCAGGAGGAGACCTGCCCAGGCCACCGCAGGTACGAAGAGGTTTATGAGCAGCATGTAGAGGGGGACGAGCCACATGGCCTTCTTGAGGTGGCTCTCGTCGGAGTTCTCCACCACCATGACGTGGAACTGTCTCGGGAGGAAGAGTATGGCGAAGAGAGATATCAGGGTGAGAGAGAACCAGGATACGTAATCCGGCTGCAAGAGATGCGAATAATCCGGGGTGGTGGCTATCTCATCGACTATGACCCCGTAACCACCGAAGATGCCGTAGACTATGTAGATTCCCGCTGCTAAGAAGGCCACCAGCTTGACGACCGACCCGAAGGCCACGGCGGCGATCAGTCCTTCGTGGCGCTCCAGGGGGTCCAGGTATCTGGCACCGAAGACGATGGCGAATACCCCCAAGAGTATGGTCACGATGAGCCGCATCGACCCCGTGGGGTAATATTCGCCGCTTATGATGGCGATGGACTCGGAGATGGCGATGAGCTGGAGAGCCACGTAAGGAGTGATCGTTATCAGGCTGGCGATGGTGACCAGAGCGCCGACGGCGTAGCTTCGCCCGTACCGGAAGCTTATGAAGTCGCTTATGGTGGTGAGCCGGTACTCTTTGGATATCCTGATCATCTTTCTGATGAGAGACCAGCCCAGGAGCATGATCAACGAGGGTCCCAGGTAGATGGGCAAGAAGCTGAGACCGGTGGAGGCTGCCTTTCCCACGCTTCCGTAGAACGCCCAGGCGGTGGCGTAGACACAGATGGACAAGGCGTATACGTAGGGGTTGGAGACTATGCTGCGACCGGCCTGTCTCTGGCGATAGGCATACAGAGCTATCCCGAATAGGAGCAGAAGATAAAGTACCATCGTCGCCAGAGCTACGTGGGGTGCGATCAATTCAGAGTCCACCTTTCGAAGAGATATGCCCAGAGGATGATAATCAGCCAGACTACCAGGATGTAGACCAGTATTAAGGGATAGCCGAATACGCGGGATTCTCCTGTCGCCAGCGAGAGCAGCGGCCAGTTGAGCAGGAAGATTCCCAGGACGAAGAGGAGGATCCAGAAGTCATCTTGCTCCATGAGATCCTTTATCGAGATGGTCATAATAACTACAGACCCGGATGGATTATGAACCCTCTTTCTGATATGTCTACCGCCTGTTTTCCCGTCATGTGAGAGGTACCTCTCATCTTCAATATCTCCAGAGACCTTCTGCGCAGTCTATCCACCTCGGTGTTGTAGATGATGATCACCCCGTCGGCTATGTAGGCGAGCTCGAGCGGATAGGGCGAACCCGGCTTGGCCTCGCCGGTCACTAAGGTTGCGGTCTGCCAGTTCTTGGTCATGGTGGCAAACCTGAAGAGGAACCGCCGGTAATCGTCTTTGAGCAGGTCTTCCATTACAGATATGGGATCGATGACGATCCGTTTCGGCTTGAAGGTCACGATCTCCGACTCGATCGCCTCCAGGACCTCTTCCATCCCCTTGGCCTTCTCCAGGGTGTAGCTCAGGTCCACGTACTTTATCTCCTGTCCGAAGCGCTTCGGGTCCACGAATTCGTAGGTGGACAAAAACTTGAGCATCCATTCGGGCGGTTCACTGAAGGTGGTGAAGTAGAGGCCGCGTTCACCTATTTTTGCTCCTTTGAAGAGAAACTGCATGCAGAAGGTGGTCTTGCCCGTGCCGGTGCCCCCTGCCAGGAGGACGGTGGAAGGAAAAGGCAGACCACCGTTCATCATCTCGTCCAGTCCAGGGATCCCGGTAGGAATCCTCTCTATATCCGCCATATTATCGACTCCCCTTTCAACAAGATATCTTCATCTATCGGCTGACAAGGGCCTGCCTCTTGAGGGCATGGAGACTCTCGCCTCCCAGAAACATATCTTCATAGCTCTTGTATGCTCTGATGTACTCGGCATGAGGCCAGATCAAGGGCATCACCACGTAGGCGAACCCCTCCTGCCACTTGGGATGGCTCTTGATACCTTCGATCATGACGACCTTATCGTCCCGCATGATCCCCGCCGCGCTGTAGCAATCGATCCACTCGTCGAAGCGTTCTATGGTCGATAGATGTTCCGGAAGCATGTAGTCGGATGCTATATCTACCACCCATCCCAGGTAGACCTCTGCCCTGTCGTCGTCGCCGATGTTCACGAAATGTCTGGCCACCTGGCAGGTGAAGTGGGGCCAGGGACCATAACCGCCGTTATTTCTGTTCCAGGCCTCGGGGTAGCGGTTGAGCCCGCCCAGCTCCTGGTCCCAGAGGGCCGCGTCTATCCGCCTTACCGTGTTTATGACCCGCAGATCTCTGTCGTTCAGGAGTTCGAAGTAAGCAGGAGCGTACTCTGCTGCATCGGGATCGCCTACCGTCGAGGCGTAGGGGTCGTAGCCCAGAGGCTTGCTACCCCTCTCTTTGATCCTTATGTTCTTGATAAAAGTGCGCTTTCGGGGATTGTAAAGACGGGTGAGGATGTTTCTCCTTATCAGCTCGGCTTCTTGATCCCACCGGTTTACATCCTTGCCCAGGGCGTTGCCCATCTTGACCGCCTCGATCAGGCCTGCACAACATGCGCTGTTGGCGAAGATCTCGAAACCGTGTTCGTAAGCAGGATACTCGTGGATGCTGTTTATGGTGTGGATCAGGTTGATCTCATCGTTCTTGTTCTTCAGGATGTAATCCACGACCAGATCGACGTTCTTCCAGAACTCTTCCGCTACTTCATAATCGACCTTCTGACAGTACTTTCCCAGGGCGTAGAGGACCAGGCCGTTCCCGTCGATCTGGAGCTCTTTGTAGCTGGTGTCCGTTCCCTCCACATCGCACCTCTGGGGCATCTCCCCGGTAGGCTTCTGGGCGGCCAGTATGAACTCCAGCCCTCTGCGAGCCTCGTCCACCAGCCCCGCCTCCAGCGCGCCCAGGACCACTATGGAATGGTCTCGGGCGTAGATGAAAGGGTACCTGGTTCCTGGTGGGCTGGCGTAGAAGCCGCCGTTCTTGTGCTGGTTCTTCTTGATGATCTCGATGCTCGAATCGTAGAGCTTTTTGGCCTCTCTGAGGTTCATGCAACACCGCCTTTCTACTCGTACTTGAAGACGCAGACCGTCTTCTCCATCAGCTCGTCGATAGCGTCCTTGGTCAGACCCACGGCCTCGATCGCCTTCTCGTTATAGGCCGTCCTTCCCTCTGCGTTGGCGCTGCTGGCGAGGTGGTAGACTTTTCTGCCCGCCAGCTCGGCGCGTTTGATCCGGATGGTGTGGTGGAATATGCAGAAGACGTTCGAAGCTGCAAAGGTATCGTTGCAATCGGCGCTGTTGAGGACGTCCATGAACTCGGATGGCGTCTCGCCGTACTTGATCAGGAACTCCTGGAGGGCGTTGGCGAAGGGACAAATGTGGAGACAGTTGAGACTCCCCTTGGGATCGCCCTCCAGACCAGGCCCCTCTTTCTCCCCCAGGCTATCGGCCACGCGCTCTATCCATTCGAGGGTCTTCTCTGGACCGTCTCTCCTGACGCCTTCGATAATCGCCATGAGGAACGCCTCTGAAACTATTTTTCTGACATCCATCAAGATACCTCTGGTCGAATTCCAATCATCTTTTAGTTGTACATAAAGTATAACTTTATGTGCTCAAGTAAATGTGAGCGTAAGCGAACATTTTCTTGTTGTACATAAAGTATAACTTTATGTGCTCAAGTAAATGTGAGCGTAAGCGAAC
>JAUWQF010000138.1 GCA_030611205.1 Methanothrix sp.
GTGTCGGGAGGCGGGGCCTGTCGGAATATGACGTGCAATCCGGGGTCCCAATATCTTACGTATACGCCGAGGAGAAGATCTAACTCAACTCAGTACGACATGGGAAGAAGGTGGAGATGGCGAAGGTGAACCCCAGGGTCTGCTTCGAGGTGGACGTCCTGGAAGGCAGGAGCTGGAAAAGCGTACTGGCTCTGGGCAAGGCCAGTCTTTCCGAGGATATGGAGGACAAAGAGAAGGTCTTCGATCTCTTCATGAGAAGCAAGATGGGGGGACACGGTGGCCAGGCTTTCAGCAGAAAAGACCTGGAAAAGATGCCCATGTGCATCTGGGAGATCGAGATCGAAGAGATCTCCGGACGCGAGGGCGTGTGGTGAGATAGAGTTATGGGAACAATCCTCGCATGACTGCGATCGAGTGGACGGAAAAGTACAGACCTCGCACCCTGAAGGAGGTTTTGGGTAACGGCAAGGCGGTATCTGATCTGCACGCCTGGGCCGAGTCCTGGGAACGGGGCGATCCTCAGTGGAAAGCCGTCATCCTCTACGGACCGGCCGGTGTGGGGAAGACCTCCGCGGCTATGGCCCTGGTCGCCGAGATGGATTGGGACCACATCGAGATGAACGCCAGCGACGCCCGGACCGCCTCGGCCATCGGGAGGATCGCGGGATCGGCCTCCAGATCGATGACCTTCTCCGGTAAGAGAAGGCTCATAATCCTGGACGAGGCCGACAACCTGCACGGGAACGCTGATCGGGGGGGCGCTGCGGCCATGCTCAAGATGGTCAAGAACGCCAGCCAACCCACGCTGCTCATAGCCAACGAGTACTACGGTATGTCCAAGCCACTCCGCGACGCCTGTCTGGGGATCAGGTTCAGATCGATTAGAAAGAGCACCGTGGCATCGGTTCTCAGGAACATCTGCAAGATGGAGAAGGTGAACTGCACCCCCGACTTGATCGAGCAGATCGTGGAAATATCCGGTGGCGACCTGCGGAGCGCGGTGAACGACCTCCATGCGGCGGCCGAGGGCGCGCTGGACCAGGAGATAGATCGAGCAGCCACCTCGGAGAGGGACGTCAGGTCAAACATCTTCAAGGCCATGGACAAGATCTTCAAGGGCACAGGTCCCAGGGAGGCTCACCGGGCGGCCTCGTACCTGGACGAAAGCCCCGAGGACCTAGTCCACTGGGTCGACGAGAACCTGCCACTGGTCTACAAGGGTCCCAGCCTGGCTCTTGGGTTCGATAGGTTATCCCGGGCGGACGTGTTTCTGGGAAGGGTCCGGAGGCGGCAGAACTACGGGCTCTGGAGGTATGCTGCCTTCATGATGACCGGTGGCGTGCTCGCCTCCAGGACCGAGCGGAAGAGAGGCTACGTGGCCTTCAGACCGCCCAGCCTCTGGAGAAGGATGGGCCAGACCAGGAGCGCCAGGAACCTCCGTGACTCCGCGGCGGCCAAGATAGGGAGACACTGTCACCTCAGCACCAAGCGCGCCAGGACGGATCTGATGGGCTTCTTCGGCATCCTTCTGAAAGATAAGGGGTCGGCTCCGAAGGTGGCGGCCCTCCTCGATCTCACCCCGGAAGAGATCGCCCTGCTCATGGGGAGCAAGCCAACCACCAAGAAGGTCATCCGGATCTTCGAGGAGGGACAGAGGCTGAGGGAAGAGGATACTATAGAGAAGATCGAGTTTGGGTGGGGCGATATCGCAAAGAAGAGATCCGACGCCGGGATAGAAGAAATAATAAAAGAACCGAAAGAACCGAAAGAGCCGGATAAGCCCGATCGGCCCGACAGCCAGGGAGACCAGAGATCTCTCTTCGACTTCTGAACGCGTTCGTAAAATTGGATGGAGTATGAGAGCCGAAGGATGCAATGGGCAAAGCAAGAAAATCCCTCCCTTCGGTCGGATTTACTTGAGCACATAAAGTTATAGTTTATGTACAACAAGAAAATGTTCGCTTACGCTCACATTTACTTGAGCACATAAAGTTATATTTTATGTACAACAAGAAAATCCTCCCTTCGGTCGGATTTACTTGAGCACATAAAGTTATACTTTATGTACAACCGGAAATGATCTGCCCCAGCCCCATCCTCTTCGTAAAGACGTCCTTCTCTTCTAGAAGGTGGCGATCTCTCCTTTCATCAGCTTCTCCTGTATGATCAGTATATTATCCAGCCAGGTATTGGCGATCGCCTCTGCCTCGGACTCGATGCGTGCGGGGTTGGCCCCGTCTTTCAGCACCGTCTGGATGCTGAGCATGTGAGGGTCGTCGATGGGTACCCCTATCTGGGAGAGTATCCTGATGTAGACCTCTTCTATCCCTTCCACCTCTTCTACGATCTGGTTGGCGATCTGGGTGGAGAGGAGGTTGTAGAGCTTGCCTACGTGTCTTATGGGGTTCTTGCCGGAGGTTGCCTCCATGCTCATGGGCCTGTTCACTGTGATCAGGCCGTTGGACCGGTTGCCCCTTCCCACCGACCCGTCGTCACCCATCTCTGCAGAGGTGCCCGAGACGGTGAGGTAGACCGATCCGGTCTCCGGGTCGTCGGCGACGTTCATCTGGACGTCGATCTTTCTGGTGGTGTGCAAAGACGCGTTCGCTTCTATCTCCCGGACGATCTCTTTCTTGGTCTCGACGTAATGATCCAGGTCGTCCAGGTATCGTCCCACCATGGCGCAGGCCACGGTGAGGTTGATCTCATCGCCGTCTCTCATCGCCATTACCTTGATATCCTCGCCGATGGCGGGTATCTTCTTCCGAAGGTCCATGAGGAAACGTTCCGTGTTGTACACGATCATCTCCGTCTCGGAGAAGGGGGCGTAGCCGACGCCGAAAGATGTGTCGTTCGCACAGGGTGCCGTCCTATGGAAGACGTCCTGGAGGTCGGAGGATCCCGTGCCGATCTTGCAATCAAGGATTATGTGGTTGTTCACGTTCAGGTTGGGGAGAGCCTTATCCAGGTACTCCCTGGCGGTCTTGATGGCGACAACGTCGATGGGGATCTCCACCTCGTTGAAGATCCTGGTGGCCCTCCCGGAGAGGAGGACGTAGATGGGCTGGATTATCTCCCCGCCACCGAAGGCCGGCACAGACCTGCCCGCTACGATCTGGGTCTCGTCTGTGTTGTGATGAAGAACGGCACCGACGCGCTTGGTGTATTCCTGACAAAGTGCGCGGCTGATCGATTCTGCTATACCGTCCGTGAGACTGTCAGGGTGGCCTATACCCTTTCGTTCCACCAGCTCGATCTTTTGTCGCTCCACCGGCGGCTGGACTATCTGTTCAACATTGATATTTTTCGTCATGCCCCTTCCTCAACTAATGTCTGATTTTTCATTGTACATAAAGTATAACTTTATGTGCTCAAGTAAATGTGAGCGTAAGCGAACATTTTCTTGGTGAGAACCAATGCCATATTAACGCTTCGCAGATCGGTCGTGGCAGGTGGTGGTGTATCCCGAGATCCGGCCCTGCCCGGAGTTGAGCGTAACTGGTAAATCTCCGCAAACTGTTATGGATTTATGCAACTCATGTATATGGCGGGGAAAGGTGGTGTAGGCAAGAGCGTCTGTTCTGCGGCCACCGGCCTATGGGCGTCCGGCCTGGGAAAGAAGGCCCTCATATTCTCCATGGATCCTGCCCATTCGCTCTCCGACCTTCTGGAGGTGGATATTGGGAACAGACCGATAGCGATCAGAGAAGGACTGGATGCGGTAGAGCCGGACGTCAACGCCGAGGCCAAGAAGTTTTATGTGAACTACAGAAACCTCTTCAAGGCTCTCTTCGATATCATGGAGTTCCAGATAAGACCGGATGACTTCGGCGTGATGCCCGGGGTAGGAGAGCTGATCTTCATGGACCGTCTCTACGACGTATACATCGAGGGCGATTACGACATGGTGGTGATCGACTCTGCGCCCACGGCTCTGGTCCTGCCCTTGCTGAAGCTGCCCGAGCTTACCACGGGGATAGTAACCAGGCTTCTGGGCATGAAGTCCAAATGGACCACGATATTCAACATGCTGGACCCCGGGTTTGGCGATGCCGTCCTGGCCGAGGTCCGACGGCTCAGGTCCAAGGCGGAGACCATGAGGAACGCTCTCATTGACCCGGAGACCACCTCCATCACCGTGGTCTTGATACCTGAGAAGGCTGCGGTACTGGAGAGCGAGCGGCTGATCAACACCGTCGAGTCTCACGGGGTCACCGTGGGTTCCATAATCATAAATCACGTGGTCTCCGGGTGTGACTGCGACTACTGCCGGAAGAGGATGAGCGCCCAGGGGGGTTATATCGATCATATCAAGGAGAAGTACGGTGAGAAGAGGATCGCCATCCTCCCATCCTACGGCGAGGAGATGAAGGGGAAGGCGCTGATGGTGGTGGCCAGGGAACTCTATGAGCGGGGCCAGCTCAGGATGTGAAGCGTCTCGGAGGGTGCTGGGCGCGGCGCGCCCACGACAAGAAGATCCTTCATTCGGTCGGATTTATTTGAGCACATAAAGTTAGTGCGACAAGAAGCTGAATTCCAGATTGCTTGATGCTATCCCATTCGTTCGGGATATCCCTACTGCAGCATGCGTTTCTGGTAACGGATTCGTGTGAAGCCTGCGGGACAACGTGGAAAAAATCAGAAACCTAATTTGGTCAATCTGCAAGGAAAAGGTCGCCATGGAGAACCGAAAGGTGAATTATCGCAAGGGTCGTTATGTGCGACAAGCGAAAAGGGTTGATACGCTTGAACCAAAATGGTAAGGAACCCGGTTGTATCGGCTTGACTTACGATATAACGAACGAACTGAGCGTTCCCGGTCTAAAGATAGCTCCTAAAGCGACTATATTATCTGGAATTTCGGAACTTGGAAAACCGCATACATCCCACTTCGGTGGTAGTGCCTTCGTGAGAAGAAATGATGGTGTAGGCGGGAGAGGAGGTAGCAAAAAGCGAATGCCAAGCTGTAATGGTTTGGATAAGAGATCAAAATTTGCTCTGACCCGAAAGGGTGCTGACTTGCTGCGGGTGTTTCACGGCAAAGAATGGAGGTATACCTGTGAATGTACGTCATTCAACGACGCCAAAAGGCGAGAAGCGTACAGACAGAGGCCTGATAAGGTCTTATGTTAACGGGCTACAGACCAGGATTGCAAAGGCAACATTGCCGCCCAGCGATGGGGTGTGAAATGCTTGAGCGGAGTGCGGTGAAAGTCGCACGCTCCGTTCTTAGAAGGGGGCATAGAAGTAATTCTATGTCCCTATTCTACTACTTTATGTACAA
>JAUWQF010000130.1 GCA_030611205.1 Methanothrix sp.
AGCCGTCGATTGGGGCATCTTCTATCCTCTGGCGATCATTCCCATCGGGATTGTGGGCGCGGCGAATTCGTACAACATGCTTGCGGGATATAACGGGCTCGAGGCAGGGATGGGGGTCATACTCTTATCGACGGTGGGGTAGGTCGCATATATTGATGACAAGTGCGCGGTCTCGGTGCTGGCCTTCTGTATGGTCGGAGCGCTCCTGGCGTTTCTGTGGTTCAACTGGTATCCTGCAAAGGTATTTCCCGGGGATACGCTGACGTACTCGGTGGGCGCGCTGGTTGCTTGTATCGCGATTCTTGGGGATATGGAGAAGATCGCGGTGATTTTGTTTATACGTAACTACTCAGGTACCTAAACCACTATCGGGAGACTTCACTATGCGGGAACTACCCAAGACATGGGGCATACTGTAACCAAACGCGGAATATAACCGCAGAGTACGCAGAGGGGCGCGGAGGGGAAATAAATGGTTAAATGCTCTGCGTTCCTCTGCGCTCTCGGCGGTTATTTTTTTTGTTGTATATCCGACCGAATGGAGGAGTTTCTTGCCCGAAAGTACAGGATCGCAGTCGAGAGGCCAATCAACATACCTGAGTGGTTACTTTTCATCATAAATAAATACCTCTCTACTCGTGTAAATAATTCCCCCACGTCTATTGTTCCTTGAACTCGTATATGTACGCGCCTCTGTCGTAGACCAGATCGTAATAATCCTCCGAGAAGCTCAGGTTCAGCACCGGATACCTGCTGTGAAACCTAGAGAATGGAGGAACATATCCAGGTCTAGATATCGATACGTTTGATATATAGATTAAATTGTATGTATATTCGGAGCTCCCGATCGTGTCGATCACCAACTTGCAGTTGGGATCCGCAATCATACTCTGGAAAAACCGGTAATTGTAAGGCGCGAAACCGTACCACATATCAGGACCTATGATCTGATGCGCAACCTCCATTTCTGCAAGCGGATAGACCCATGCACCGGTATCGTCCGGATTGATGCAGACCGCATCGACATAACCCTGATCCCCTAGCCAGACCATCGCCTCATAATCAGCCTCCGGGATCGCCCACGAGCCTGCATAGCTATAAAAAACTACACAGATCGAAGCCGCCCCAATGACCAGAATCAGCAGAACGAATGCCGTCTTCAGCCTCTGCATCGACACCTCCATAGAAGATAAAACAAAGGCCGCAAAGACGCTGAACGGCAGATACAGCTTCGAGAGCACCCTGTCAGGAGTGGTGCCGAAGTCGAACACCCCAACATCGGCCACGACCACCATCACCATCACAGCAAGAGCCCAGGAGACGATCAGTCGATCGAGTTTCTCCCGCCGGTAAAGAGCGATCACTACACCGAAGACGGAGAGAAGGGCGGGATACCATCTCGACACATACTCGGCCGCAAGATCCTGGCTCGTGATGATCGAACTCAAGAAGAGAGGGCCGTGAAGGTCGAAGAGCTTCACCACCATCAGAAGGAGAAGAGCAGATATGACAAGCACATATGGAAGATATCTCCTCTTCAGATAGACGAAACATAGCCAGACGAAGATAATTCCTGCAAGATACGCAAGAAACCGCGTATGTGTCAGTGCAATCCCCAGAACTACCAGCGGAAACAACCTTTTATCGACAACAGCTACCAGTATCGCTGCAACCATCAGCATCTCCGCCGCTGCAGCCGGATACCCCGCCCATATCAGATACATGTAATGCTGCGGAAATAAAAAGCAGGCTATGACAAAAGAATACAGCGCAACCTCTCTTTCCCCTAGCTCCCTCACAATCGAGTAAAGAAGCGCAGGCGTCACCGCAGTGATCAGAACCGGCACCACCTGCACGACGTTCAGAAGCGGAAACAACCTTGCCCAGTAATATGAGTAAAGATGAAACGCCTTTGGATAGTACTCCCAGTAACTGCCGAACGGATAGATGCTGACCGGTATCGACTCCCCGTCGAGGAGCATGCGCATAATGGAAGCGTGGCAGACGGCATCTCCGGCCATCCAGATGATGATGTAGTCGAAGAAGAGGAGGCAGATGAATACATACAGCGACCCGATCACGATAACGATCCAGTCATCACGATCGAGCCCCCCCTGAAATTGGTCCCTGTAATACAGGCATAGGGCGACTCCCGCCAGGACAACGCCCGTCTGGATGGGGAACGGACTCATCCCCAGCGAGTTCGCCAGGATACCCGCGAGCGAGAGCAGAACGTACCCTATGCTGAAGGATAAAACTATCTTCGTGAACCATCTCCCGTGCGAGCCGATGCCGAAAACCAGCCCAGCTCCACATACCAGAGTGGTCGCCAGCACAACCAGTGCTAACACGATATTCAGTATCAAATCCGGCACCAGAACCTCGTTCGCTATTCTTATTCTGCAAGATGTAGGTTAAAACTCGCCTATTTCGGCTAGATGTATAAACGGGACGGTATTTGATACGGCTTTATCCATAGAGCCCCCATTTCACATCATCCAAAGCTGCCCTTTTCCGCCTTTCAGCAATACTCGTTCTTTCAACATCTCATCCTGCATAGCTATCACACCCCTAGAACATCTTAACCCATAACATCTATTAATTGTTCTCGCTCCTACAAGAGTATCATACTTGAAACCCGCCCAAACGATGATATATCCCCGTACTACGTATAAGGCCCAATGCAGACCATACAAGCGGTTCTGCTGGGAATTATCCAGGGGATCACCGAGTGGCTACCCATCAGCAGCCAGGGCCAGACGCTGCTGGTCATGATGAGCTGGCTGGACATCTCTCCGGAGGTTGCCCTCTCTTACTCACTCATTCTCCACCTGGGAACGATGTCTGCAGTAATCATCAAGTTCAGGCACGAATTCATAGAGATGCTCAAAAACCTGGACTCAAACCTCACCCGGGCCATGATAATCTCCACGCTATTCGGAGGAATAACCGGGTTGCCACTCTACCTGCTCATCAGAGAGACCTTCACCGGAGGAAGGGAGGCAACCATCATAATCGGTCTGCTGCTGATAGCAACAGGCCTCCTCCTCAGATCTCAGCGATCCGGCACAAAGGACATCGACAGCATAACCATACCGGACATGGTCCTCCTCGGCCTCGCCCAGGGAGTTGCGATACTGCCCGGAATATCCCGATCGGGAACCACAATAACTGTGCTTCTCATGAGAAATGTCAGACAGGATGTATCTCTGGCCTTATCCTTCATGATAAGCGTCCCGGCAGTCCTGGGCGCTGTGATCATCGACCATTCGTATGCAGCACTGCCCATCGGAACGTCTGCAACGATGTTATTGGCATCATTCACTGCCGGATATCTCACCATGGACCTGCTGATCAAATTCGCCAGGAAGATCAACTTTTCGAAGTTCTGTATAGCAATGGGTCTCCTCACCATAGTGATAACGGTTATACTTTAACCACAGAGCACCAACTCACAACAAAAGGACATATCACCATGTCATGGAAATGGCTTGCCAAGCTTCTCATCGGCCTCCTGATCATCGCAGCTCTGCTCTACAAATTCAATCTGGACGAGGTCATACTGACCATCCGCTCGGCCAGACCTATGTATCTCGTACTTGGAGTTCTGGTTTACTCCATTACATTTCTCATCCTTTCCCTGAGATGGAAGATGATCCTCACCTGGATGGGAAACGACCTCCCACTGACCCAGGCCTACCAGGCCTTTGTGGGCGGCGTACTTTTATCAGACCTCACACCCGCCAGGATCGGCGACCTCTCCAGACCGCTCATGGTAAGGGACCGGATAAATATAAACAGAGGAATCACCTCTGTGGTCATCGATCGTTATGCCGATATACTGACCATATTTCTGCTTGGCTTCTCAGGACTGCTTCTCCTCTCCCGGTTCTTCGGCGCCTATCTCATCTTCGCCTTTTTCGCGTTCCTCATAATCCTCCTGCCCGCATCCCTCATCTGGCTGAAGAGACCCTTCATGATAAGACAGATCGATAGGCTTGGATGGGCGAAACTGACCAAGCAGGCCCGCGCATTCGATGAGGCGATCGAGACCATAGAGGATGTCCCTGGACTTATGATGAGATCCGTGCTCCTGACCCTCATCGCCTGGACGACCCACGCGCTCAGAGTTGTCCTGATCGCAAAATCGGTGGGCTACGATGTACCGTTACATGTGCTCTTCTTTCTTCAGCCCCTCGTCTCCGCACTCTCGCTCATACCCATCACCATCTCGGGACTCGGTCTGGTGGAGGGCGGTCTCACCGCACTGCTGGCAGGGCTGGGTGTGCCGCTGGCCGCAGGGATCTCGATCGCTCTCTTAGATCGCGCCATCACCGTTGCATTTCACATCATGGTTGGCGGGAGGTACGCCACTAGGATACTATAGACCAACCAACCTCTCCGGATCCACCTTGACGATGATCCAGAAGTGGATCTCGTACTCATACAGGACCGGTGCCTCACCAAACACTGACTGTGTGCCAATAATCGTCTCATTTAGACCGCGAATCTCCGATTCGAGCGACGAAACCTCCACAGAGACCTTCCTGAACTCATACCGGTAATCGGTATCTTCATACCTGCGCAGAACATCCAGATCGCCGTAATTGTTCTCGATCTTCCACCCCTCCCGTCTGAGCGTATATCCATAATTCGATAGCGTGTTCAGCTCGGCAGGATTGATGTTGTAGGGATCGCCAACTCGCTTGAGACTGCTGGAGTTCGTGGAGAACGTCTCCTTCACGCTAGGATCGAAGATCAGCATTCCTGTATGGTCTGGAACGCCGCTGACCGGCAGCACAATCGGAAAGATTAGCTTATCAGGCACGGTGACATCTATTTGATGCGTTGTGTTGTTCGCACCCCAGTATACCACCGAATAGCCATTGGGGGATGTGACTATGTTGAGGCGCTCAAACCCCTCGCCCTGCCCTGTGATCATCCCGAGTTTTCCGTCATATCTCAACCTGGATACGTCCACTCTAGGCTCATCAACCCTGACCAGGCTCGACTCGCGTGGAACGATGGTGACATTAATCGTTTTCTCGTTCCCTTTCGTGGGAACCGCTCCAGTCAGTACAGAATCCTCGGGCAGCAGGGTGAAGGATCCTGACTTTATCGGCTGATTATCATACGTGACAAGATATTCGTAGGTGGTCTCATCCTTCTCGTGGGATACCACCGTAAATGCGAAACTCACATCTTCGTCCACCTCGACCATCCTTGGAAGCTCGGTGTGATCTTCGAAGTAAAGTTCAGAGAACCCCTCTGATGTATCGCTGGTTATCACAAATGCGCCAATGATGGCTATACCGAGGACACAGGCTGCAATGATCGCATACACGACGGTCTTATCATCGCTCTCCATAACAGGTAGGATGCAGCCGGGTGTATATAATTATTTTGTGATGCTAACTCAGCTCGAGAAACATCCATTGCCGGGTTGTGAAACATATGATAACAGTTAAATCGCATTAGATCAGGAGACGAGACGATGTCCGAATTTCGTGACCTGCTGGCCATCATAACCTTCGTCATCGTGGCCGCCATATTCGTGATGGTCCCGCCGTTGAACGAGACACCTATGAGGGCAGTACTCGGTTTTCCGCTCGTGCTCTTCGCACCGGGATACGTGCTGGTCTCTGCTCTCTTCCCGAAAGAGGATGAGCTGGACGGTATAGAACGCCTGGCTCTCAGCATCGGGCTCAGCATATGTGTGGTCGTCTTCATCGGACTGGGACTGAACTACACGCCCTGGGGTATCCGGCTCAAACCGATATTGCTTTCCATCACGGCCTTCACACTGATCTTCACGGCAATAACCGCCTTCAGAAGGATGAGATGCCAGGCAGACCCGGACTGAGCGCGCCGGAGAGTGTCCACTGTCCCTGCCAGCTCCTCTTATCATCATATCAATTCCGATACCATCTTTTATCACCCCCATGGTTTCTGCTCAGAAGTTCACCTCGATCACCCTTCCACAAAGAACGTCCTGCTCGCTCACCTTAACCACCTTCACCATACCCGAGGTCCTGACCTCCACCACGGGTACTACCTGAAAGCCCCAGGCATAATGAACCTCGGAGCGGTTTTCGGTC
>JAUWQF010000052.1 GCA_030611205.1 Methanothrix sp.
TAGTCCTGAACGCTAAGTTTGACACTTATCCGATGCGCAAGACGATCCCAGCCCAAGAAAACGCTGGCCTTGTAGCAGATGACTTCTTTGAGATGCTCCACTAAGTATCAAGTCTAACTTGACAATGTCACATGGGACCCCCAATTGAGGCTACTGGTATTTTATATATTTTGTAAATATATCTGACGCCCCACTACCTACTGTAATCGATTTTATCTCTATATTGATTAAAACCAGTATCAAGCGAGTGATTCTGAGGGAGCTAAACACATACTATCTCCTTATTTCAACCGCTAATGAACGCTAATGAACGCTAATATTTTCTTTTAATTCGCGTTCATTCGCGTTCATTCGCGGTTTTTCGCTCCGATATTCACGTCCACGATCGTCATGGTGTCGTTGCCGAAGATGTCCACCACCTTTACGGCCAGTTTGCGCCGGCCCGGTTTGCATTCGTGAAATACGCTAGTCGGCTCCAGGGAGCAATCTTTCTTGGTGCGGAAGGATTGCCACTCGTTCTCGAAGATGTAGTCGCCGGTCCAGACTTCTTCCCAATCACCGCCGTCTGGGTTCTGTACGCGCACTATCTCACGCTCGCTCTCGAAGTTGAAGTCCACCGCCCAATAGTCAATCCAGTCGGTCCAGTTCTGGGTGAGCACCTCGCGGCGGACGATGCCGTCCTTGTCCTTGCTCACTTTGGCGATCTAGCCGCGCTCGACCACGATCTTGCTCTTTTTGTTCGCGGAACATGCAGATGACTTCTTTGAGATGCTCCATTAAGTATCAAGTCTAAGGTTCATGACTATACTCGGAGTGCATAAAGCTATACTTTATGTGCTATTGAAAAAGTATAAAAAGTATCCGCAACAACCTTCTGCCATAGAACTATCCCGGCAGTGATTCACTTGAAGGCGGTTATACTAGCAGCGGGCGAAGGCAGAAGGTGCAGACCCCTCACCCAGACCAGGTCGAAGGTCATGCTCCCTTTGGGGAACAAGCCCATAATGGAACACGTGATCCGCGCCCTGGCGGCTAATGATATAAAAGATCTCGTGGTGGTGGTGGGCTACCAGAAAGAGCGGATCATGGACCACTTCGGCGACGGCATCCGGTACGGCGTGAAGATCGAGTACGCCTTCCAGGACGAACAGCTGGGCACGGCCAACGCCCTGAACAAGGCCAGACCCTTCATCGACGGATCCTTTCTGGTATTGAACGGCGATAACCTGGTAGACGCCCATGCGATAGGGGACATCCTCGCTGCCGATGGAAAAAACGTCATCCTGGCAGCGCTCCGCGAGGAGACGGCCGACTACGGGGTTCTGATCGTGGAGGAGGGGGATGTGACCGATATAATCGAAAAACCAGGACGCCCTTGTACCGGCATACTGAACACCGGGATCTACAGGTTCGGCCAGGACATCTTCGACGAGCTGGACGCAACCTCCATATCGGATCGCGGATCCTACGAGCTGACCCAGACCATCACTCACATGATCGATAATGGACGCGATATAAGGGCCGAGATCACCGGGGCGGTCTGGGCCGACGCCATATTCGCATGGGACCTATTGGATGCCAACAACAGCGCCCTACGCCTCCAGGAACCGAAGATAGAAGGATTGATCGAAGAGGGCGCCTGGTATCGCGGCCCGGTGGCGGTCGGCGAAGACTCTGTGGTGAGATCCGGCTCTTACCTCGTGGGGCCTGTTGCCATCGGCAAGAACTGCGACATCGGCCCCAACGCAACCCTTCTTCCCGCCACCTCCATCGGCGACTCGGTGAGGATAGGATCCCATTCCGAGATCAGAAACAGCATCGTGATGGGCGGATCTCGGATCGGTGCGGGCTCGGTCGTCGCCAGCACCGTGCTCGGTGCGAACAGTTCTTTCGGAGATCAGCTGATCGTGGAGTCCGGTCCTTCGATGCCGATCATTGAAGAGGAGCTCCATCGCGCAGAGTTCGGCGCGGTGGTGGCGGACAACGTCTCCGTGGGAAGCAGGGTTTTCATGCATCCGGGCACGATCGTGGGGACCGGCGCCCGGATCGGGTCCGGGACAGCGGTTCGGGGTATGATCAAACGAGATTGCAGGGTGATCTGACATGTGCGGGATCGTGGGGTACGTGGGACGGGATAACGCAGGTCCTGTCCTCTTCGATACCCTGAAGAGGCTGGAGTACCGCGGTTACGACTCGGCCGGGGTGGCGATCGCCTCCGACGGTGAGGTGCTGGTACTCAAGTCGGCAGGAAGCATATCCGACCTGGAGAAGAGGTACATCGAGATTGGTTCACCAGGCGAGAACCGGGGCGTAGGTCACACCAGATGGGCGACCCACGGTCCGCCATCCACAAAGAACGCCCATCCCCATACCTCGGGCGCCGTGTCCATCGTCCACAACGGCATAATCGAGAACTACCTGGAACTAAAGGAGCGTCTGATCGATCAGGGGTTCGAGTTCAAGTCCGAGACGGACAGCGAGGTTCTGGCCCACCTGACAAACTTCTATTACCAGGGCGACCTGGCGGAGGCCGTCCGCACAGCGATATCCAGGATAGAAGGATCCTATGCCGTAGCTGTCATGGCGGCAGACTCGTCCTACCTGGTCTGTGCAAGAAAGGATAGCCCCATCGTGATCGGTCTTGGCGAGGGCGCCAACTACCTGGCCTCGGACATCCCGGCCCTTCTTCCCTACACCAGAAAGATAGTCTGGATGAAAGACGGCGAGATCGCCATAATAGACGAAGAAAATGTAGATATAAGGGATGAATCCGGAGATTTAGTTCCTATCCACCCAGAAATGGTTGATTGGGATCCAAAAGCTGCTGAAAAATCAGGTTATCCTCATTTCATGCTGAAAGAGATCCACGAGCAGCCCAAAGCGGTCCAGGAGACGCTGGCATCCCGGATATCCGAGATCGACGGTGACGTAAATCTGGATACGGGGCTTTCAGACGAGGAAGTCCGAAGGCTCGATTGGGTTTCCATCGTGGCCTGCGGCACCTCCTACAACGCCGGCATCCTGGCCAGATATGTCTTTCCCAGAGCCGCTGGCCTGCCCGTCGACGTCGAGGTAGCCTCCGAGTTCCAGCCCATCCAGCTGAGGCCGAGTGCCCTTTTGATCGGCATTAGCCAGTCCGGCGAGACCGCCGACACCCTGACCGCCCTCAGAAGGGGTCGCGCATGTGGGGTCAGGTCTCTGGCCATAACCAACGTCGTCGGGAGCACCATCACCAGGCAGGTCGACGGGACCGTCTACACCAGATGCGGACCTGAGATCGGGGTCGCGGCCACCAAGACATTCACCGGCCAGCTGGTAGCCTTATTCCTTTTAGCCATAAGACTGGGCAGGGCCAGGAACTTCCTGGGTTGTGAGGATGCCAGGAAGATGCTCCTGGAACTCACCAGGCTGCCCGGCCTGATCCAGGAGGTGGTGGACGGCCGGGAGCGTATACGCGAGATCGCGGAAAGCTATGCCGATACCGATCGATATTTTTTCATCGGCCGGGAGTTCCTCTATCCCATCGCCCTGGAGGGTGCCCTCAAGATGAAAGAGATATCCTACATATCTGCCGAGGGATACCCGGCAGGCGAGCTCAAACATGGCCCTCTTGCCCTGGTGACGGAAGGTACACCAGTGGTGGCCCTGGCCACCTACGGCAAGAAGATCCAGACCAATATCAAGGAGGTGGGTGCCAGAGGCGCGGACGTTATCGCTCTGGCCACGGTGGGTGACCCCGACATCTGCAAGATAGCCACCACCGTCGTGGAGGTGCCCGAGACCAGGCCGGTCTTCTCCGCGGTGCTCTGCACGGTTGCAGTCCAGCTGCTGGCCTATTACACGGCCAGGGCGAAAGGCCTGCCCATAGACAAGCCGCGGAACCTGGCCAAGAGCGTGACCGTGGAATGACTTCATCCTTCGTCTTGTTTATCTGGTCCCAAGACGTGACCCCAGATCACCTCGCCGGGCCGTCCCCTGTAGCCCGGCTCGATGACCGTGCCGGGATATATGGTGGTGTTGATCCCGGTCTTGACGTTATCGCCCATTATCGCACCCAGCTTGCGCCTACCGCTGTCGATCTTTTCTTCTTTGACGTAAGACCGGACGTTTGCGTCGTCGTGGCGTAGGTTGGCGACAATAGTGCCCGCGCCGAGGTTGCTCTCGGACCCGATGACGCTGTCCCCTACGTAGCTCAGATGGGCGATGTTCGTATTCTCCATTATCGTGCTCTCTTTGATCTCCACGGCGTTTCCTATGCGGACGCGGTCTCCTATGCACGAGTAAGACCTGATGAAACAGTTGGGTCCGATATCACAGTTCTCGCCGATCACCACCGGCCCTTTGATATAGGTGCCGGATCTCACCTGCGAACCTTTGCCTATGGATACTTTGCCGGATAGGGTGACGTTGGGCTCTACCTCCCCCAGGACGCTGTGAGGCGCCACCGACAATATGGACCTGTTTGCATCGAGCACGTCCCAAGGCCTTCCGATCTCGATCCAGTCTTCCAGCTCGACGACGCTGATCTTAGCACCTCTGGAAACCAGGACGTTCAGCCCGTCGGTCAGCTCGTACTCGCCCCTCTCCGAGAGGGGTACCTCGCTCAGGGCATCGAACGCTTCCCGGTCCAGGAGGTAGGTTCCTGCGTTGGCGAGGTCAGAAGGCGGTGACCGGCTCTTTTCTACGACCGACCTGAGAAAACCTTCTTCGACCAGGAAGGTTCCGTACCTGGTGGGGTCCGGGACCTTCTTGGCCGCTACCGCGAGATTGCCGCCTTTGATCATCCCCTCCAGGGATGTCGCATCGACCAGGACGTCCCCGTTCAGGACCAGAAACAAATCCTCGGCCAGCTCTTCCGCCACCGCGAGAGCATGACCCGTGCCCAGCTGTTCTTCCTGGAAGACGTACTCGATCTCCACCCCCTGACGGTGCCCGTCCCCGAAATGTTCCATGATCGTCTCTCTCTTGTAGCCGACCACGAAGACGAACTTCTCCACACCTGCCTGACGCGCCCTGGTCACTATGTGCTCCAGTAGTGGCGCGCCGGCGACCGGAATCATGACCTTTGGTCGCGCAGAGGTAAGCGGCCGCATCCTCGATCCTTCCCCTGCTGCCAGCACTATCGCCTGCATCTTGATTACAACTCCCGTTCTATCGTCGGATACTTTCCAAATTAGTTATACTTTATGTACAACAAGAAAATGCTCACTTACGCTCGCATTTACTTGAGCACATAATGTTATACATTATATGCAATAAAAAGCTTTGTCAGACGGTGACGGGACGCCGATGTCACCAGTACATCTCCGCCCTCTCCACTACCTCTGCTCTTTTTTCTTCCGCACTCGGATCTATCAGCTCAACGGGGATCAGTCCGAGGATAGAGACTATGTACTCCGCCTTGATCTCCATCAGCCGGAAGGCAGAAGCATCAGGCAGATCTTTCATAAGGTCTCGAGTTGCGGTTCGAGATGCTTGAATCGATCTTCTCAGGAGACGACGGCCCCGGCTCGCCTCGAAGACGGCATCGCCTGCGACCAGGTATATCAGACCTGCCAGTTCGTGTGCGGACTCGATGAACAGGCCAAAAGATGACGTATCGGCGTCGCATCTGCCGCCATGGGTCCGGGCGTAGCCGCATCCTTCGCAACGCTCGCCACCGGAATGCTGCACGCAGAAGGGGCAGGTCTCGGGTCTGGTCGGCAGGTAGGCCAGCTGGTACATCGCCAGTGCTCTCGCAAACCTTCGTTCGTCATCGGCGGTGTGTACCTTCAGCTCCAAGGCTTCTCCCATCCGCCCCAGCACGACCAGGTACTCCTCACAGCGGAGTAGTATCGCCGCCTTCGCCTTCTCCAGCGACTCGGGTTCGATGGTGGCGGTGGCATCTTCCAGAAGCTGAGGTCTTTTCATAATCGATCCCGTTATCCCGAGGGAGGCTGTCCTACAATTCCAGCTGAAAGTTTTCCATCCCACGGAGAATGGCGTCTTCGCGTGCCCTCTACTTTCATACTCACGCGAAGGCGCGAAGGCGCGAAGTCCTGATGTATGTTCCCAGAAAGTACAGGATCGCAATCGTGAGACCAATCAACATACCTGAGTAGTTACCCTTGGTATCATATATCCAAAAACATCAACCTATTGAAAGGGCACTACCAACAAATTGTATGCATGAAAGCGTGAGAAGGATCACGAGTGCAAAGTCTTTTGGAAAGTCTTTGAGCATGGTATATAAATTGTTCATCCGATCTTCCTCAATGTCCTTTCTATTTTCAAGATCAACGTATCAATAAATATCTTCCAGTCCGGTCTCAGGTTTCTTGGTGTGAAATGATTGGTTGAGTTTCCTATGTAATAACTATTTTTTCTTGCATCCTCCAATCTTAACATAAGATTATCCGGAAAACCCAGTTGACTTATCCTGTAAAAGTCAAGCATGAGGTTCAATGCCTTAGACAGATCCTCTTTATCAAAATCCAGATCCAGGCAGTAGAATAGATCGTAGATGTCTTTTCCTTCCATCCTGTTGTACAGAGCAATGAACTTTCTTGCCATCAGATCTTCCAGAGAATAAACCTTGAAGATGGTTGGATGTGTCTCTATGAAAGGAGATTTTACTAGGGCATCCTCTGCTTTCAGGAATTCAGTCCTGGTGAGATAGAATTCTATTCTTATTCGATCCTTATCACCAAACTCATTCATGTAGTAACAATCGAACCTCAGGGTTCTATGAAGAATCCTCAAGTCCCCTATATCAAAATCTTTTATTTCCGCAACCCGTTCTTTGATCGCAGAAATCTTCTCGTCCAGATCCTTATCTGAGACAAAATCCAGGTCAATATCCTCTGAAAATCTGCTAACCCCCAATTTCGCCAGATACACCCTGTTTAAAGCAGTTCCTCCCTTCAAAATCACCTCTGGGAACAAACCCCTGAGTTGTTCCAGAACGATTGAGATCTTTTCGTCTTTTGATAGGTACTTTAAGCCGAGACCGGTCTTTGCAGATATGTACCTTAAAATCTCTGGATCAGCCATGGTACCACCACGACAGTATATTTTCTTTTCCGAGATTGTCAAGCAACATCCATGGTTTTATGTATTTTCCAGTAAGCCTACCGGAAGGTAGTAATCTCGTGTTGTTCTTAATCTTATTTCTGAAGTATTGCAAAACCTCTTCTGGAATTTTATCTATCTCATCCCGTAACAACTCCAGAACATATCCGGTTCTCTGACATAGAGAACACGATGCGATTTCAAAATATCCTGTAAACTCATTCCAATCCATATCAGCATCATACAATGCTTTCGTTATCGTTGAATAACCCCCTCCATAGTGCGGTTTATAAAAGCAATCAAAGAACGTCTTCGCTATTGTGGATATGTAAATATCTTTATAATATGTTATCCCTGTAGCTCTCTCACCCATTGCCACAGATTTGAATGCATATTCTCCTATCCTTTTCTCCATTGATCTGTTCTTTGTCACAACGAATATGGTGAAGGGCTCGTAATCCAAGAGATCATAAATCCCGAGTGCAGAGGAAAACCCGATATAACCTTTAAATAATGCTAAGGCAATTTTATAAGGATTTTTTATCAACGGCAGATCGGATGGTTTCTTTTGAATCAGATAGACTCCCTTTTTCAGCCTGTGGAGATAGCCTTTTGAAGAGAGGCTGTGGCAGATTTTATTTATTTGATGGGGCTTTAGATCTGGAAAGATATCTCTTATTTCGTCGGTATAAGCCATGTCAACAGATGATATTACATTGAATATCATCTGTTCTCGTTTGCTCAGATAGATATTTTTGTTCATATCATACCATATTAGGGTACTATGTTTATAAAATTATCTGCGATATGGAGGAGGGACTTGGGTGGACATCTTCCCTAAAGTAATGCAGAGTTAAGGGTAACTACTCAGGTACCTAAACCACTGTCGGGGGACTTCACTATGCAGGAACTACCCGGGACATGGGGCATACTGTAATCAAACACGGAATATAACCGCCCTCTTCTTAATCGGCGGTTATTTTTCTTGGTCGTTGTACATAAAGTATAAATTTATGTGCTCAAGTAAATGTGAGCGTAAGCGAACATTTTCTTGCCAGAAAGTACAGGACCGCAATCGGGAGACAAATCAACATACCTGAGTAGTTACCTCTTATTTAAGGATACGGTGCAGATCACTATGATGATGACGTCCGGTGAAACTGATCGTTTTGGTGTCTTTGAGCGTCATTTGGACCAGGGGGCCAAGTATAATAAAGAGAATTTCGATTAACCTCCTGACAAGCAGCATCCGTTAAATGCCCCTTAAATAGAGCAAACGCCAAATTTGAAATTTGTTGGGGTTTTTCGAAGTCCTCTAAAGTAAGAGGGTGAAATGGATCGCTGGAGGGCAATCTCTGCACCGATCTCAGGTGATTTGCGGTGCCGAATAACCAAAAAAATATGAATTGATTGATCTGAGGTGGTACTATGGAGATGGGTCAGAGAATCGTTGATGGTATACCGGTGGTAAGCGTATCTGGGAGGATCGACGGCGTGACGTCGATGGACCTGGAGGTCGTGCTCGACGGGCTGATAGACAAGAAGATGGAGATGATAATCGTCGACTTCTCTGAGGTAGAGTACATCAGCAGCGCGGGACTACGAGTGCTCATAGCTGCCCTGAAGAAGCTGAGGGCCATGGAAGGCGACTTGGTGCTGATCTCACTTCGTCCCTTTGTCAGAGAGGTCTTCGAGATGACGGGGTTCACCAAACTCTTTGTCATCTGCTCTGATGTGGGTGAGGCGATGGAGCGGTTCCGGTCGTAGCGTCTTTGGGCATACGACCCATGGTCTTCTTCGTCGACGAGACGAGCTGGTTGAAGGATGAGCGGCTCTGACAGACGGAAACTGCATTAGGTTTAAGGCGATTGGGCATCACCACTCTACAAAGGAGCACTGCCGAAGTTAATTGGAGTCTACATGTACCACTGTGGCCTCAACATAGAGAGAGTCACGGATCCTGCATATCTGGTCGATTTTACCGAGATACTACCCGACGTCGCGGTGGCTCGACACCTAGAGTTCACCTGTTCCGACACAAGCCAGGAGACGATCGATGAGGATATCAAAAAGATGGATCTGGACCGGGGGGTGGTGATGGCGAACATCAGGGAGCAGTGTTCCTGGGTCCGCGTCGACAAGCTTGCCAGGGCTTTGGAGAAAGCCAAATGACAACCATCGATTTTCAGATTTTACTGGCACTGATCGAGAAGATGTGCGTGATCGTGGTAATCGCCTACCTGATCACCCGCACCAGGTATTTCACGGAGATACTGGACAACAGATTCACGCTCGAAAATCAGGCTGTTCTGATATTGATCTTCGGAGCGTTCTCCATATACGGCACCTACGCAAGTAGTGAAATGTTCGGTATGCTCCCAAATCTCAGAGACCTGGGACCGATGATCGGAGGACTGGTTGGTGGACCTCTGGTCGGGGTGGGAGCGGGACTGATCGGCGGGGTGCACCGGTATTTCTTAGGAGGATTCACAAGTGTTCCCTGTTCACTGGCCACCGTCCTTGCAGGACTATTTGGTGGTATCATTTATCTGTTAAAAAGGGGCAAGTTCATCGGCGTTCCCGGTGCCGTTCTTTTCGCAGCCCTCATGGAAAGCCTTCACATAACTATGGTGCTTCTCCTTGCCAGTCCCTATTCAAGAGCGGTTATGGTTGTCAAGGACGTCGGTATGCCGATGCTTCTCTCCAACTCACTGGGGATGATGATCTTCGCATTCATCATATCAAACCTGATAAAAGAGCGTGAGACCGCCGAAGAGCGAGATATGTACTTCGATGAGCTGGAGCGAAAACGGTATGAATTGATGATCGCACATGAGATTCAACAGAGCTTTCTGCCTGAGACCGTACCTTATTTGAAGGGTTTCGATCTTGCTGCGATAAACCTTCCGGCAAAGGAGGTTGGGGGAGATTTCTATGATTTCATCCCCATCTCTGATGACAAGATCGGGCTCACAATCGCCGATGTTTCTGGAAAGAGCGTCTCGGCCGCACTTTTCATGGCGCTATCTCGAACCATAGTCCGGGCGAGCGCAACAGGAAATCCAGGAGTGGCAGATGTAATAAAAGATGCCAATAACCTGATCGTCGCGGATGCAAAGTCGGGCATGTTTGTGACGCTCTTCTATGCCATACTGGATCTGGAAGAACGAAGATTGAGATACGTTAACGCCGGACATAATCCTCCTGTGGTCTTCAACGGTGAGACCGGCGATCTCCTGATGCTCAGGGCCAAAGGGATAGCTCTGGGCGTGATAGAGGATGCTGAGCTGGAAGAGCATGAGATCGTATTGAAAAACGGTGATGTGGTTGTCTTCTATACAGATGGTGTGACCGAGGCGGTGGATGATAGAGAGAGACCGTTTGGGGAAGAGAGATTTTTCAAGATCATCGAGGAAAATCATAACCTCTCTGCAGGGGATATTATCGAGAAGATAAAGGATGAGGTCTTATCCTTCAGTGGAGATACACCGCAGTTCGATGATATCACTTTGATGGTGTTGAAGGCGGTGTGAATATCGAGATGACTGCCCGGTTTGAACTGAAAGTTGTGGGGATACTGGAGAACTTATCCCTGATAGGCGATTTCATCTCCGATTCGATGATAGCATCTGGTTTAGACGCCCGTAAGATATTCGAAGTTCAGCTGGCAGTTGACGAAGCCTGCACAAACATAATAAAATATGGATACACCGATGAAACAGGTACGATCGATATAATCTGTTGCATGAGGAATGGAGAATTCGTGGTGGTCATCAAGGACGAGGGGAAACCTTTTGATCCCACGTCTGTCCAACCACCCGATCTGAACGCGAGTCTGGAAGAGCGACAGATAGGAGGGCTTGGGGTACACCTCATCAAGTCGATGATGGACGAGGTCAGATACGAGTTCATAGATGGAAAGAACGTCTTGACGATGGTTGTCAGATGCTGATGAGGAACAGAAAAAACTAAAGCGAAAGGGAATATAACAACGAGGGACCATGCCCAAAAAACCACTTGGACTTGTATATGGCGTTGATGATGAGCCGCCCCTGCCTGCGTGTCTCCTCCTCGGCCTCCAGCATGTCTCTGTCATCTCCATTGCCCTCATATTTCCGGTGGTCATCGTCCGGGCAATAGGTGGAACATTTGAGATGGCAGGATTTATGGTCAGCATGTCGATACTCGCTGCGGGTATCGGGACCATACTCCAGGCTTTGAACAGGAAGGGGGTAGGTTCCGGGTATCTTTGCCCCTCTGTCTGCGGGCCCTCGTATCTCTCTGCGTCCCTCCTGGCAGCAAAAACCGGAGGGCTTTCCCTTCTCTTTGGCATGACCGCAGCAGCAGGTTGCTTTGAGGTCCTCCTCTCACGCGTAATGCACCGCCTCCGCGCCCTCTTCCCTGCGGAGGTGACAGGAGTCGTTGTTGCCATGGTCGGCATTGCCATTATACCTCTTGCCATTACCAACTTCATGGGTCTCGACGCGACCGATACGGTTACGGAAACTTCCGAGCAGGTTGTTGCCTTCATTACGCTGGCAGCCATGGTGGGCATAAACGTGTGGGGTAAGGGAAGACCGAAACTCTACTCAGTACTCATTGGAATGACGACTGGGTATATCGCTGCCTATCTCCTCGGGGTACTCGATGTCTCTCATATCCAGCGGATATGGGATGCTCCATTGGTTGCGTTTCCTGAACTGGATTATTTCGGCTGGTCGTTTGACCATCTGCTGCTTGTTCCATTTCTGATCGCGATAACCTGTTCATGCCTGAAAAGTGTGGGCGATATCACCACATGCCAGAGGATAAACGATACCGAATGGAAACGCCCTGACATGAAAAATATCGGCAGAGGGATCCTTGCCGATGGCCTGAGTGCCATCATAAGTGGGCTTGTGGGGGCAATGGGTCAGTCGACGTCATCGAGTAACGTCGGGCTCTCCATAGGTACGGGTGCAACCAGCCGGAAAATTGCCTTTGCTGCAGGAGGTATCCTGATCATTCTTGCATTCGTTCCCAAGCTTGCGGAGATATTTGTTATCATGCCCAAACCCGTCATGGGTGCAACGCTCATCTATGTAGCGAGCTTCATGATCGTGATTGGGTTCCAGATCATTACGTCAAGGATGCTGGATGCAAGAAAGACATTTGTGGTGGGGATCCCCATAATCGTCGGTCTCAGTGTGGATGTTGTGCCAGGACTGTATGATAACGTCCATCCCTGGATTCACCCCATCTTCAGTTCCTCCCTATCTATGGCAACCGTGCTTGTGATCCTCCTCAATCTCATCTTAAGAATCGGTATAGCACAACGGCAGCAGCTAATACTGAAGCCCGGTGTGGATACCACAGATACCATCTTTGCATTTATGGAACAGCAGGGGGCTGCCTGGGGGGCACGAAAGGACGTAATCTATCGCGCCATATCTGCTATAAATGAGTTTTTCGAATCCATATCGATAACGGGCCTGATAAAAGGGGATATCACGGCAGATGTCAGCTTTGATGAGTTCAACCTGGACATCGATCTTCGTTATCATGGCACGCCCATGGAGTTTCCTGCGACGCGTCCAACGGAGGCTGATCTGCTGAAGGATGAAAAAACCATAGTCAGACTCTCTGGGTTTATGATAATGCAATATGCGGACACTGTCAAATCAGATCTAAAAGATGATCTCTGTCACGTGCAGTTTCATTTCGATCATTAGAGTGATCAAAGATGCAAATGCAGCGGCGGCCGAACTTGGCGTGGCCATCGGCATGACCGCAAAGAAGCTCCCTATCTGATGTAAATTGCTCGGTAGATAGAATATCGGGGAGTTGCCTCAATGATATCCTTAGAAGATATTCAAAAAGCGGCAGAAGTTCTTCGAGGTAAGATCATCCGCACGCCTCTCATCTATTCGCCTACCTTCAGCAGGGTTAGTGGAGCGGAAGTCTACCTGAAGCTGGAGAACCTCCAAATGGCGGGGTCCTTCAAGGTGAGGGGGGCAACCTACAAGATACAAACCCGCCTGGATGAGATCGGCCACCAGGGAGTGGTGGCTGCATCTGCAGGTAACCATGCCCAGGGGGTGGCTCTGGCGGCCAAAGGGGCAGGGTTACCAGCGACGATTGTCATGCCTGAATGGGTTTCCATAAGCAAGCAAGAAGCCACACGGGAATACGGCGCAAAGATAATCCTGAAAGGAAAGAGTGTCGGCGAGAGCATCCAGTTTGCACAAGAACTGGCCCAGGCGGGGAAGACCTTCATCCATCCTTACGATGATCAGGATATAATAACTGGACAGGCCACCATCGGACTGGAGATCTTTCAGGACCTGCCTGATGCAGACATGATCTTTGTGCCCATCGGTGGGGGCGGTCTCATCAGTGGGATCTCCAGCGCTGCGAAGGCGATACGGCCGGAGACGCGCATCATCGGCGTTGAGGCGAGAGCTTGCCCTTCTGCCTATCAGTCACGATTGGATGGGAAGGTGACCAAGGTAGAGGCGAAAAAGTCCATCGCCGATGGCATCACGGTAAAGCAGATAGGTGAGATAAACTTCCCCATCATTGAGGCGAATGTGGACGAGATCGTCCTGGTGGAAGAAGATCAGATCAGCGCTGCCATCTTCACCCTTCTGGAGCGCAAGAAGGTTCTGGCCGAAGGTGCCGGGGCTGTCACTCTTGCCGCCCTACTCAACTCTAAGGTCCAGATTCCAGAAGGCAGCAAAGTGGTGCTGGTGATCAGTGGTGGCAATCTGGATGGCCTCTTGGTGGACAGGATAATAATGCAGGGTCTCCAGCGCAATGGGCGGATTATGGAGTTCTCTGTGAGCCTAGAGGATGGTCCCGGCTCACTTACCCGGCTTTTAGATCTGATAACCAAAAAGCAGGGGAACGTGCTCAGAATCCATCACGCGCACAGGGGAAGGGATCAGCCAATCCACGTGACTCTATTGGATCTGACGGTGGAGACGCGTAATTTCGAGCATATGGAGGAGATAGCAGAGGAGCTGCGAGAGGGGGAGTATCAGATTAGGATGAATTCCTATTCCGGACCCCCTCCTAAAAATGGCAATAATTTCCGACCAGAGTGTTCCCTGGCGAACCAGGGTCATTATAGTCATGAACCTTAGACTTGATACTTAATGAAGCATCTCAAAGAAGTCATATGCACGTTCCGCCAAGAAAATGTTCGCTTACGCTCACATTTACTTGTGCACATAAAGTTATACTTTATGTACAAAAACAAAAAGAGCAAAATCGTGGTCGAGCGCGGCTAGATCGTCAAAATCGGAGGGTAAAACCGCGAATGAACGCGAATGAACGCGAATTAAAAAAAAATATTAGCGTTCATTAGCGTTCATTCGCGGTTGAAATAAGGAGTGAGTATGTGTTTAGCGCCCTCAGAATCACTCGCTTGATAATGGTTT
>JAUWQF010000071.1 GCA_030611205.1 Methanothrix sp.
GATGTATAATGTACATGATGTATAATGTACATGATGTATAATGTACATGATGTATAATGTACATGATGTATAATGTACATGATGTATAATGTACATGATGTATAATGTACATGATGTATAACATTGTGCACTCCGAGCGAATCCGACCTAAGGGCAGATTCGCTCGCTGATCAGTTGTGAGGAGAAAAAATGGACTTCCGAGTGGTTATTTCAGATCCAGATAATGGAAGAGCATACCAGGTAGAAGCGAAGGACGCCGCCGCCAGCAAGTTCCTGGGGCTGAAGATCGGCGACACCATCGACGGCGAGGCGGCCGGGATGCCCGGCTACGGGCTCAAGATAACAGGCGGGAGCGACCGGGAGGGCTTTCCCCTGCGACGCGACCTGCCCGGATCGAAGCGGAAAAAGATCCTGGTAGCGGGCGGGATAGGATATCACTCTTCGGAGAGGGGCTGCAGGCGGAGAAAGACCGTCCACGGCCGCGACATATCTGCCGACGTCGGCCAGATTAACACCAAGATCGTGGGACGGGGCGTGAAACCTGTGGAAGAGCTTCTGGGCATTGCGCCCACCGGAGAAGAGACTTCTAAAGATGAGTGAAACAACTCTGTTTACCGACACCGCCTGGATAGTACCAAGGAGTCGAGAGTTACGTCTACGTCTCATGGGGTGGATATAGGATGCTAGATGAAGAGACCTGCGCACCGGAAGATCCGCACCAGGTGGAAGAAGGCAAACGGTGGTTCTTTGGTGGTGTAGCCGATGAGAGAAGTCAAGACCTCAGAGGACGTCTCTCTGCTCTCCGAGAAGGGGACGGATCTCTCGCTCCTGATGGCTATGCCCACGGAGGTGAGCGGTAACCTCGC
Source organism: Methanothrix sp. (assembly GCA_030611205.1). Taxonomy (GTDB): domain Archaea; phylum Halobacteriota; class Methanosarcinia; order Methanotrichales; family Methanotrichaceae; genus UBA204. The sequence goes on from JAUWQF010000071.1 coordinate 867, forward strand.
TACCACCTTCGGTAACCTGCCCAAGATCATAAAACAGAGCTTTTTTGCGCTATTTATCTGTGCGGCTGCTTGCATATTCGCCGGACTTTCCATTGCCAAGATGGCCGAGATGTTGGTCACCTACCCCGGTCTGATAATTCTGATCCCCAGCGTCATAAACATGCGGGGCAACATCTTCGGCTCGTTCGGAGCCCGTCTGGGCACCAGCTTCCATACCGGCGAGATATCTCCCCCCCTCAGCGAGTCACCAGCTCTCCGCCAGCAGGTCAAAGGGACCGTGGTCCAGACCCTGGTCATGTCCCTGGTGCTGGCCCTGGTGGTGAAAGGCTTCGGCCTGGCCGCCGGTCTGGAGACGATGAGCATATACGATCTGATCCTCATATCGACCCTCTGCGGCGTCCTCTCAGGTGGCATCCTCCTGGTCTTCTCGCTCTTGCTGATCTCCCAGAGCTTCCGGAAGGGATGGGACCCGGACAATATCTCCGTGCCCCTGATCACGGCCGCCGGAGACGTGATCACCATCCCCCTGCTCTTCGCCTCCGCGATCCTCGTCACCTGGCTGGGCGACCCCGTGGTGAAGGCGATCGGCTACCTGCTCATAATGCTCTCCACCGCCGCGACGGTTTACAGCCTGGGAGCCGGATATCCCCTTCTGGCCAGGATCGTGAGAGAGTCCTTCCCCATCCTGATAGCGTCTTCCCTTCTGAGCACCGTCGCCGGGATACTCATGGGGATGAACGTCGATATGCTGGTAACGTTCTCCGCGGTGCTCCTCCTCATACCTGCCTTCAACGCCGAGGGCGGGAACCTGGGAGGCGTCTTATCTTCTCAGCTCACCTCGGCGTATCACCTGGGACTGACCAGGCTGGGCCGGAGGCCCGACCGGAGAACCAGGAACAACCTCATCGGCATCTTCATCCTCTCCCTGCTCATCTTCCCCACCCTGGGACTCCTGGCTTACCTCATCTCCAGGATATTCGATCTGGCATCTCCCGGGTTCGGAGAACTCCTCTTCATCTGCCTGGTGGCCGGCCTCTTTACCACCGTACTGGCCATCATCACCACCTATTACTTTACCTACTTCTTCATCAGGATAGGGGTCGACCCGGACAACGTGACCATACCCATGATAACCAGCGTGATGGACGTCCTGGGCACGGCCTCGCTGATCCTGGTGACCCTGGCGGTGGTGACCTGACCTCCGTCCGCGATGACCGGCGGTTCTCATGAGCTATATCACCGAGGGGAGCACCTTCAAGGGGTTCCTCACGATATCCGCGCCCATCGTTGCCAACAACGTTCTGCAGAGCGTCCTGGAGATCGTCGACCTATATTTCGTGGGACGCCTGGGAGCGGAAGCCATCGCCGGGGTGGCGATGGGCGGCGTGATCATCATGGTGCTGGGAAGCATCATCATCGGCCTGGCGACCGCCACCACCGCCTTCGTATCCCGTTTTTATGGGGCAGGGGATATGCATAACGTAGGAAAGACGATCGTTCATTCTCTCTACCTGGGGCTCGTCTTTTCGCTCATCTTGGCCCTGGTAGGCTCGCTCTTCGCAGAAGATATGCTCCACCTCCTCGGTGCGAAGGAGGAGATCGCCGCCATCGGCGCTTCTTATCTCGGCGTCCTATTCGCAGGATGCTTCACCATGGTCCTCCTCTGGCTCGTCTGCTCTTCTCTCCAGAGCTGCGGCGATTCCGTCACGCCGATGATGATCATGGTCGTCGCGAACATCATCAACATGGTCTTCGACCCTCTTTTCATCTTCGGGTACGGTATCATCCCCCCTATGGACGCCGCCGGCGCAGCCCTCGCCACGGTCTCTTCCCGAGGCGTGGGGCTGGTCATCGGGATATGGGTTCTCGTCAAGGGGAAAGACCTGATCGAGATCCCTTCCGTGCGGCGACTCGATCTCCACCTGATATGGAGGCTGATCAAGGTGGGCGTTCCGAACACCGTCCAGTCCGGGATCCGGAGCGTTACCTTCCTCGTGATGATGGCCATCGTGGCTCTCTACGGGACCGCGGCCATCTCCGCCTACGGGATCGCCGGAAGGATGGAGCTGGTTGCATTGATGCCCGGCTTCGGGATTGCCGCTGGCACCGCGATCATAGTGGGGCAGAACCTGGGGGCAAGAAAGCCGGAGCGCGCCGAGAAAGGGGTGATCCTCTCGCTGATCCTCTACGGCGTCTTCATGGTCCTTGTCTCCATCGCGTACTACGTCTTCGCCCCGCAGATCATGATCTTCTTCGACCCCAGCGGCGCGAGCTTAGCGGTAGGCGTCTCTTACTTCCGCACCCTTGCACCCTTCTATCCTGTCATCGCGATGGAGGTGATCCTCTCCTTCGCGCTCAACGGGGCGGGTGATACCAAGAACCCCATGTACGCGACCCTCTTTTCCATGGTATTTCTCCAGATCCCGCTGGCGTACTACCTCTCGGAGGTCCTGGGAACGGGGATCGAGGGTGTGTGGCTGGCGATGATCATCGGGATTATGACGCAGTGTATCTTTCTGGTATGGGTGTACAGAAGAGGGAGATGGAAACGTACTGTAATATAGGTCGGAGAGACCGGACCGGCACTGGTGACCGGCGCCGTGATGACCCGATCTCAATTCTTCGCGACCAGGTCGTGCACCCTCATCAGAGACTCCGGTACCTGCCCTCTCTGGGTGGCCTTCATATGTTCTGGCGGGATCATGGCCAGCAGGGCGTCCATCAACCGGTCGCTGCGCATGACCTTGTCCACCAATCGCCTGATGCGGACCGAGTTCTCCAGCTCCTGGCCCATCTCGTCGTTGGTTCGCGAAGGGTACTCCTCGAGTCCGCACCCGCCCCGAATGTGACCTGCAGCCACCTCGCCGGCGATCCGCCCTCCCACCATGGCCAGAGGTATCCCGCCACCGCTGGTGGCCATCACCTGACCGGCGGCATCACCCACCAGTAGCAGGTTCCCTTTCAAAATCGAGGGCGAGATGCCTCCTGCAGGCACCAGCCCCCGCATGATCGCGACGACCTCGCCATGGCGGAGCTTATCTCCGGCCACAGGATGATCCCGGACGAAGTGATCGAGGAGTTCTCTGAGCTTTGTGCCCCCGGCCAGGTAAGACGATCTCACCCCCACCCCCACGTTCGCCGCGTCCGGCCCCAGGGGTATTATCCAGGCGTAACCTCCTGGCGCGCAGCGGGTCCCGAAGTACATCTCTGCGGCCCGGGGATCGATATCCACGCCGACCATCTCGTACTCCAGACAGACCCCCACCTCCGATCGCTTCGCCATGCCCGCGCCCCGGCCGATGGACGACGAAGGTCCGTCGGCCCCGATTACCACCTTCGCATCGACGGGCCCGGAGAAGTGGCCGGATAAGCAGAGACCATGGGTGAAACTCGCCCTGGTGGAGACCATCACCTCGGCTCCCGCCCTGGCCGCCCTCTGGACCAGGTAACGATCGAAGTTCCTCCGATCTATCACCCGCCCTTCGACCGGAAACTCCTTGGACCGGCCGGAGGGCGAGTAGATCCGCTGGACACCGGTGCGGTGGAGCATGATCCTCTCGGGGATCTCCACCAGGGACTCGGGCAGGAGAGCCCCGGGGAGGAGCGCCCTCAGCTCGTGGGCCTCGGGCAGAAAGCCGCCGCACTGTACGGGAGAGCCTATCTCCGCTTTTCTGTCGATCAGCGTTACTTCTGCGCCCAGCCTGGCTGCGACCTCGGCCGCGGTAGAGCCGGCCGGACCGGCCCCCACCACGGCGATCTCGGTCTTCATCATGTCTTTTCTTATTGCACATAAAGTATAACTTTATGTGCTCAAGTAAATCCGACCGAAGGGAGAATTTACTTGTCGAGGCGCACCTCACCGGACCGGTGATACGATCAGGTCCAGCCCGCTCAGGGTCTCTTCTATCTCCTGATAGGATACGTAGAGCTCGTCTTTCTCCCTCTCTATCTGGCTCAACATGGGGTCGGTGGATAGCCAGATCTGGAGGCGGTCGCCGCGGACCATCTTGACGCAGGCCTGCATGTCCGCCTGGGATAATCGGTAAACGGTGTTGCTTCCCGTGGGGGTGAACCACTTGGGATGCCTGCCCTTGATCCTCTCTACAAAGGAGTTCCATTCGAGCTCCCCACCGTCGGCCATCAGCGGCTCGATCTCCAGACGGAGGTGTAGGTGGGCCCGTTCCCCGACCATCTTCTCTTCGATCTTGTTTCTGACTTTGACGTAGAGAGGATCGTCTCTATTTACCGATAGGGCTTCACTGCCGAAGACCTTCGCGCCCATCTCGGGGAAGAAGGGGGCCAGCCTGATGGGGTCGGGGCGGGGGGTGATCAGAGATACGCCCACGAAGAAGAAGGCGCTGAGAGAGAGGCCCACCAGAACGCCGTGCTCTGCCAGGTAGGGGGATATGGAGTCCAGGGGGGCTCTCAGCCAGAACTTTTCGTACGATATCAGGACGATCTGAGTTCCTCCACCTATTATCACCGCGGTCAGAGCCCCCCACTTGGTGGCCCGTTTCCAGAAGAGCCCTCCCATGATGGGGAAGAAGTAGGAGGTCGTACCGATAACGGTGGCTATTATCACCGCCTCGAGGATGCTCTCCACCCGGTAGGCGATGAAGGCGGCGATCGCGATCATCACCACCACCAGCACCCTGTTTATGACCAGCATCTCCTTCATGGTGGCCTGGGGCCTGATGTGGCGCTGGATCAGGTCCCGGGAGATGCAGGAGGCTCCCGAGGTTACGAAGGTGTCGGCACAAGACATGGAAGCTGCGGCGAAGCCTATGGCCAAAACGGCGATGAGCGCGCCGGGACAGGAGTCGACGATGAACTGGAGGTATAGCATCTCCGCTGCCATCTCCCCCTCGGGTACGGGGTAGTGAGAGCGAAGCCCGACGGCGGTGATCAGGCAGGCCAGATAGATCACGCCCAGGAGGACCGCGCCCATGATCAGGCCTCTTTTCGCCGACTTGTTGTCGCGGGCCGCCCAGATCTTCTGCCAGGGGTCCTGCTCGGCCACCCAGCCGGGGAGCAAGGCCAGCTGGAGGATCAAAATACCGCTCAGCCCGCCCAGGAGAAACAGATCCCACCACTGGGTGCCCAGGGAGGCGGCCGTGGCGACCATGGAAGTCCCGTTCGCCGCAGGAAGCTTGTAGGCCAAAAAGGCCACCACCACCGCCAGGCCTGCCAGGAAGAGGAACTGGACGGTATCGGTCCAGACCACCGCCCGGAAGCCGCCCAGGCTGACGTAGATGGAGACCGCAACAGCCATTATCAGAAGGGAATAGAAGGGCGAGACCCCGAAGAAGGCGCCCAGGACCAGCTTGAACCCGATGAAGTCGGTCACCGCGAAGAGCATCATGCTGATGGCTATGGCCAGGGCCACCGGCGCTCTGACCATGGGGTCGTACCTGATCTCCAGCATCTCCGGCTGGGTCAATGCGGGGACGTTCCTCACCTTGCCCGATAGCATCGCCAGGATCAGAAGGGCGGCGACGTTGGGGAATACCCAGACCCAGATCGAACCCACGCCTATGAAGAGAAATAGGCCGGTGGCCAGGAGGAGTGCGCTGGTCGTGAGCCAGGAGGCGGCGCTGGAGAAGCCTATGTTCGCCGTCTTTATCTCCTGACCTGCCAGCCAGAAATCGGTCACCGACCGCTGCCCTCGCGATGATCGAATGCCGATACCGATGAGCATTGCGATGTACAGGCCCAACAGCAATAAGAAGAGATGGTAGGGATCCATTGCATCACCAGGCTCCGATGGAACTGGATCTATTTAATACGTGATACCCTCGGTGCCGGGGAACTTCGATCGGGGCGCCGTCCTCCGGAGATTCGGACGGCGTCATCCCATCTTCAGGGGACGGTGAGGAAGACCGACTTCACAAGGTCAAACATGTTCAAATGCAGATTTCCGACTCCATCCACACGTGGTCATTGGAGCTGACGTCATCCAGGCCGCCGTAACAGCAGCTGAGCCAATCGGGTGCGGAGGCTTTACGCTCAACCTGCCAGTACAACGACATCTTCTGATCGATGTGGTAGGTTCCCTCGTAGACCTCCTGAATATCGATGACCGGATTCTTCCAGGCGCTCACGTCGTTGTCCTCGGTGTTGCCCTGGAGCACGCCCAGATGTGTTCTGCCATTTGTCACATCCTCGGTGACGTTCATCACCGTCTGAGCAACGTCAACCTGGCGCAGGCCGGTGTTGTTGTAGTACTTATCCTTCACCAGGACTTCCAGGTCCTTGTCTATGGCCTCTGCGTATTGGATCTCGTGCTGCATAGAGGTCTCTGTGGCATAGTTCTTTATGCAGGTCTTCTCCTTCAATGTGGAGTCGTAGCGGATGGGATGGGCTGCATAATACCCTGTGCCGATGGGTATGGTCACAGGAGAGTATGTCATGGAGTTATCCTCCGCCATCCACACCGAGGCGTAGACCTTGGTTATGTTGTAATCGTCGATGATGAACGTGAAGTTCAGCCTCTCGGCAACGGTCTGCGCCTCATTGTCTATGGTCCCGCTTCCATGTTTCAGTTCCTTGAGCATCATGTCCGCATCCTGGCCAGCCACCCGGTGATCGACATGCGGGCCCTCCATCCGAATACAGCTGCGGGTGGTAAAGCTGCCGTTGCCGTTTATGGCATCTTCGGATATGAAATACATATCTGTGATCTTTGCCTCGGGTATTTCTATGGCCACGGCCTCCACAGTCGTAAGTAGCAGAGCGAATAAGATTATCATCACCAGTCTCATAACGGTCCCTCCTATCGAAGATAGCAAATCTTATAACAAGCATCTATTTTAACTTATTGATCGTGAGTTTTATCTAGTTTGTGTGCCAAGGGGCTATCATGAGACTTATAAAAACTATGGTCTGCCTTCTGCTGCTCCTGGGCGCCGTGGGTATATGTGTAGCTTTATCCACAGATACCACCTCGCCGTCGGCGGGGATGTGCACGAAGATGAAGAAGACCCAGCCAATCTCTCCATACAAACTCGGGACCGATGGAATTCCCGACGGGACTCCCCCCGGTAAGAACACGCCTGACGACGGGGCCAAGTTGGCCAAGTTGGATGAAAACTTGTTCAAAGAAAACCCCAGAGATGAAAACTCCAAGGCGATAGAAAACTTTTTGGTGGCTTGGAACCGGTTCATCAAATATGCAGAAGATGTAGCGGCTAGTGAAAAGTTTAAGCTAACTCCAAAGGAATATGCCGAGTTGAGGGCGTTTCAGGCTCTCCAGACATCTTCGATAGGCGACCAGAAAGCTGACGAAGATGCAGGCCGCGACATAGCTAAATATACCCGTAAGTGGGTCGTCCTGAATGTTGGAGATCCTGAGAAGTTTGAGCTAACTCCAAAGCAATACGGTGAGTGGAGAGCGCTTCAGGATCTCGAGACATCTTCGATAGGCGACCAAAAAACTGGCGAAGAAGCAGCCCGTGACATAGCTGAATATACCAGTGAGTGGGCCATCCGAAACGACGGAGATCCTGAGAAAAACGAGGATTAGGGGCTCAGGTCAATAGATGGAAGGGACACTTCGGTGTCCCAGGGAAGGAAGATGAACTGGACTGTATCGGTCCAGACCACCGCCCGGAAGCCGCCCAGGCTGACGTAGATGGAGACTGCGACGGCCATTATCAGAAGGGCGTAGAAGGGCGAGACCCCGAAGAAGGTGCCCAGGACCAGAGAAGGGCGGCGACGTTGGGGAATACCCAGATCGAACCCACGCCTATGAAGAGAAATAAACCGGTGGCCAGGAGGAGAGCGCTGGCCGTGAGCCAGGAGGCGGCGCTGGAGAAGCCTATGTTTGCCGTCTTTATCTCCTGACCTGCCAGCCAGAAGTCGGTCACCGACCGCTGCCCTCGCGATGATCGAATGCCGATACCGATGAGCATCGCGATGTACAGGCCCAACAACAATAAGAAGAAATGGTAGGGATCCATTGCATCACCAGGCTCCGGTAGAACTGGACCTGTTTAATATGTGATACCCCCGGTGTCGGGAACTTCGATCGGGGCGACGTCCACCGGAGAACGCCAACGTTCATGTACTATATCTGCTCATAGATAGGCCGGTACGGGCAACCCTCATCGACGTTTCATCCTTCGTGTGCGATCTTCGCCTCATGAAGTTTGATAATAATATGGTGATGAGATGAAAACAATTAAAGCTGTTTTTGGAGAGTTCTTAGATGAACAGCAGGCCAGACTGAAACCGCGAACCTACCGGGACTATGAATACGCGATACATTTATTTGAAGAGTGTTTGGACGGTTATGCCTACTGCAGCCTGAGCTCGGATGACTCGGATCGCTTCGATGAACTCAGTGGAGATGGGAAAGAGTTCTGTGAGATCTTTGGTCCCGATAAGATCTCGTCTTCCGAGATCGACGAGTTCCTCGACTATTTCATGGTTAAAAAGGTTATAGCCAGTAAGACCTTCATGAAGCTAACCGGCACGGTCATGCGGAAATTTGTGAAATGGATGAACGAAAAGGGGTATATGAACGAGGAGGACTATGAGGATGCCGCCGGTGTGGTTGATGACCTGAAAGACGGCCTCGTGAAGGTGGCTGAACTGGCCGACTTAATTGACGATTATATCCGGGGCAGTCCGAAACCAGACGTTACCGAGGACAAAGATGGATACTTCACCGTGGTGAAGATCGAGCCGGGCAAGCTATGGCTCGATAATTATACGGAGAACGAGCCGAAGATAGGTCCTGTCATAGTCTCGGAGGAGATCAGCTCGAAATGCGAAGAAGGCTGGACGATATGTCTTCTGCTGGGAAAGGCCGGCGAGGTTTGGCATATGCTGGAGAGCGGGTTTGTTTACCAGAGATGAAGAGGCCGTCCTACAATTCCAGCCGAAAGTTTTCCATCTCACGGAGAATGGCGTCTTCGCGTGCCCCCTACTTTCTGACTCACGCGAAGTCCTGATGGTTGTTCACTCCCCGTCTGATGCCTTCCTTGAAGGTCGCTGCACCGAAGTTGATAAACAATCCGACAGGCAGGTTCAGAAGGCGCAAGTAGGTCAGCAACTGTTTGGCATGGACAGGGGCAAGCTTCTCCACGGATTTCAACTCGATCACCAGGCAGCCGTCCACCCGCAACCCGCGCTCTTCAAGCATACGCGCAAGGACAGCTTCATAGACCGATTCGGGTAATCCCTGCCCGAGATCCTGATGAAGGTGGAAAGCCATATCCACCACGACGGAAGAGACTTCTTCCACATTATAGTCATGAACCTTAGACTTGATACTTAACGGAGCATCTCAAAGAAGTCATCTGCATGTTCCGCGAACAAAATGTGACAGTTGTGGAGTCAAGCTTTCACGAATGCAAACCGGGCCGGCGCAAACTGGCCGTAAAGGTGGTGGACATCTTCGGCAACGACACCATGACGATCGTGGACGTGAATATCTGAGGGGAAAACCGCTAATGAACGCGAATGAACGCGAATTAAGAGAAAATATTAGCGTTCATTAGCGGTTGAAATAATGAGAGAGTATGTGTCTAGCTCCCTCAGAATCACTCGCTTGATACGGGTTTTAATCAATATAGAGATAAAATCGATAACAGCAGGTGGTGGGGGGGGCGTCAGATATATTTACAAAAACATATAAAATACCAGTAGCCTCAATTGGGGTCCCATGTGACATTGTCAAGTTAGACTTGATACTTAGTGGAGCATCTCAAAGAAGTCATCTGCTACAAGGCCAGCGTTTTCTTGGGCTGGGATCGTCTTGCGCATCGGATAAGTGTCAAACTTAGCGTTCAGGACTA
>JAUWQF010000098.1 GCA_030611205.1 Methanothrix sp.
TGGCTTGCTGCTATTGCGACTGTTCTTGTTGAGCTGCCGCTCCAACGATCTTACACGTTCTTCAAGTTCAGCGGTCCGCTTTGCCTGCTGGATAACGATAGCATATAAGCCCTCGACATGTGCGATGACGGCTTCGGGACCACTCTCATAAATCGCTAAAATATCTTCGCGACTGAGGGGTGAAATCTGTGATGGATCTGGTGACGGTGTCGAACGATCATGATCCTTGTGCTTCCTTGGACGAGACAGACCTTACCCCCCTTCTAGAAGAGACATACGGTTTTTATATATCATAAATTTTTCGGTCAAATCAAGCTATTACCCAAGAATATATCGTAAGTCCATATTTTCACGCTTGATTCAAGTAGCTTGGAAAGGGGGCCGAATAGTTACGTTTTTGCTTTTTCAAGCGATGTTTCAGAAATATCAATTGAAGTAAATGGCATGAAGGATTTTTTGGAGCAATTATTTTTGTCTGAGAACCAACACCGCAACCAGCCTCTAATATCTTTGAATTCTCAGGAAAAATAGAGTCATAATGTAATAATTCATCAAGTGTGTTTGCTTGATCTTGTAGTCTTTTTAATTCTTTCTCTGAGTATCCATGAATATAATTATTCACATTGTTATCTTCCTTTTCAACTCATTATCGCGAGAATTTCGCCCAACATTGGCTTTCAGTTCTCTTCTCATCGGGATGCGCCTTGCAATATAGCCTCTCTAACAGGCCTATATGAGACAAATTTTGCGTTCGATCGCCCCTTTCAGAGGAGGCCTATTCGCCAGGGATATGGATGCATGTGGGTATATAAACTCTGGCGAAAGTGGCGCGGATAGACTACCCGCCGCAACCAAAATGCCAGGCCATCCGTATCCCCCCGGCGCCCTTCGTCCGTACACCTCTCGAACTCCCCGCAGCCACCCCCTGCTGCTTCATCCTTTCCTGCGGCCGAAATACCACGCCCGTGCTCGATCCAGCGCCGCCATCCGGAGCCGAAGGCTCCGGCGCGTGCCCTCGCCTTGCACCGCCTCGCACGCATGAGGCAGCATGACGCAGGAATGTGCAGAAGAAAGACCCCTCTGGGCAGGGAGAGAGCCTGGACCGGAGCTGTACAGATGGGGTGCGCGGAGTCTCACATGCGGAAAGCAGAGTCTCAGCTCTCGGCGGTTTTCGAAACGTATAAATATGCTTAATCATATTTACATGATATGTACGAACAATACGAATTGTATGGGGTGACCATCCATGGTTCATGTACATGACAAGAAGCACATATTCGGTACGGTGAAGGTGGGCGAGAGGGGGCAGATCGTCATACCCAAGAAGGCCAGAGAAATGTTCGAGATCGAACCGGGCGATGCGCTCCTGGTCCTCGGAGATGAAGATAGGGGCATTGCCATCGTCAAGACCGATATAATGAAGAGGTTCGCCTTCAAGATCCTGGAAGGACTGGACCTTCCCGGTGGCGAGAAGGAAATAATGGAGGAGGAATCATGATGGCCAGGGTAAGAGACAAGCCCCTGTCCGACATGGGCTTCAGGGGGATGAGCTTTTTCTTCACCATCCGCGATGCAATAAGGCCCCGCAAGAACCTCCTGACGGAAGTGGGCATAGAAAAGGGGCATCATGTGCTCGACTTCGGGTGCGGGCCAGGAGGCTACACTATGGTGGCCTCCGAGATGATCGGGCCCGGGGGGAAGGTTTACGCCCTGGATATCCATCCGTTGGCCATCGAGAAGGTGAGATCCCGGGCATTGAATAAGGGGCTGAAGAACATCGAGACCATCCTCTCCGACCAGAAAACGTTCCTCGATGACGAAAGCGTGGACGTAGTCCTCCTTTATGACGTGTTCCACATGTTGGGAGACCCGGAGGGGGTGCTGAAGGAGATCCATCGGGTAATGAAGCCAAATGGCATCCTGTCCATGAATGATCACCACATGAAGGATGGGGAGCTCGTTACCAGGATGGAGGGGATCGGTTTCTTCAAGCTCGAGAGGATAGGTGAGCACACCTACACCTTCTCCCGGGTGGTCAGGGACGACTGATCATCTGTCTGCAAACGGGGAAGAGGGGCACCTTCGTGCTGGCCGGCTCCGGGACGGTTGCCGCCCATGCTATCCTCTCCACCGTCCGGGCCGTCTCTAACGTCTGCCGAAGCGAGAGAGCCAAACCGGCCGGGGTAGGCCGACCAGGATCCTCTTCCCGCCCGCGGCACCGGCCGCATACGAACTTCTCCCTCCTATCCTACAGGTTCTCGATCGGCACCGGCTCCCCGGGGTCAACAATCTCGAAACCGAATACCCGCGAGTAGAAGTATAGCTCGGCCTCGATGGCGCGCCTGATATTCTCGGCACGGCGGAACCCGTGCTGCTCTCCCTCGAAGGCGATGTACGCGGCAGGAAGCTTCTTGGCACGCACCGCTTCGAAGATCTTCTCCGCCTGGTCGGGAAGGACGACTCTGTCTTCCAGCCCCTGGAAGAAGATCACCGGGCTCGATAATTGATCGACGAAATTGATCGGCGAACGTTCCCGGTAGATGTCGCGCCGCTCGGGATAGGGACCGACCAGCCGGTCCAGATAGTGCGACTCGAACTTGTGAGTATCCCTGGTAAGCACCTCCAGATCGCTGATCCCGTAGTAGCTCGCGCCCGCTCCGAAGACGTCACGGAAGACAAGCGCGCTCAGCGTCGTGTAGCCTCCCGCGCTCCCGCCACGAATTATGAGCCGGTCGCCGTCGGCCCAGCCGCGCTCGACGAGGTGGAGGGCGCCGTTCACGCAGTCGTCGACGTCGACGATCCCCCACCGGCCCTCTAGGCGCGATCGATACGCCCGGCCGTAACCGGTGCTGCCGCCGTAGTTCACGTCGAGCACGGCGATCCCGCGGCTGGTCCAGTACTGGATCTTCAGGTCGAGGGTGCTCGAGGCGGCCGATGTCGGTCCACCATGACTCATAACCAGGAGCGGTGGTCGTTCTCCATGGGAAGCGACGTAGTCCCGGTTCCGTGGCGGATAGAAGAATGCGTGCGCGGTCAGACCAACTCCTGTGGGGAACGCAACCGCCTGGGGCATCGAGAGGTACCCGGCATCGGTCGCCGTCTTGCTCGAACGACGCAGCACCTCCACCTCCACCTGCCGCCTGGAAAGGTCGAGCCGGACGACCGAGGGCGGCTCGGTGGGCGAACCGCCGACGAAGACGACGCGGCCGGGCGCCGCCCGGAGATAGGCGATCTCGGTGTAGGGTATCTCTATCGTCTCCAGCTCATGGGTCACAGCATCAAGGCTCGCCAGGTGCCAGGTACCATCCACAGAGTAGGCGCAGACCAGGCGGTCTTCCGACTCGAATGCATAGGTGGAGAGCCCGAAGACCCACTGGGGGCTCCCGAACTCGGCCTCCATCTCGAAGAGGGGCTCGATGCGTCCTTCGTGCCATCGGTAGAGGTTCCACCAGCCGGTCCTGTCAGACACGAAGTGGAGGACACCGTCTGGCGACCACTCCGGCTGGAAGATGGATTCGTCGGCGCCGCCCGCGATATGCTCGGTCCTGCCCACCGATCCGTCCGCCTCCAGCTCGCCGACCAAAAGCTCGGTTCCATCCCAAGGCATCTCGGGATGGTTCCAGGTGAGCCATGCCAGGCAGGATCCGTCCGGGCTGAGGCGCGGCGACGAATAAAAGTCGTTCCCGGAGACGAGCACCTGCCGATCTTCGCCGCACAAGCCGATGCTCGTCAGGTAATTGAGAGCCTCGCGCCCGGCGACGGTGTGATCCTCGCACACCCAGATCATCCTCTGCCGGTAGCGGTCTATGATCCCGTCCGCGTAGCGGTACCCACTTGGGGTGATTGGGCACGGCTGGTCACCATCCCAACGGCAGAGGCGCTGATCGGAGAAGTTCGAGAAATAGACCGGGCCGTCCACGACGAGAAAGGATCCGCCGCCGTACTCATGGACCCGAGTCCGGGCGTTGAAAGGCGGCGGCACAACGTCGGACGTACGACCCCCGGGGGACCAACGCACGACGACATACCTGCCACCTTCGGCAGGACGCATCTCGATCCAGTAGATATCCTCACCGTCGATGATCGTCTGCTCGAGCCTGATCGTCCCGGACGATACGAGGTCTGAGGTGATCGGCGACCTCCAGGAACCGTATGGCGCTACCCGTGGTTCAGTCATCTTGATCGACCTCCATCATGCCACCTATTGGACCGGAGAACGATGGCAAGAGCTACGCCCTCTTCGCTGAGAAGAACGCATCTAGCCACCATACCCGAGCTCCTTGGCCAAGGCGAAGGCGGCCTCGGCCTCATCCTCATCGCCAAGCCGCTGGAGAGCCCAGCTTTTGCTGTACCAGGCAGATGCAAGCTGCGGATCGATATCGATCGCCTTCTCGAAGCACGCGATGGCCTCGTCGTACCTGCCCATCCTGTTGAGGACCCGCCCTCTGTCGTTCCAGACGGCTGCTCTCGACGGATCGATCTCGATGACCTTGTCGAAACATAAGAGGGCCAGATCGAACCTTCTCAGCATCTGGTGAGCCTTGCCTTTGTTGTACCAGGCATCTGCGATCCGGATATCCATATCGAGGGCTCTGTCGTAGCAATCTATGGCCTCATCGAACCTGCTCCGTCTGTCGAGAGCCAGGCCTTTGTTGTACCAGGCGTCTGCGCGTTGGGGGTCGATTTTGATGACCTCGTCAAAGCATCCTGCGGCTTCTTCGAACCCCCCCAGCTCGTTGAGAGCCAGGCCTTTGTTGTACCAGGCGTCTGCGAGCTCTGGATCTATACTGAGAGCATTCTCGAAGGAGACGACGGCAGCATCGGGCTTTCCCAGCACCCTGAGAAGAAGACCTCTGTTGTACCAGGCGTCTGCAAGCTGTGGATCTATACTGAGAGCATTCTCGAAGGAGGCGACAGCAGCATCGGGTTTTCCCAGCACTTGAAGAGCAAGACCTCTGTTATACCAGGCGTCTGCAAGCTGCGAATCGATTTCGAGGGCCCTGTCAAAACATATGACGGCAGCATCGAGACGGTCCTGCATCTGGAATATGCAGCCTTTGTTGTACCAGACCCCTGCGAGCCGGGGATTTATATTGAGCGCCTTGTTGAAGCATGTGGCAGCTGCATCGAGGCTGCCTTCTGCCAGGAGGATACAGCCTTTGCTGTACCAGGCGTCTGCGCGTTGGGGATCCGCGTCGAGAGCCTTATCGAAAAAGACCACGGCCGCGTCGAGGTTGCCTAGCTTTTGGAGCACGCTACCTTTGTTGTACCAGGCATCTGCCAGCTTTGGTTCCAGCCCGAGGGCCCTGTCGAAACGTTCGAGAGCATCTCCGTACCTGCCGAGATGCGAGAAGGCCAGGCCCTCGTTGTTGTAGGCATCTGCGAACCAATGATTTATAGCGAGGGCTCTATCGAAGCACTCGATCGCGTCCTCATATCTGCCAAGGTGCAAGGTAGCAAGACCCTTATCGTTCCAGAGGAGCTCTGATGGGCTGATCCTGATGGCCTCGTCGAAGCATGCGATGGCCGCATCGAACCTGCCCATACTATGGAGAGATTTGCCTTTGTAGTACCAGGCATCAGCGATCCCAGGATCGATTTCGAGGGCCTGCTCATAGCAATCGGCAGCCTCGTCGAAATCGCCTCTCGCCTGGAGGATCAAGCCTCTATTATACCAGGCGTCGGTGATCATGGGGTCGATTTCGAGAGCCTCGCCATAGCAATCTGCGGCCTCGTCGCCCTCGCCCTTCATCTGGTGGATCTGGCCTCTATTGTACCAGGCGTCAGCGATCCCAGGGTCGATCTCGAGGACCCTCTCGTAGCAATCGACGGCCTTGTCGAAATCGCCCATTGCCTGGAGTATCAGGCCTCTATTGTACCAGGCGTCAGCGCTTCCGGGATCGATCTCGAGGGCCGGGGCGTAGCAATCGGCAGCCTCGTAGAAATCGCCTCTCGGCTGGAGGATCTGGGCGCTATTGTTCCAGGCGTCAGCGATTCCGGGATCGATCTCGAGGGCTTCGCCGTAGCAACTCGCAGCCTCGTTGTCCTCACCCTTCATCTGGAGGATCTGACCTTTCTTGTACCAGGCTTCGGCTATTCCGGGATCGATCTCGAGGGCCTTGCCGTAACAATCTGCGGCCTCGTCGCCTTCGCCTCTCACCTGGAGTATCAGGCCTTTCTTATACCAGGCTTCGGCTATTCCGGGATCGATCTCGAGGGCTTTACCGTAACAACCTGCGGCCTCGTCGTCCTCGCCCCTCTTCTCGAGAGCGTCGCCTCTCTGGAGCCAATAGGCTGGTGTATATTCCAGACCGGCAGCCTTCTCTTCCTCGGACCTCGAAGGGTTCCTATCAACGTTCGAGCCGCCCGGAACCACATAAATCGCACCGAACCTATCAATATCACCGTAAAGGTTTCTGTCCCACTGGTTGACGCCCAGATCGGTAGTGTTGCGGTTCTCGTTGTCTACAAAGCGATTCTGATGGATATTGTTGTTGTTGGAACTAATAGCGATCCAGATACCGTATTTGTTTTTGCTGACGGTATTATTGACGATAGTATTATAGCTCGAACCTTCGAGAAAGATACCATACCATCCGTTCTCTATAACACAATTATCTTTGATGAGGTTGTTGTCGGACCTCACCTCGATCCCGGCTCTTCCAACACCGGCGTTCTTGAAGATGAGACCCTCGAGCCGGACACCGCCTGCAGAGAGCGTTATCGCACTCCCGTTTTCGCCAGCATCCACAACAGGTTTGCCGCCGCCGGTATCTACGCCACGGACTGCGAGCGGCTTATCCACGACTATATTTTCGTGGTAAGTGCCGCTCTGCACCTCGACGGTATCTCCCGGGCGGGCGGCGTCGATGGCTTCCTGTATGCTGGTATACTCACCACCAGCACCAACGGTGACAACATCTGCCTGTACTGTCGTGGGCAGAGACACTAAGACCATCAAGAATAAGAGCGACTTTAGCCTCATCCAACCTCCTGCCTGGGCATCTTACTATCTTAATATACGAAAGGGTTTTGGTACCGTAATGACTTCTGCCGTTGCGATGGAGGATATCGAGAAAAAAACTTTAAGGCTTCTTACCATAAGCATAGTCGTGGTGGCGAACGCTTAAAAGTCTTACAACTTTATCTTCATGGCTTATCTCGTATAATATAACATAATGAGCTGCGACGTGGATGCTCCATTTGCCAGCTAAATTCCCTGACAATGGCTCTCCCCGTTCGGGATACTCACATATGTCTTTGACCTTACGTTTTATTCTACTGGCTAAAACCTTGTCTCTCCTCGCAATCTTTTTAAAAGTATTGTCGAACGTTTGGGCCTTTTCGGGCTTATAAAAGTCGGAAAGTTTTTTCATTCGTCGAGAGAAGCCAACAGTTCGTCTACGTTATTAAACCGCTTGCAGAGCCCCGTTTTACATTCCTTTTCGGCCTCCAGTACCTCGGCGATGAACTCCTCACTGAATTCTCCATAGGAGTCCGAGGCATGTAAGTGTGCATCCTTTCTGCGAACCTCTGCGAGAGACATAGTATGATACGATGTTGTCAGGGTTACTTAAATGCTTTCGTGCCCCCGCGACCGACCGACCATCGTTTTGTGAGTATTGCATATGAAGGGTGGACTTACGTGTTTGGAGATTCTGTTTTGGTTACGATTGGAGATAACATCAATGCTTTAATGCTATGGCGTCATTATGGGGTTGGAAATGTTGAGTCTGGAGAGCCAAGCTTGTTGCGCATGATATCCGGAGAGTTGGATACCTCGAGATCATAGAAGGTGTAGCACTTCATTGGCCACGGGAAGGGGCATAAGCGAATTTTGTCCCACGGCCGCCTCGAAAGAAAAGTATAGATAGTAGTAAGGCAGACTCGACTAAGGCGGAGATCTGGCGAATAGGCCCCCTGCTGAGCAGGGCCATCCGGTCCAGACGGATGGATCATGGGACGGAGAACGTTCCATGTTTAAACCAGTGTTTTCGAGAGGTTAGGTGGTGTGCAAAACCCCGGGAGGCGCTCGAAACGCCTCTGCATGCCGAAAACGCCCCTCATGGGCACCCAACTTCCTGAACATTTAGTAAGAAGTTAACCAACCTCTCGCAAATCGGCTTTTTTTCGGCATCAGTAAAGGCCGAAAAATGGCGGCTCTATCCATGGCTGAAAAGTCGTGGCCCCATTGAAACTGCAATTCGTGGGAAAACCTCGAATACGAAGGGATCCTATCCATGGCTGAAAAGTCGTG
>JAUWQF010000016.1 GCA_030611205.1 Methanothrix sp.
CCCTTGGCTTCACAACAGCCCGTTACCGGACTGGGTGCAAGGTTCAGTTCTGAGGTGGTGGCTAGCCTTTCCTCAAGCTGGATTTTCACCAGCTGGATATTACAAGCTTAGCTCGGCGCACAACTTTATGTGCTCAAGTAAATGTGAGCGTAAGCGAACATTTTCTTGTTGTCTGCTATGATATCATACAAAGATAGCATTTATTACGTATAAACACATTAGAATTCCCGGAGATATAACATGAAAACACTTTACCTATTGATTCTGGCCGTGGCTGGGATGGTAACTCTCGCATCGGGTCACATGCTCTACGCCGAGTTTCCGGAAGATATATCGGCCGGTTCCGAGGTGGACGTGTGGATAACCTACGGCCATTGTCACGGAGAGAAGATGGTCCCAGACCTCTCGGTTGCCGATATCGTATCACCTGATGGCGACGTGAAGGAGCTGGACCTGGACGAGTACAGCGATGGCTTGATAACTACGGTCGAGGTAGGGGACTCCGGATGCTACATACTGGATCTTCAGATGGAACCCCACTTGGTAGATCCGGCGTGGTACGGCGTGAGCAGCGATAAAGAGCTCATTCTGAACTACGGCAGAGGACTGATGGCGGTCGAATCCAGCGACAATTACGACTGGTCCTCAGGCGAAGGGCTGGAGATAGTTCCTCTGGTGGACCCTTACCGCCTTGGGGTGGGAGATGATTTCCAGGCAGAGGTCCTCTGGAACGGCAGACCTGTCGATGGGTACTACAACGCCATGATAGCGAGAACGCCCAGCGACCTGCTCACCGTCCAGCACGCCGAGGAGTACGATGCAGAAGGGGACTCGTCCGACGGCGAGATCGAGTTCGAACTCACCAGGCCCGGCCTCTGGGTGGTCACCTTCTTCGCAGACCCGGTGGACGAGGACGGGACCTGGACCGCTACCATCGACGATCCCGAAGGGCATTACAGCCAGGGAGACGAGCTGGAGTACGACGCGATCGCGCCCACGGCTTATCTGACCTTCTGGAGTGGCTAAAACGTAGAACTATTCGAGGACGATAAGATGAAGATTATCGCCTTGCTGGCGTTATTTACGCTTCTGTGCGGAGGCGTGGCCAGCGGTCACAATATGTTCGTCGGGCAGCGGGTGAACGTGGACATCTGTGCCGTCTTCGAGAACGGCGAACCCGCCCGGAACGCAGATGTGAATATCTACCGGTATAACGAGACCTGCGAGCTCTACGAGCTTTACAACCAGACCGTCACCGACTCCAAGGGCATGCTCACCGTTGCTCTTCCGGGAAAAGGGACCGGCAACTGGCGCTTCGATGTATCCTGCGCAGGTCACAAAAGAGAGCTATTCATCAACATCTCGACGGACCGACCCGAGACTAGGAAGGCGGGTGTGGTGGCCACAGCTGCAGTCCTGCCCATAGCCTTTGTCATCTGGTGGAGACGCAACAAGAGATGAGGTTCGAATAATGCATATATCTGACGGGGTCTTGTCCTTGCCGGTAGTCGCTGCCGGCTGGATAATAACGGTGGCGCTGCTGGTGATAACGCTCAGGTGGGGCGAGAGAGATAAAAGCATCGCCGAACAGATCCCGAAGCTATCGATCATGACGGGGGCGTTCTTCGTCGCCTCCCTGATCCACGTATCCGTAGGACCTACCAGCGTTCATCTCATACTTAACGGGTTGCTGGGCGTCGTTCTCGGTGTGCTATCGTATCCTGCGATGTTCATAGGCCTCACCTTGCAGGCCCTCCTATTCCAGCATGGGGGTCTCACGGTCCTAGGCGTGAACACCATGATCATGGGGGTCCCGGGACTGATATCCTACGCCGTATTCAAGACAGGATATAAGAGGAACATATCACTGACGGCGCTCGGCGCCCTGTGTGGTGCCCTGGCAACGGTCCTCGCCGTGATATTGCTGGCAGTCGTTCTCGTCACCACGGGCGAGGAGTTCGTCGCGGTCGCAAAGCTTGCCGCTGTGGCACACGTTCCGATCATGATTGTAGAGGCTATCGTTACCGGTTTTGTCGTCGCCTATCTTGCGAAGGTCAAACCGGAGTTGCTGCCCGTAGATCTGGGTGATAAAAGATGAATGCAAAAAGAGGGATAGGTATCCTGGCGCTGCTCGTTCTCCTCTGTGCGACGACGATGCCTGCCGTGCCTGCACACAGAGCGTTTGTGGGAGAGGTCGTGGATAACGAGGTAAGGCTGAAGGCCTGGTACGAAGGCGGTGACCCCATAAACGAGGCTCCTGTGAAGGTCTATGCCGTAGATGACGGAAAAGATGTGCTCTATCTTGAAGGGGTTACCAATGAGGACGGGTTTTACTCCTTTGAACCCGAGCCGGGGGTGACGGCGTACAATGTGGTGGTGGAACAGATGGGCCACCGGGCGAAGATGAATATCGACCTGGGATCCTCTGACCAGCCACAGGAGGCAGAGCTGCCTCTCTATGCCAGGATCGTCGCCGGGTTCGGCTATCTGTTCGGACTTGCCGGGGCGGGGATGCTCTATGCCAGCCGGAAAGGCCAGAAGGGATCTTGAGAAGAGGCAAGTAATTCATGGATTATCCAGAGATCGACAGGTACGCATCGCTCGACTCTCCGATCCACCGTTTCGATCCCCGGGCAAAGATAATCACGTTTGTCCTTCTTCTCATCTCTTTTGTATTTGTACAGAAGATCTCCGTGGCATTTCTTGCCCTGTTATTCTCTCTTCTTCTCCTGCTGGTATCAAAACTCCCCATCCGTTTCATCCTCAAGCGTGTGCAGATAGTATTGATATTCGTCTTGCCCCTGCTCATCATCATGCCTCTGACTGTGAAGGGGACCGAGCTTTTCAGCGTCTTCGGGATCTCGGCGACCCGCGAGGGGCTATGGTACGCAAGCCTCATCGTCATCAGGTCCATGGCGGCGGTAATCCTCATATTAACGATGCTCGGATCGATGAGGTTCGATACCACGATCAAGGCGCTCTACACGCTGAAGGCTCCGAAGACGCTGGTCCAGATGCTCATGTTCACTTATCGCTACATCTTCGTGATCATCGACGAGTTTCTGAGCATGTGGCGGGCGATGAGCGCCAAGGGTTTTAATCCAAGAACGAACATGTACGGCCTCTCGGTCATGGGGAACATGGTGGGGATGCTGATCGTCAAGAGCTACGAGAGGGGCGAGCGAGTGTACCAGGCGATGATATCCAGGGGGTATACGGGCAACCCGAAGACCAGAACGGCGTTCGCCATGAGAAGAACGGATTACGTGCTGAGCGCGATTTTCGTAGGGATTGCGATCCTCGTGCATATCAATACGGTGATGATGTGACGAAAGAAGCGGTATCTATCAGAGATCTGAACTATTCGTACCCGGACGGGACGGTGGCGTTAGAGGATATTAACATCACGATCGAAGAAGGAGAAAGGATAGCGATCATCGGGCAGAACGGCGCGGGAAAGACTACGCTATTCCTCCATCTGAACGGCACCATCAAGAGCTGCGATAACAACGTCGTCATCTTTGGAAAAGATATAGGACAGATGAAGAGCAAAGAGCGGATCGAAAAGGTGGGGGTCGTCTTCCAGGATCCAGACGACCAGCTCTTCATGCCCACCATCTTCGACGATGTGGCCTTCGGTCCCATCAACATGGGTCTCGATGAGGACGAAGTGGAACGACGGGTGAGATCCGCCCTCGCCACCGTAGGCCTCACCGGGTTCGAGGACCGGGTCCCTCATCATCTGAGCTATGGCCAGAAGAAACGAGCAGCGCTTGCGGCCGTCTTATCCATGGAGCCGAGGATCCTGGTGCTCGACGAGCCCACCGCCAACCTCGACCCGATGAACAGGGCCTCTTTGATCGAGCTGATAAACGACCTGAACAGGGATAAGGGGATAACGACCATCGTGGCCATGCATGACGTCAACGCGGTCTCGCAGCTTGCAGACCGGATCTATGTGCTGAACAAGAGGATGGTGGCCGAGGGACCCCCCACAGAGATCTTCATGGATTTCGATCTCTTGAGAGAGAACAACCTGGACGCTCCGGACGTATTCAAGCTCTTCAGCGTGCTGAGCTGCTTCGGATTCAACTGCGAATCACTTCCTCTTTCGATAAATGAGGCCGTGGAGGTTCTGACGAAGACCATAGAAGGCGACGAGAAGCACGTCCACCTTCATATCCACGAGCATACTCACGAGGATCTGGAGGTCCTCATGCACCGCTACGACCACCACCACGGATGAGGCACTGGGATCCTGCCCCAAGGGCGGCGTGTATGCGATCGGCGGACCGCCCGTCGGGCCATCGAGGTGGTTAACGATCGCACATAGGTTTAGGCCGATCCAATTCGCCTTTTTTTTGCGCCAGGACGAGATCAATATGTTGAGACGTCACATCATCAGCATGGTGATTATCGGTATCGTGAAGAGACTCAGCCCATAGGTTGCGATCACGAGGGCTGATGCAATTGAGCCATCACAGCCGTACCGGTATGCGATAACAGCTGCAACCGTTCCAGAGGGCATAGCCGACTCGATCAGAAAAACCTCACTTTCAATCGAAGGGACCGTGATAATATTCACGAACGCGAATGCAAGTGCTGGCTCGATGACCAATTTCACAGCTGCAACGGCGAGGATAAGGGGAAGTAGCGTCTTCGAGTCTATCGGTTTTAGCATCAGGCCTATCGTTATGGCGACGAAGAGTACCAGGGAACCGCCAATGATGTCAAGTACTCTATAAATAAGGGCAAATATTGGGTTGTTCAGAGGTATGCTCAAAAAAGAGACGGCAAGGCCCAACACGAGCGATAAAAATATTGGTGACGTGAAGAACGACATGACTCCTGACCTGAGTTGCGAGCTGCTGGAAAGAGGGGTGCCAAAGAAGATGGCGATGGCCACGCCGATGGTAAAGATAGGTATGCCGGCGCCCAGCTCGCTGATTATCAGGGCATCGGTCATTGCGTTTGGGTTGTTTGGGAAGGTCTGGCTTATCAACGAGTAACCGAGGGTCGACGAACTCCCGAACCCGGCCACGATGATGATGATCGACTGGAGAAGGTTGAAGAAGAGCGACGTTATCGCCACCACCCCTTATTCTTCTGCAAGAGCGCCCGATTCGTCGTCCTCGCCTCCTCTTTTTGTTTAACCTCAACTTCTCAGGTCGGTTGGAGATAAATAGCCTTCGGGAAGTCGATCGGTGAGTCTCGGTTATTGGTAGTGGTCTTGAGTTCAGGTACCAAAAAATCAAACGGCTTTTGCTGCTCATATCGACCCTATGAAGTGTAGTATATATTTTTATTGTATATATTATATGATATTATATGCCCTGCGTGAATCCGACCGAATGTAGGATCTTCTCGTTAGCACCTCATGCACTGCTACGACCATCAATCACGCTGAGCCATCAAAATAAGAACAAGGAAAAGAGGGCTTGGAGCCCTCCCTCTTCAAATCGTTTTCAGTCTTCCATGATGTAGTCGGATCTCAAGGTCAAGGTTGAACGGTAGACAGGCCCCACATAGCTCTTCTCGGTCGAGGCCTCTCCCCGGGGCAGATCCGCTGCCTCTACGACGCAGGGGTCCATCTTGGTGTCGGTCCTCACCACCCACTCGCTCAGCTCCGAGGAGTCGGTCAGGTTCAGAGTGACCTTGCCGTCCTCGTCGGTGACGCCCTCGACATTAGAGTCATCACCCACCCTTACGGCCCACACATCTATGCCGGAGAAGGGCTCATTCATGTAGAATACCTGGAACTGGAAGTCACCATCGCCAACGGTGGTTATGTTGTCCAGAGGCACTATCTCCAAGTCCTGGCCTATAGGCTGTGAGGCGATGGAGAAGTCGGCGTCAGGAGCGACTATGAAGGCCTTGGCGAAGCAGTTCTTGGGATATGATCTCTCCACGTACCAGTCGTCGGCCCAGCCCGTGGTGTTCAGGGAGTCGAAATCTATCTCCTCGACGTACTTGTGCTCCCAGAAGCCCTCTGTCGGTGGATTGGTAATGAAGTGAGTCCAAGCTCCCTCGCTGTGGTAGATGTCTACTACGTACAACCCGGGCTCGTCGACCTCGAAGCTGTAGACGTTCCAAAATCCATCTATCGCCCCCTAATCGTCGAGGATCAGATCTCCTGAGGGCCCGATCACCGTTACGTTCACGATCCCCTCGGGCAGCTCCGTCGATGCCGTGGAATGACCGCTCCCCAGGGGAAGAAATGCCGCGTCTCCCAAGTTTGCCCAGCCAGAGATGGGCCGGACGTAGGTTTCATGCGCATCCGCTGCCAAGGTGCAGCATAGAACTAATACGGTAAGATACAGCACAATCCGTTTCAATTTAAGCACCAACCGTAACCTAAAGTATTACTAAGTATATAAATCTTGCTAAAAACACCGGGACGAGGAAAATCCTCCATTCGGTCGGATTTACTCGTGTACAGAATGTTATACATTATGTACAACAAAAAAAATGAAAGAGCCTTGGCCAAGGCTCCCAGCGATATTACAGCGCTCAGCTCGCCTCTGGCTGCACATGATCGGATCTCAGGGTGAGAACGTGGTTGTAGCAAGTTCCCACGAAGCTCTTCTCGCTGGAATCCGATCCATGATATGGCAAGGCCTCGCTGGAGCCGTCCTTGTAGGGCCCGGCCTTGATCAGCCAGTCGCCCTTCTCCGGCAGGTTCAAGGTCACCTTGCCCTCGTCGTCGGTCACGCCCGTGATCTCTTGATCACAGTAGGCCTTCATGGCGGTCACGTCTATCCCGGAACGCGGCTCTCCGTCGAAGAGCACCTGGAACCGGAAATCACCGGTGCCGACGGTCGTTATGTTGTCCAGGGGGATGATCTCCATCTTCTGGCCCAGGGGCTGGGAAGCCGACTCGAAGTCGGAGTTCTCCACCACCAGGAAGGTCTTTGCGAACTTCACCGCGTCGACATAGGCATCTGTGATGTACCAGTCACTTTCCCAGCCGGATTTGTCGACCGAGTCCCAGTCTATATCGTCATAGGCCTCCATCTCTTCGGGCTCGGTGCCGAAGCTGGTACAAACGAAGGTCAGCGCGCCCTCGTGATGCTCGGATTTTGCGACGTACATCCCGGTCTCATCGACATCGAACTCGATGTAGTAGTAGGGCCCGTTCTTCTTCGTATATTCGTCCAACACTTCGTCTATTATGGTCCCTGAGGCAGCCACCGCGCCGCTGGGGCTCACCACCTCGATGGTGATCTCTCCGGGCGGCGCGCCCTCGGGCACCGCATGGTGACCTTCGGTGAGGGGCACAATGGAAGAGTCGCCCTCGCTCACCCAGCCGATGGGCGGCATGAGCCAGGTGTCATGGGCCTCTGCCGCCGAAAAGCAGAGCGCAAGGAAAACTAGACATATTGCAATCCGTTTCATTTTAATAACCACCTGTAACCCCAAGTAACATTAGTTATTTAAAACTTGTGATGACGTCAACCCCATCCACGATTCATCGGACGGTGAGCTCTGGAATTCGGCGGCGACCTTCCTCCGATCGCCTCTTTGGACCTGCGCCCCACCGGCCATAAGACGCCCCTCCTCCGCGATCCCTTCGCCATCGTGCTCGCCCGCGCCTAAATCTTTTTATGCGTTCGTCCCTTCTGCGCCATCATGACGAAAGAAGTCCATGCGGCGCACATCCTGGTCAAGAGCGAGAAGAAGGCGAATAAGGTTCTGGATATGATCAACTCGGGCCAGAGCTTCGCGGAGATGGCGAGAAAACATTCCATCTGTCCATCAAGCAAGAGCAAAGGAGACCTGGGATGGTTCGAGAAGGGGCAGATGGTACCCGAGTTCGAGAAGGCCGCCTTCGAGGGACAGAAGGGGAAGGTTATAGGACCGGTGAAGACCGAGTTCGGTTACCATCTGATAAAGGTCATCGACAAGAAATAACAGGGGCGGCTGGAGCCCGGGGCCGGGGGGCGTCCATCTGGTGGAGATCGGCGAGTTTCTGCCCGAATGTGACGTGCTGAGCCCAAAGGTCGTAAACGCCGACGAAGAGATCGGACCCGGCGACGATGTCATGGTCCGGGGCGAGAAGGCCTTCGGCGTGGGGCGGGCCAGGATGAGGAGGTGGGATACTATGAGCGGTTCTGGAGACCACGACCTGCCCATACCCCTATGAATATAGGTGCATCCTTGGTAGTAGTTTGTCGGGCCTCATAGCAATAACTCGTTGAACTCCTCAACACCTATTTCAGCATCTCTTAGAAGTTTTATTAATAATCCTTTGCCAAGCACTTTGTGTTTTGGAATTGTTAGCGGTTTCTTACTTTTGTCAGCATGCCACATACGAACATGACTTCCTCTTTGCCTTACCGCCTCATAGCCCAGTTTTTCAAAGCATTTAACCGCCTTTTCTCCAGAAATAACGGGCAATTGGCTCATATCTCTACCGACACGATATGATAGCTGAACTCTTGGATTGCATCAAGCCGTTCTATCGTTTCTTCCTTCTGTTCCTCAAGACACAGTTCAATCACTTCGTGTATGTTTTCTAACGCTTCGTCCAATGTTTTTCCCTGTGTATAGCACGCCTGAAGAAGTGGGCATTCAACCACAAAAAAACCATCTTCATCCTTCTCTACAAGAACTGGAAGATGAATTTTTTTAGCTCCTGTCATTTTCAACCACCATTTTAATAGATCTCCTCTACCTTAAATATTTCATCTCCCCATCCACCATTTAGGTGGGGGCACTTCTCCTTCAGGTGGATTAATGATTTTACAAACTGGTGCCTATAGATTGTTCTTACACCAATCTTTTAAGTGTGGGAATTCATTTCTTAATATTTTACTACACTTCCCTTTTATCTTTATCAGCTCAACTCGTATCGTATCTTCTCGTCAATCCTATATAAAATATTCATGAGCAGAGGCTCATGTCCAAAGATTGAAAATCGAGATGCATAAGCAATCTGGGCCGTCATTTTCATGAGAGGGCGAGGGCCTTTCCAGGTTGACCGATGTCACAAAGGAAGCCGCCATCGACGCTCCGGTCCTCGACCATAAGACGGACTCCTCGCTATTCTCTGTGGGTAAGATTCATCCCGGGAAGATTATTTCATCGGTGAGCTGTGATCTAGCTTCCTACGATTTTATCAGAGACTACTATATGCCATGGAGATTGTTTCAAAGAAGATCGGACTAATCCTCCCATGGAAGAGGTTAACCGATACAATGACGACCCGTACAAAACTATGAGGTGCCACACTAAAAAAGATAGTTCCGGCGCCATAAGCCCACCTCGTTTAAATACGATAGGCCTGCAATAGAATAAACGAGGTGAAAGCCCCATGTGTACGTGTGGTGGTCCACCAGATATATGTGATGTAACATCCCTCGCCACGAAGAACTACGAATGCCAGGACTGCGGAAACAAGTTCAAGGGCATGGGTCGCAGGCCCGTATGCCCCTCGTGCCAGTCCAAAAGCATCAAGTCCGCATAGTGAAGATGAAGATCCACCTGGGTGAGGACGAGATCGCCTACCTCTGTGGCCAGAAGGGGACCTTGGCCATGACCAAGACCCTGGGTTACTTTTTTTACCTGGAGACGGACGTCGAGGAGATCATAATCTTCACCGAGAAGGACGACCTGCTGGTAGCCTCGGCCTTCGGCACGGGCAAGAAGATCCGGCGGGGGCTCGGATGCACCCTCTACCAGATCAGAGAGCTGAGATCTCCGCTCATCGTCCTCCCAAAGGGCCATCCGGCCTCGCCCAGGCTGAATACGGTGGTCTCCGTGGGAAGCAGGACCAGGATAAGATGCGACATCCAGGCAGGCACCCATCCCGAACAGGACGTGCTCTGCGGGACTGAGGAGTTCGAGGACGTGGTGGTGCTGGCCTGTTCCGGCGGGGCAGAGGTCGAGAACTTCGAGGGCGAGATGAAGATCGAGAAGATGTGAGGCGGTGATAGGCTTGGCAGAAGATATTATCAGAGAAGGCAGCATCGTCCGATACAACGGAACCGGTACGGTCGGCGTGGTGAAGGTCCTCAAGACCGAAGACGACGGTCGGTGGGCTCTTCTGGACTCCACGGGTCTCTACTATCATCTGAGCTCCCTGGAACCCATCGAGCACATGCCGGAAAGAAAAGAGCTGGGCGGTCGTACCCTGGAAGAGTTCGAGGACGATCTCAAGACGGCGGAGGAAACGCTATCGTTGATAAGGATGGAGGATGAGAGCGTCGAAAGCGGTGGATGATATCGGGGTGGTGATACATGGCCCCGAGGTCATAGACTCGGGATCGGCACTCACCGTGCTGGACCTGCTGGAGAGTATGTACAGGATCACCGCTGTTCTGGGAGGCACCATGGGCCGGGTGGCGGTCATCGACGCAGGCCTGGAAGACCGCATCGATATCAGCCGGAGAGAGATCCCCAGCAAGTCGGTCCGTCGGCTCCAGGAACGGTCCGATGTGGTAATCCTCCTCAACCAGGCCAAGACGAGAGAAACAGGCCTAGTCTTCGGAGAGATCGTAAAGACCAGGGCAGAACCCACCCGGCCGCTGCTTTTGATCGACCTGGGGGACAGGTTCGTGGCTTCTCTGACGGGAGACGCCGATGACCTCGCCTCCATCCTGGCCCGCGAGCTGGACCTGGAGCTGGTGGATCCACCTCCCCCCCTGCAGAGGATCGTACGCCGGGGACAGGTAGTCCGGCGCAGGTTGGCGGGTGCCAAGCCAGGTGAGAACATATCCCTGAACGGTACGGTGATAGCCAGGGCGCAAGAAAGCGACGTAGAGATCATCGCTTGGGCAGGCAAGATAGTCGATATCAGAGGAGCGGTGCCGAAACCCCACGGCCTGGAGAAGCTATCTTTCGTCGATCTGGAGATGGCGGTGCTGAGAAGCGGCGACATCAGGAGGACGGAGTGTGCACCCCGGATTCTCCATCACAGCGGTCACGAGGTGGTGATGATCGACCATGCAGCCGAGGGCACCTTCGAGAATGCCAGAGATGCTGGGGTGGTGATAACCGTGGGCGACGACACTACCACCATCGCCGGGGACGTCCTGGCCCGCCTGGGCGTCTCCCAGATCGGTATAGTGGACGGCGACCCCGACCGGTTGTCTCACCGGACGACCACTCCGGAGGGCAGCACCATAATAGTAGTCAGGTCCGGGTGCGACGACGTCGTAGGTCGGCGGGTTAGGGCCGAGATCTTCGGAGAGAAGACCCGGATCGCCTTGGACGGTGCCTGCCTCGAAGACCTGGCCAGAAAGGTGAAAAACATCGCCGGTGACGATTTCATAAAGATGGTGCGCTGCTGATTATTCGTACCTCTTTACGACCATCAGAGTGATATCGTCGTTCTGAGCCTTGTCCCCGGTGTGCGCCCTGACCGCCTCCTCGACCGCCTTCAGGATCTCCGATGCCGAAGATGCCCTTGTATCTTTCACCAGGCTTATCAGGTGTTCTGTCCCGAACCGTTCCATCTCCTCGTTCTCGGCATCGATCACACCATCGGTGTATATCACCAAGACGTCACCCGGTTCCATCCTCGTCCTGTCCGGCTCCAGCTTGATCTTCTCCAGAGTTCCCAGGGCGATCCCTCCGCCTCCCAGGGTCTCCACTCTCCCTTGAGAATCGACTACGAAGGGCGGTATGTGGCCCGTGTTGGCATACTCCACGAATTGACTGGTTGCATCCACCACCCCGCAGAAGCAGGTAACCATCATCCCACCGTTGGCGTTCTTGCCGATATGAACGTTGGCCATCTCCAGAGCCCTTGCTGGATCCGGATATCTCATACAGGCCATCTCGATCAGGGTCTTGGAGTGAACCATGAAGATGGCAGCAGGAAGTCCCTCCCCGGATACGTCTGCCATCACCAGGCCGGTCCTATCTTCCCCGGTCTCGAAAACGTTGTAGAAGTGGCCTCCGCTCCGTCCGACAGGAAGGGATAAAGCAACGATCTCGTAACCATCCGCCTGAGGAACTTTCTCGGGCAGGAGGCTCTCTCTTATCTCCCTGGCGATATCCTCCGTCTCCCGGGTCCGACCTAGCTCGAAGGCGTCGCTCTTCACCCGGTCCAGGTGGCGTTTCAAGTCTCGTTCCATCCCCCGGAAGGCCTCGCTCAGATCGCCTATCTCGTCGGAAGATCTCACATCAACCTTGACGTCCAGGTCGCCCTTGCCCACCCTATGGAGAGCCTCGGTGATAGAGGCGATCGGGCGGGTGATGCTGTAGCCCACCTGGAGACCGACCACGCCCGCCAGCGCTCCCGCGATGAGGAATATTACCAGGATCATCGTTCTTTGGTCAGAGGCACCGGCACCGGCCGCCGGTTCGCGGGCCCCGACGGCTTCGCCACCGTATTCGCTCTCCAACAAGCTCTCCACGACAGACCCGGCCACGACCTCGTTCTGGTCTTCGATCCTCCTGAAGAATTCATCATACTGGACCGCCTTGGCGGCGGCGGCCACCCTGTCGCCCGAATATTGGACCATGCCCAGGCTCCATCCTGTCGAGGTGAGAGGCGCGTAGGCTATATGGCAGTCTCCCTTGTTGAGGCGGACCACAGAGAGACCGGCCTCACCCTGGACCATCTTCTGGATGGTAGCTGCCAGATTCGAGTTTCCCATCTCCAGAAGGCTCCCCTCCGCGAGAAGCTCATCCCAGAGAAATCCCTCTGGCGGAGTGTCCGGTCGCATGATCACCGCGCCCTCGCCGTCGATGAGAAATATATACCCGAGTGGATAACTGGATAGGTCGCGATGCATGGAGACCAGGGATACGTCCATCCCGGCGATCCCCATCGTCTCATTTCCTACGTATATCGGGGTCGCGCAGGTAACGGCCAGGGCACCGGTGCTGGTGTCCCGGTAAGGTTTGGTCCAGACGGTCTGGCCCGCATCCTGTGCCAGAAGGTACCAGGGACGTTCTCGGTAATCGAAGGGAGCTATCTTGCGCAGCGTCTCGGTGATGTCGGGCCAGAGAACCAGGACCCCATCCGAGGTTCCTATGTACCCCAGCTCCAGATCGTCTCCACCATCTATCGTGATGCGCAGGGTCCTAGCGGGATCACGTAGATAGCTCAAGGAGGTCGGGAACGTCTCCTGTGAGAGGTTGCCGGAGCCATCGGGGGATATCCAGACACCCGCAGATATGGTGCCGATCTCCTCATTGATACTGAGGTTGGTCGTCCCGCTCACCGTCTCTTCTGCGATGGTCTTCGTCTCCTGGTGGGTGATCGTGCTGATCAAGCCCAGCGGCAACAACGCCACCAGCAGGAATAGTATCACTAGCTTGAGGTTCAGTCCTACCCTCTTCGGTGTCTTTTCCATCGTCCTATGTTTCCCTGCTACGGTCCCGGCTCCGCCGGGACGATCATTCGTCTCACGTTCTCCTCCGTCTTCGGCGAATCGTGGTACACGACCTACCATCCAACAGGAGTACCTACCAGTATGTGCTCTAAAGTTATAAACTTAATTTCAGTACGGCCAGGTCAGCTGCGCGGAAAGTATTTATTTAGACTGGCCGGATTTATATTGTGAACGGCTCATACGTGTTCCTGGTCGATCTGGAGCGACTGACGACCGCCTACAAGAGGCTTGTGCGGGTGCTCAACCTGCTCGATGCCGCCATAATCGCCATCTTAGTCTATGGAGTGGTTCTGTTTATGGGCATACCTGCTTTCTTCGAACTCTACTGGCAGGACGTGCCCCTCCTCGCCAGGGCGCCAGTTATATTTTCTATATTGCTGGGCTGTTGCGGGGCCAAGCTCCTAAGCCGACGGTCCAGGTCGGACATTTACCGGCTCTTCGACCCGGTGCTCTTGGAGAAGACCAAGACCGCCTATGACAACCGCCGATCGGATTCGGTGATAATGGAACGCCTGGCAGAGGATGTGAGGCGCAGGCTCGCCTTGGTAAGATCTGCAGATCTGATAAAGCGGTCTCGGTTTACCCTGGGTGGGTTGAGCATGCCCCTTCTCCATCTGAAGACGATCTCGGCGGTTTTCCTCTTTGGAGCCCTCATCATCATCAGCCATAGCCAGATCGGCGAGGATATATCACCACCAAACCTCCAGCCACTGGAAGATCTCAGAGACAAAGCAACGTCCCTCTTCCAGGAGAAGGATTTCTCGGACCAGGGAACCGAGGGATCGGACATCCCCGGCGATATTTATGGGAAGCCGTCTCTGGCGGTGCTGGATGAAGTAAACCTGGAGCTGCTCCTCTATCCTGGCACGGGTGCGGGATCGCTATCCAGGGAGACCGAAACCATGAGTCGCTTCTTCCAGGCCGCTCCCTTGGGAGAAGGCGTGGCCGTTCCCACCGAGCTTTACATCGAGAGCCTACCTCCACAACACCGGGAAATTGTCAAACGTTACTTCGAA
Source organism: Methanothrix sp. (assembly GCA_030611205.1). Lineage (GTDB taxonomy): Archaea > Halobacteriota > Methanosarcinia > Methanotrichales > Methanotrichaceae > UBA204. Next base: position 14,363 of record JAUWQF010000016.1, read on the forward strand.
AACCTGGCAGAGATTGACGAGTAAATCCTCCCTTCGGTCGAATTTACTCGGAGCACATAAAGTTATACATTATGTACAACAAGAAAATCCTCCCCTCTGTCGGATTTACTTGAGCACATAAAGTTATACTTTATGTACTATTAAAATAACATTGATGGAGATGCGAATGAGAGACAATCTAACCAACATATATAAAGACGCACCAGGCATCTTCCGGATGATCAAAGAAGAGATCGGCAAGGTGATGGTGGGACAGGAAGCGGCGATAGAGCAGCTCCTGGTGGGCATGCTCTCCGGAGGTCATATCCTTCTGGAGAGCAACCCCGGGCTGGGAAAGACTCTTCTCATCAAGACGGCCGCCAAGACCACTGGCCTGGGCTTCAGCAGGATCCAGTGCACCCCGGACCTGATGCCCGCGGACATCACCGGCACCACGATCATCGATGATGTTGGCGGGACCAAGCGGTTCAGGTTCGAGCCGGGTCCGGTCTTTGCCAATATCGTTCTGGCGGACGAGATAAACAGGACCTCGCCACGGACCCAGAGCGCCCTGCTAGAGGCGATGCAGGAAAAGCAGGTCACCGTAGGCAACAACACCTACAAGCTAGAGGAGCCTTTCTTCGTGCTGGCCACCCAGAACCCCATCGAGATGGAGGGTACATACCCCCTGCCCGAGGCCCAGCTCGATCGGTTCCTCCTCAAGGTGTACATGGATTATCCGTCTTCCAAAGAGGAGTTCGAGATCATGGAGAGGTATACCGGTCACATAGATCCCCGAGTGGATCGGGTGGTGGCCAAGAGTGAGCTGCTCGCCCTCCAACAGCTCACCAGGGACATACCCCTCTCCGACGACCTGAAGAAGACGGTGATAAAGATAGTGACCGCTACCCGGTCCTGGGAAGGGGTGGAGTACGGTGCCAGCCCCAGGGCGTCCATCGGCCTGGTGCTGGCTTCCAAGGCTCGGGCTTTCCTCCAAGGCCGCGATTATGTGAGCCAGGAGGACCTGAAGGTCATATCCTATCCCATGCTCAGGCACAGGATAATCTTGAGTTTCGAGTCGGAGAGAAAAGGGATCACCACAGACCAGGTGATCTCGGATATACTCAAGGCGCATAAGATCTGAGGACGAGATGGATACCGCGTTCTTAGCAGAACTGGATCGGTTCACCCTCCTGATGAAGAAGAGGGTCTCGACGATCTACACCGGGGCCCGGCGGTCAATCAAGGCCGGCCGGGGCATCAGCCCCCTGGGATATAGAGAGTACCGGAAGGGTGACGACTTCAAGCTGGTCGACTGGAAGGTCTACGGCCGGAGCGAGAAGCTGTACGTCAGAGAGCATGAAGAAGAGCGGAGCCTCGTCTTGCACGTGCTCCTGGATGCAAGCGCCAGCATGAACTACGGAAAGAAGTTCGAGTACGCCTCCATGCTGGCGGCGGGCTTCTCGTATATGGCTACCAGGGAGAACGAGAAGTTCACCATCTCCCGGTTTGCGGAAAGGCTGACGCCCGAGGAGCCCAGACAGGGAAGGGGCAGACTTCTCCAGGCGATCGAAGACCTGGACCGGACCATGCCCAAAGGGAGGACGAATATCAATAGGTCGGCCGAAGAGTTCGATCAGATGGTCAAGACCACCAGCCAGGTGATCTTGATATCCGACTTCCTGGACGAGCCTGAGAGCCTGGTCAACAGCATCTATCGGCTATCCAAGAACGATCTTATACTGATACAGGTGCTGGAGAAGGGAGAGGCCGATCTGAGCTTCGTGGGCGACGTGAGGTTTGTGGATCTGGAGTCGGAAGAGGTTATGGCGACCAGGGTCAGTCCCCGGCTTATAGAGGAGTACCAGGAGAAGATGGAAGATCACCGGAACAGGATCGTCGAGGCCTGCGACGATGTAGGTGCCGATTTCTTCTACTTCACCACCGACGTTCCCATATTCGACGCCTTCTCCGAGGTCAACTCCCGGGCCGATGTTTGGAGGGGGTTGAAGTGAGACTGGGTTATGGTAGAGGAAGCGTCGAGCTGGAAGGCGATTACGAAGTGGTGCTGCCCGAAGAGATCCCCGGGGTCGAAGACGAGAGAAAAGAGATAGAGAGAGCACTGGACAGCCCGGCAGGAGATCTTCTACCGACGTTCCGGGGATCGAAGAGCGCATCGATCATGGTGAGCGATATCACCCGGCCGGCGCCTTCCTACAAGATGCTACCGCCCCTGATCGAAAGGTTGCGGTCCCTGGGCGTCGAGGACGTTAAGATAATCTTCGCTCTGGGAACCCACCGACGCATGACGCCTGGTGAAGAGGAGAAGCTGATCAAAAGATGCATCTCCATGCCTCACATGCAGCACGACAAAGACCGGTGCGTTCTCCTGGGGGAGACCTGCATGGGTACCCCGGTAGAGATCTTAGAAGACGTGGTGGCGTCAGACCTGAAGATCGCCACCGGGAACATCGAGTTCCACTACTATGCCGGTTACAGCGGGGGTGCCAAGGCCATCTTGCCCGGGGTCAGCTCGGAGGCGTCGGTGAACAAGAACCATGCCATGATGGCGGATCCCCTGGCCAGGTCCGGTCGGCTGGACAGCCCGGTGAGACTGGACATGGAAGATGCCGCGGGCATCGCTGGTCTCGACTTTATATTGAACGTGGTCCTGAACAGCAAGAAGGAGATAGTCAAGGCTGTGGCCGGAGACTACATCAAGGCCCACCGGACAGGCGCCAAGATCGTGAACAGAATGTACAGAAAGGATGTGTCACCTGCAGAGATCGTGATAACCTGCGCAGGCGGTAGTCCCAAAGACATCAACCTATTCCAGGCTCAGAAGGCGCTGGATAACGCCAAGGACGCCGTCCTCCCCGGCGGTACGCTCGTCCTTCTGGCGGAGTGCGCCGAGGGTCTGGGCCATCCGGTCTTCGAACGGTGGGCGCGAGAGGCATCCTCTCCGGAGGACTGCGTGGAGCGGTTCGGGAGGGAGTACGAGTTCGGCGGGCATAAGGCGGCGCTGATCGCCAAGGAAGCGCTGGATCACGACCTGATCCTGGTCTCGGCGATGCCCCGGGAATATGCGGAGATCTGCTTCTTCAGGCCCGCCTCGACGCTAGACGAGGCGATGGCCATGGCCCGGGAGCGCCAGGGCAAGGACGCAAGGACCCTGGTGATGCCCTACGGCGCGCTGACCCTGGCTGCGAGGGCATGAACCCTATGCGCTTTGGAATAGTGGTTACCGACCCCCATGATTGGACCGCCGGTGCCATCAAAACTGGTTTTGAAAAGCTCGGAGCAAAGACGGTATATCTCAACTTTTCTCAGCTCGGAGCCTGTATCGACCATGATATCCGGTTGAGGTGCAAAAACATCGATCTCGCCCGGTTGGACGGGCTGGTGGTGAGAGACCTGGGCCGGAGCGGCTCTCACGACGTCGCCTTCCGGTTCGAGGTTCTCTGCACCCTCCAGCAGCAGGGCCTGGAGATGATCAACCCTCCTGCCGCCATATTGAGGGCGGCAAACAAGTTCGCCACCACCATCGCTCTTTGGAACGCCGGCGTACCCCACCCCAGAACCACGGTGACCACCAGCCTGGATGAGGCCAGAGATGGCCTGAAGAAGTACAAAAAGGCGGTCTCCAAGCCTCTCTTCGGCTACAAAGGCAGGGACCTGCATCTTCTGACCCCCGACAACCACCAGGATCTGGAATATATCTTGAACAAGCAGGGGATGGTCTACCTCCAGGAATTTTTAGAGTCGCCTGCAACCCCGAGAGATATCAGGGTCTTCGTGGTAGGAAACGAGGTCGCGGGAGCCATATACCGGGTAGCTCCGCCAGGTAGCTGGATCAGCAACCTCAGCCAGGGCGGCGCCCCTTTGCCCTGTCCCCTGACCGAGGAGATGAGAGACCTGGCCATCAGAGCAAACCGGGCGGTGGGGACGGTATACAGCGGCGTGGACCTGATGGAAACCTCCGATGGTCTCAAGGTGCTGGAGGTGAACGGTACCCCCTCCGGCAGAGGGATATTCCAGGCGATGAAAATCGACGCCGGAGAGATGATCGCAAGCCAGGCGATGGATCGGATACGTTAGGCCTTCAATCGAAACCGGCGGCACAGGCCAGCGAACCGGGTGGGAACGGTTATCTACCCAGCTACATACTGGCAAAGCATGTTCACCATACTCACAGGTTCACAGTTCGGAGACGAGGGCAAGGGCAAGATAGTGGACCTCCTGGCAGAGGGTTACGATATAGTGGTCAGGTTCCAGGGAGGAGACAATGCAGGACATACGGTCATAGTCGGTGATAGGACCTACAAGCTCCACCTCACTCCCAGCGGGGTTCTCTTCGGGGCCAGGCTGCTCATCGGGCCGGGTGTGGTCCTCAACCCCAAGGTCCTGTGGAGCGAGATTGTGGCCCTGGAGTCGGAGGGCAGGACCCTCAATATGGGAGTGGATGCAAAGACCAGCATAATCATGCCCTACCACATCGAGCTGGACGGCCTGAGGGAGAAGGCCAGAAAGGAAAAGATCGGGACCACCAAGAGGGGCATAGGTTACGCCTACATCGACAAGATCTCCCGGGACGAGGTGCAGATGCAGGACCTGGTTGATCCGGACCGCCTGGAGGCAAAGCTGGAGGAGATCGGACCTGCCAGGGAGAAGGCGATCGAGGATATGGGCGGAGATCCCTCGGTGGTCAGAGATCCGGAGCTGATCGGAGAGTACCTGGAGATCGGCAAGAAGATGAGAGACCGGGTAGCAGACGTCTCCTACGAGATCAACCTCGCCCTGGACCAGGGAAAGAAGGTTCTGGCAGAGGGCGCTCAGGGCGCGTTTCTGGACGTGATTCACGGCACCCAGAAGTTCGTCACCTCCAGCTTCACCACCGCAGGAAGCGCCTGCGCGAACCTGGGCGTGGGCCCCACCAGGGTGGACGACGTGATCGGGATAGTCAAGGCCTACATCACCCGGGTCGGCGAGGGGCCCATGCCCACGGAGTTGAAGGACGAGGTGGGCGAGCGCCTGAGAGAGAAGGGACGCGAGTTCGGGACCACCACCGGCAGGCCCAGGCGGTGCGGCTGGTTCGATGCAGTCCTTGCCCGGAAATCGGTCTACCTCAACGGCTATACCGAGGTGGCGCTGACCAAGCTGGACGTCCTCACCGGGCTGGACCCGGTCAGGATATGTGTGGGCTACGAGCTAGACGGCCGGGTCCTTGATTACCCGCCGGAGAGTACCGACCTATTCGCGCGGTGCACGCCCGTCTACGAAGATGTGGAGGGATGGACCGAAGAGATAACCGATGCCAGGTCGTACCAGGAGCTGCCCCGGGCGGTGAAAAGCTATGTGGATCGTCTTGAGGAGCTGCAAAAGGTGAAGATCACGATAGTCTCTGTGGGACCGGGAAGGGAGCAGACCGTCCGCAGATAGACGGTAGGACGTTTGCAATTCATAGTACATAATGTTATACGTTATATACAATGAGTAAGATGGGGTTTGGTGCAACCCGCTGGTATACCGCCGCCCGACCTTTCATCCTCTTTATTCCCTTCGACGGTTACATTCAGTCCTAAAGCGAGATAAGGAATTGGTCTTCTGCGAGCTATATCTACTCCACAGGCGGATATATATTCACAGTACCTCATGACCGTTAGATGGAGTATGGTCCTTGACATGGAGGAATGGAGATGATGGGTGCGTATCTGAGCGCTGAGAACCTGATGCTCTTTGCATGGTGGATGGGCATACTCGCGATATTGCTATTGACCATATCGGCGGTATGTAGATAAGGGCACGGAAACTTCGAACCTTTTGTTTTTGTGTATAATATACAATATTATATATTCAGAGTATATGATATATGATATTATTATGATGTTATATACAACGAGAAAATCCACCATTAGGCCTACAGCTTATCGAACTCGTCCAGGTACTCCCGAGTAAATCCGGGATCGGGGTCTCCCTTATCTGGATCGTAGACGTATCCGCAGACGGTGCATTTGTACTTCTTCGTCAATATCTCGCCTCCTATTATCGTCCTATCATCTGGTCTAAAACACAGTCCATTGAGGATCACCGCAAGAATCATGTCACTTATTCTCAATATATTATAAAATCCGGCCACGATACCCAATGTCCTGGATATGTTGTAGCTACTTCCATGATTGCTACTACCTTCCAAATCATAGGATGGGGTGCTAATTAAAAAAGGTTTTGGATACAATTTTGGAAAAATCCTATGGTGATGTGGCTGTTACTGCTGAATGTCGGGTGTTATCAGTCTTTGCGTCATTGCGTTCTCGTTCATACTATTATCTCATTTGAATTATATGTTTTCCAATTTAACGCAAAGGCGCAAAGGCGCAGAGTCGCAAAGGGTGTTATCATTCTTTGCGCGTCATTGCGTCTTGGCGTCTTTGCGTTCTCGTGTTTATGGCAGGTTGTCAGTTAGAACGGGTGGGATTCGTTGAGATTTGGTGCATGATTCAACAATAGGAAGAGTGGATGTGGGTATGTATTCAATATGACAATGTCAAGTTTCCCGAAGGGGTATTTGGGCGAAGATACGCTCTGTTATCGGAAGTGCGCTTTCTTATTTTTAGCCCTTTATTTCATATTTTCTCCTTATAGCTTCCAAGTCTCTTTTCTCAGTCTCTGGATCTTTGGTGTATATCTCGCTCAATTTGTCCCTGATTTCTCTCATCATCCTCACCGCATCAAATTTTTTATCTTTCATATAGCACCTCCCTTGGACTTCTTATTTCTAATAGGGGATGTTCATATTTAAGGTTTACAGAATTATAAAGTCTAATTTTGCTCAAGTTCACCATGTGCTTAAAGTTCCAACTCACTAAAACATCAACCCTGCTGACCGTGGCTATCGCGATGTGTTGTGCATCTACCAAATATCCCTCGCTTACGACACATTCCTCAATATAATGGCGTGCTAATCCCCGTGCCTCATTATTTAAAACGACATATTCTTTGTGCTCTCCTGATATTTCCTCAACCAAGTTCCTGACATTTGGTGGTGCTCCCTCAAGTTCCTTCAATGTCAAATCTGAAATTACAAGGACTTTTAAGCCTGCTTTGAACTCTTCTATTAGCTTGTTAGACCATTCTTCGAATTCAACATCAAAACATCCTCCAAATACCGAAGTATCCACATACACTTTTATCATTGTGCAGTCACCTCTTCATTAGGCGCATTTCCGATGACGTATCGAGCGTATCTGAAGTTTGCCCGATAGGACAAAAATTGGCGGAGGCGTTAGCCGTAGCCAGATACGCTCTGTTATCAGAAGTTTGCTAATAATTTCACTTCCTGTCATTTATTAAGTTTTTCAATTTTTAGTTGTATACACTTAGTTTCTTCCGTCTTACTATCGTAATTCACACGAGCTATTATACCATAAGTAGCAGTTTTATCCGTGTTTAAGTTTATTAAAAATCTATCGACGGTGTTAGGTGGCAGTTCATGAGAAACTGGAACTTCAATTGTATAAGGAGTTTTGGATTCTGAACTTAATACAACACCATATTCTGCAGAAGGAGGCATTGGAGCCATAGGGGTATAAATTATATATAAATGATTATTTTTAATCGCAATCTCTTCAGAACCGACAAAGTTATTAATATAATGCTTTCCATAGATATCATAGTACTCAATATTACCATATAAATGATCCCGAAATACAGCGTCTCTTAAAATTTCATGGTGTCCATACCATAAATCATCAATTGTTAAATCTCTTTTATATAAATGCTCTATTGTCACTTTAGACCCTTCTTTAACATCGCCCTGCCACAAAAGACTGTTTCTGCTTAAATCTAAAATTGAAATCAGCAAAGTTGATTTACTGTTTTGAAAATCTTTGAAAGTGACATTTTTTGCAGGTCCCCATCCAAAATTCTCTATTAAGAGAGATATTTTATTAGGTTCAATACGCCTTGTATATACTAAATGAGGAGTATAATCCACTACATTATTCAAAACTTTAATGTCAACGCTTTTAATTACGGCAATTTCGTCTCCGGTGTTTTTTATTTTAAAATCAAGATAAGTGTGATCAATACTTTCTAAGCTTGGTGAGTTGAATACACTTACATCGGTAAGTTCGATATTTGGGTTTGTAGGTTGAGGAGGGAGTAAACAAAGTAAATAACTTATAATGGGTACTAATATAACAAAAATTCCAGCTATTATGGTTATTTTAATTTGTTTGTCCATGTTAATCACTTAAACTTATTCTTAAATAGCTTTGTTATATGGTAATAGCAATCTGTCACTTCTAGGCAAATTTCAGATAACACCTCGCGTGTTTGCGAAGTGTCGTAGGCATTTGGGTGTGCAAAGCGAACTGCAAGCACGCTGTTATACGCAGTGTGCTCGAATTGTTTAGTTATAGTTTATGAAATCAATCTATTCTACGAATTACCCTCACAGGAGGCACCATTAAATATTCCCAAACTGGATTATTTCCATTCGATATTCCGCTCCAATATCGGTGTGCATTATAAGACAATATCAATAACGAACCTTGCAAAGTCAATAGGCGCATATCCGCTTTAAATGCAACATCTGATCCAACTTCCCAGATTAAACTATCTGATGCTCCATATTCATTTCTAAAACTCACTGCTTGGTCAATGTTTTCAAATGCAAAAACAGATTGAAAACGTGAAGGACGGGAAGGGAAATGACTTTTACGAACATACTCAAAAAGGAGTTCGATAACTTCATTTACGCCCTTAGCCGGCGCTTGCCCCTTAAGCATATAGTATTCACCATGACTTGTAACTCCGTCAGGAAACAAGGAATCAATGTGAACTTGTAGTTCAGAAGGTTCAACATCAGTATATTTAACTAAGTTAATTATTTGGTCTTCTTCTAAAGTTCTATTACGATCAACAGTAAAGTAACGCCACATTGTGACTCCTCCGATATTTTGCATTTAATAAAAACTCTATGCACATTGCGTATAACGTCACCAGCATATGCGACGTTCGCCGAAGGCGAATGTCCCAAAGAGTAAGAGCGTAAGCCCGCTGCGTATATGCAGAGTTATCCGACCCGAACGAAGTGAAGGCAAGGCACGAAGTGTCGTGAGCAAAATGTATTTTTCGTCTCAAGTTACAAACCACCAATCTTGCCGATTAAATGAGTAATAAATGGCAGAAGGGCTTTTAGACCGTCTTTTACAGCATTAGATCCCTCGATCGTATCTTTTGTATATTTAAGCCATCCTATTATTTTTTCTTTTGTCGAAATATCTGATGGTTTTTCTAAAAGGCCGTCTTCAAACGCATTTTCGGCCTCCAACAGTGATATCAAATTTTTCACCTCGTTTTGGATAGTTACATTAATATTGGTATTAATATTAGTAGTTATAGAGATGTTTTGTGTTGCAGTTCTTTCCAATGCTTCTCGGGCGGCCCTTTCTTTTGATAATTCTTCCTTCTTTCCTATTAACTCTTTTGCAACCATACGCAATCTCTCTCTAGTTCTTCTTTCTTCTATAACCGTATTAACATATCCCTCATTGCTTAAAATATGATATGCTACATCATCTACTAAATCACCTCTATTCAATTTTAGCGCTTTCTTCAGCTCATTTAAAAGAGGAGATTTTAGAAATATTTCTTTTACAACTTCAATATCTGGTTCGTCCAGGTGCACTTTAAATGTAGTAAGACGGATATACTCTTCGATTTCTAGACTTGTTTCTGGCTCACTTATTGTAAACTTGATTATGGCCTGTGCTACATATTCTTTCTCGTCCCTTTCGAAATCAATTTTTGAGTATATTAAGAGATAATTCAACATAGTTCTTGGTTGGATTAACAATCCAAATTCGTCTTCTTTTAATAAATAAGAAGTATTTAGACCTGACAACAAATTATCAAAAGTTAGAAATAGTGGCCCTAAGTGAACATCTTCTTCGGTAGCGTCTTTTTTGATATGTGATATTAAACCTAGACAATAGGCATCATGTTCAATCTGTGTTTCATTTCTAGTACGAGGAATATAAGTTGGATTAAATTTAGTTCTTTCATCAATCTGAAGAGTGGATAATATTGGTAGAGTTTTTATAACATACTGATATATATCCTTATCCAATCTATTTTCAAGGTGCTTTGGCAAAGGTGTGATGTTGTGCTGAGATTCTACATATCTCTGCCAAGAATTTAGATAAATCGTATAATCATTCCAACTGGTCCTTTGCTTCAGAAGGTCTTTTACAAACTGACTCCTTACAACAGGTTTCTTCGAAGTGGTAAGACCCTCCATTTCTTTTTTAGAGCCATTTATGAATATCCACATTTCCTGTTGAGTTTTATACGTATAATATAGTGGCATGTCATATTTTTTACATTGATGTATTATAGTAGAAGCCAATGGGTAAAGACTATCCGTTGTGCACATGAGAGCCACTAAAAAAGAAGTGTCAACCAACAAGAATTTGAAATTCGAAGAGAAATCAATTTCTGGGATCTCTTGCTCTCTCAGGACCAGGTCTGTATTAATTATACACGAATAAAATTTATATATAAAATCTAATAATATTTTTGATTTGGATTGTAAGTATGTAGAGATTATATCCGGATATTTCTTTGAGAGGTTTTTCGAGAGTGGATATTTATCAATAATACTTTCAATGTCCTTTTTAAAAGACCCAAATGGAAGAATCTCTATTTGATTATTAAGTGCACCTGAGCTTATTTTAAATTTTATCAATAACCTGAGCAAGACTTCGTCAAACAAAGCTCTAGCATTACTGTCTATATACGTATCATAGTCTGTATATTTTTCTCTCAAGTGTTGAAGAAAATCTTCCCAAATGTGTTCTGTTTTTTCTTGAAAAGCTGGAATATCAATGTCTTTTTTTAATGCGTAATCTAGTTGTCCCATGTGTTTTATAGTTCCATTTTTTACTAAATCATCTAAGTTTGTAATAACAATCGTGCGATTTATTGTACATTTGGTCATATCTTTAATTTTATTCGTTAAATCATCAACTGTAAATATTGAATCCTCTTTAAATCGAGAAAGAGCTGCTAAAATGATGGATTTCCGAATATTCTGTCTCTTTTCAACCAAAACATTTTTTGTTAACGGAATTATCCTTATTATGAGTTCATAATCACTAGTACCCATTTTACCTAATCCCTCATATATTTTCATAGCAATACATCATCTTTTTCTTGTCTTTCAAACCTTTTGCTCACGATTGCGTATAACGTTGTATATCCGAACTTGATTCGTATATCCTTACAACATGGCGATATATCCAAACATCGTTCGCATATACATCCCTATGGTCAAACATTTCGACGCTGTTAAAATGCGACTTCTTTATTTAAACCTTACCAGGCCGATGACCTCCACTACCCATTTACCCTCGACCCCCCGGTGGCAGGACCCGCACGATCTGCTCGGTCGAGGCCACCGACTTAAGGAACCTACGGTCATCATCTTTCCCGGCGAAGATCCGGTAGATCCGCTTGGCCAGATCATCGGGGTTGTACTCCCCATGCTCGATCTCCACCGCCGACTTCGCTTCAGGCACCACCGCCGAAGAAGGCCCCCCGATCAACATATCCCCGGCGATTCCCACGGCCACGCCCACCGGCACGTTCCGGAAGTAGCGCCGCTCGCGGATGTGACGGTGAGCGCGGGCACCAATACCGTAGACGACGCCTCTTTTGGGCTGCGAAATCCGGCACAGCTCATGGAAGAGGCCCTGGAAGATGCTGTAGCCAATGCCAGGAGGACGGCAAAGGTCATCTCCGGGGCGGCGGGCGTAAGCCTGGGCGAGATATTGACCATCACCGAAGGGGTCCTTCGCCCATGCCTCGTGGCGTGTACTTAAGGGCTGAGGCTGTTGGATCGTCTACACCCATCGTTCCGGGTGATGTCGAGGTGAGCGCTGACGTTTCCATGATCTACGAGATCGTGTAGCAGATTTTCTCATGTTCTATTTTTTATAGTATATAAAGTTATACTTTATGTACTACGAGAAAACGAACCTCACGGCAGGGTATAGCTCTCCAGTTCGTCCAGCGCCTCCAGGACGCCTTGGACCGCCATCTCCATGAACCTTTGGCCCTTCGTCCGGGAGGCCTTCGACGGATCACCCACGATCCCGTTGCCCATCAAGGGCCGCATATCTTTCAGGATCAGGTGCTTGGGCCTTTTTGGGAAATGCCGGCCGGGCAGTCCTTTCACCAGGTCTTCTCTCAGAAATAGCATCCTGGATGTCTCGATCTCCCCGGAATGACCGTCGCCAGGGGTCTCTACCGCCTCCTTCTCGATCAGATGTAAGTCGGTGACCAGGCTGATCCTGATCGGTCGGTCGACGGCTGCCGTCTCGGCGGCCTCCCTCAACGCGGCCCGGTGGAGGCCGCCGGCATGACCCGTCAGGATGAGAATGTTCCTGAAACCGGATTCGTAAAAGGCGATCAGGAGGTCGTAGGTCAGCCTTCTGAGCGTCTCAGGACCGATGGATATGGTCCCCGGGAAGCCCCGGGTCGACCGACAGACCCCGTAATGGACCGGCGGAGCCACAAAGACCGCCCTCCTCCTGGCAACCTCCTTGGCCACCTCCAGAGCCTGCAAGGTGTCGGTGAATACCGGGAGGTGGGGGCCGTGCTCCTCGGTGGCTCCCACGGGCAAAATCACCGTCTGCATCTCTTGGAGGCCTTCTTCGATCTCCTTCCAGCTCATCTCCTCCAAGAGCATCATATCCGCATCGTTCCTCCTGTCATCACCATTTCTTCCGGCACCCTGACCTCGTACTGGAGGTTGCCCACCACCATACGGTAGGGACCCGAAGGTTTGGTATCGAAGCTCGTCCCACCCTCATCAGGACCTTCAGTGGCATAGGGGACCACCAGGTTGAAGTTGCCATCGGAGATCGCGGTCTGCTTGTAGATGAATGTTCTACCCTCGTTGGTGGTCACAGGAACCGATATGATGACCTCGGTTCCATTGGGCGCGGCGCCCGTTATCCTGGCTCCGGGCACGTGCTCGAAGATCTTGACCCATTTCTGACCGCTCGAGGTAACGGAGGTCTGTGACTCGTGGACCAGCCGGTAGTGTTTCAGAGCCTCCAACGGGACGGCGGTTGAAGCAGGACTCGTAGTGACGACCTCTGCAGCATATCCCTCCTGGAGGCTCTCATTGACGCTCTCCAGAAGCTCCGCATAGTTCGTAGAGAACTTCTTCGGTTCGACCCGACCATCGGGCCTGATGGATATTGCCCAGGCCTCGCTGACCGGCGTTTCGGTGCCGTCGAAGAAGTGGAGCCTCGCCACCATCGTTTCGGAGTAGGTCGGCATGTAGACCTGTACATACGTCTTGCCCTGGGGGATGCCGCCGTAGTACCTGTTGATAGGTTCGCCGCTCCATGCGGCGATGGCGTGGAACTTGTTTACCGCCATGGGCAGGTCCGTAACGACGTACCTTGTATTGGAGTAGAGGGACCGGTTATCGTCCAGCTTTGCCAGAACCTCTTCGGCCTCCTCTTCGTTCTGTGCCAGGAAGAAGGGCGAGGATCCCGGGACACCGGAGGTCTTGTTTCCTATACCCTGCTGGAAGGGGTTGGCGTTGGCGGGCCGGTGACCTATGGCCTCGATCCAGAAGCCGTAATCCCACCAGGACATCACCCCGTAGGCATCGTCCGGGTAGGCGAACTTCTCGCCGTCGGGCGGATGTTCGTAGATGGTGTAGATGTCCAGCCCCGGATAGGGGGTGTTGTTATGGAGCCAGACCATGGAGTCGTACCAGTCCGGAGGGATGGGATCGACGTAGCGCTCCGAGTGGTAGGTGCCGCCTATGGATGCGCTGCCCAGGGGTCCGAACAACCCCGGATATATGAAGAGCAAGACCAGGGCGACGACCGCCAGGACGTTGGTGAGGGTCTTGGTGATATCCAGGTCTTCTTTGGGGGAACCGCCGGCCATGCGGATCAGGCTGTCCTCGAACTCGTAGAACTTCGTCAGTTCCAGGAGCCTCGACCCCAGGTATCCGGAGAGGAGGGCGACGTTGACCGCGTAGTAATAAGCGAACCTGATCTGGGCATCGGTGAGGGCGAGGATGGTCACCGACCAGACCAGCAGCAGCATGTCTGCGGCTTGGCTGTCTCCTTTATAGTAGCGGTAGAGGATGAGAGGAAAGGCCAGGAGAAACATCCAGAAGGGCGAGAAGGGGAACCCGGACGCGCTGGGTAGGATGCCTGGGAAACTGCTCATGACCCCCATGGCCCTATCCCTTATCGGTGATATCTCGGCAACGGTAGCTGCACCGCCGGTCTTGGGCTGGAATATGTTCAGACCGTGCATGAGAGGACTCGTGAACTGAGGCGCGGCGACGTAGATGACCAGGAAGGCCACTACTATGAAACCGACGATGACGGCCGGGAAGTAATATCGTTCCATCCCTTTCCGGGCAAGATAGGTCGAGGTTAGAGAGAGGGCGAGGAACGAGAGTATCCCCAGGATCAGTATGGTGGGCTGGAAGAGCGAATAGAGCGAGGTGCTGAAACCATGGTATGTCCTGACGAAGGGGAGCACCATCAGCATGGCGATGAAGAAGGCGATGGAACCCGATATGCCCAGGTACTCGACGCTCCTCCCTCTGAGGTGATCGACGGCGCTCTGGATCGTGGCGAAGACCAGCACGATCCCTATGAAGAGATGGCCGGGGCCCCAGGCATCGAGGTAGAGCCCCAAAAAGAGGCCTGCCAGCGCAGAGTAGATCAGGGGCTTCTTCAAGCGGGCCCAGTCACCCTGGCGAAGGGCGGTGAAGGTCAGCTTATCCCGGCCAGTCCTGGCCGCCAGCATGAAGAATAGTATCATGGTGGTGCTGAGCAAGACCTCGGCAGCGTGGTGATCTGTGAACCCTATCACCGTCCGGGCGAAGAAGGGGCCGGGCAAGATGGTGATCATGGCAGCGGCGAGGAGGCCACCCGACCGACCGCAGATCTCTCTTCCTATGAAATAGACCGGGAATATGACGAGGGCACCGATGACAGCGGGGAATATGGCACCCACCACTTCGACGGTATGGACGCTGGGGCTGCCCAGCCCCACTATGTACGAGATGATCGCGATCCCCCAGCTGTTGAAGGGACCATAGTGGATGGCCGTGCCCTGAGGGAAGATTATCATCGGATCGAACCAGGGACGCTGGAGGTTGAGGACCGTGCTCTTGGCCAGGAGCATATGGTACCATGGATCGTTGCCGTTGAAGAGGACGGTATCTCCAACAAAGACGCGCGTCATGGGCTTGATAGCCCTTAGATAGAGCGAGAACAAGAATAGGAGGACGAGACCTGCGTAGATGTACAGATCGGAGATGCGTCTGGTAGCCCCTTCGGCTGCGACCTTCTTCGCCTTCTTATCTTTCTTCTTCGTCTTCTTATCAATCGTCTTTTCCTTCACCGCGTTCTTGGTCATCACAGTGGAGGGACTTGTTCAAACCAGATAAAGATTGTGAACTAGAAGGGTCCTGCCCGGACGGGATCGGCCGGGATCAGAGATCGGAGACGATGCCCCTGGCCGCCAGGATGCCCGTGGCCGCGGCGGTAACTATCCCCCCGGAGAGCCCGGCACC
>JAUWQF010000074.1 GCA_030611205.1 Methanothrix sp.
AGGATCCGGCGCATGTGGTAGAAGGAATCGTAACCGTAAAAGAGTATATTACCGTCAACTAGCGCGTTTTTCGCGGGCGCCATTCTCAATAGGAAGGCCAGAATAAACGCCGCCAGAACACCCCATAGCTCGTACGACCCCCTCTTTTCCATAACCTGCAACCCCACTCACATCTACAACGAGAAGATCCGCCCTTCGGTCGGATTTACTCGAGTACAGAATGTTATACATTATGTACAACGAGGAAAATCCTCCAATCGGTCGGATTTAGTCTAAGCACATAAAGTTATACTTTATGTACAACGAGATGTACAACGAGAAAATCCTCCCATCGGTCGGATTTAGTCTGAGCACATAAAGTTATACTTTATGCACAACGAGAAAATCCTCCCATCGGTCGGATTTACTCGAGTACAGAATGTTATACATTATGTACAACAGGCACAAGATATGCCTGCTCCCAGGAACGAAGGATTATGAGAGATGCTATTTTCCGAGATGCCATATATATGATCCGCGGCGTTCCCCAGCAGGCCCGCCCGGGTTGAAAAACTATTTAGTATGGGATGATCACTCTCACGCGGTTAGACCAATGCGAGAAAGAGAACCGAAGACGCTACCATCGGGATCCGACCTCTGGGTGATCTCCGCTCTGGGCAAAGACCGGCCAGGGATCATACGTGACCTTCTGGAGACGCCCGCAAAGATGAACGTCAATATCGTGGACTTGGATCAGAGGATTCTCCGAGACCTATTCATCATGTCTCTGGTGGCTGACCTGGAGAAGGCCACCGTGACCCCAGAGGTGCTGGAGCAGCGACTCCAGGAACGGGCCCGTTCACTGGAGGTGGAGATAAGTCTCCGTCCCTTGGGTCGGTACGGCGGCCGGCCGAAGGCCAGAAAGGATCTCCGGATGGTAACCATACTTGCCAGAGATCGGGTGGGGATCATCTACAGCGTGGCCTCAGCCGCGGCAGATCGGGATATCAACATCGAGAAGGCTTCGGTCACCGCCAGAGGCGAGCTGATATCCATCGAGTTCATGATGGCTTTTCCCGAAAAAGACGCTGACCAGGCACGAGAGATGCTGCGGTCCGACTGCGAGAAACTGGGTCTGGACGTGGTGGTGCAGGATCTGGACAAGTTCAGGAAGGAGAAGCGTCTCATCGTCTTCGATATGGACTCCACGATAGTTGACTTCGAGACCATAAACGAGATGGCTCAGTTCGCGGGCGTGGACGACGAGGTCAGAGAGATAACCGAACAGGCCATGAGGGGCGAGCTGGACTTCGAGGCTGCTCTGAGGAGGAGGGTACGCCTCTTGAAGGGAACACCGGTCAGCTACCTGGAAGAGATAGTCGAGAACATGCAGTTCACCCCCGGTTCTGAGGAGTTGATCCATCACCTCAAGCAGATGGGGTACAAGATAGCTCTGATAAGCGGCGGTTTCACATACTTCACAGACATGCTCAAGGAGAGGCTGGGCTTCGATTACACCTTCGCCAACGAGCTGGAGGTGGAGGATGGGGTGCTTACCGGTGAGATCAATGGAGACATAATCGATGCCATGGCCAAGGGCCGGATCGTCAACCGCCTCGCCGAGCTGGAGAATATCAGCCCTGACAGCATAGTAGCCGTGGGCGACGGGGCCAACGACTGCTTAATGATCCAGAACGCCGGTCTGGGCGTGGCCTTCAACGCCAAGGATATCCTGAGGCGGGTCTCAGACGGTAGTCTCTCCAAGGAGAACCTCTTGGGCCTCTTGAACATCCTGGGACTTGCCGATAGAGGGATGGACCGGTGGTGAGAGGGCAGAAGTCGCTCGGGGATGCTCCTCGGTGACGATATGGCCGTCATCCAGGCTCAGATAAGAAAGATCGAGCTATCCTCCGCGAGGTGCTGGATGAAGAGTGATAGCCGAAAAAGCATTTATACTTGGTTTGTCCTAGGAACTCTGATTTATCGCTTATTACCGTTGGAGGATCGAATGACGTGACAACTGTTTATGATGTATCTCCTAATAAACTCATAGACGCAGTAGCAGATGAGCTAAAAACCAGCGACATGATTGAACCCCCCGAGTGGTCAAGATACGTGAAGACCGGCGTCCACAAAGTGATGCCCCCCGTCAACCCCGACTGGTGGTACGTGAGAAGCGCCTCGGTGCTTCGCCGTATATACCTTGACGGACCCGTAGGTGTATTCCGTCTCAGGACCTTTTACGGAGGAAAGTATCGGAGGACCACCGCAGGTTCGAGCTTCGTCAAAGGAAGCGGATCCATACTGAGAGAGGTTCTGCAACAGCTCGAAAAGGCAGGATACGTGAAGAAGGTAAAGAAAGGACGGAAGATAACTCCCACGGGCCAATCTTTCTTGGACAACACCGCCCACCAGGTCAAGTTAGAGCTTCAAGAGTCGGTTCCAGAACTCGAGAGGAATTAGAAGATGGGAGCGGACGATGAGCTTGCCAATCTGAGACGCAGGAAGCTGGAGGAGCTCCAGAAGCAGCAGACAGAGTCTCAGATGTACGCTTCCCAACATACCCAGCAAGAACAGATGCAGCAAGAGCTGGAAGCCCGCAAACAGGCTGTTCTGAGACGCATCTTGACGCCGGAGGCCAGGGAACGGCTGAGCAGCATACGCATGACACGACCCGAGTTTGTGGACCAGATCGAGGCGCAGCTGGTGATGCTGGCCCAGGGCGGTCGGCTACAGAGCGCCATCACCGACGAGCAGCTCAAGGCCATACTCAAGCAGGCTCAGCCCAAGAAACGGGAGATCTCCATTACGAGACGATGAGGAGATCCTCCTTTCGGTCGGATTCGCTCAGAGTATACAATGAAAATCTCAGTTCTCTTCAGTGGTGGTAAGGACAGCGCGCTCGCCTCGATCCTCCTGGAGCCTTTCTTCGAGGTGGAGCTGGTAACCTTCGGTTACGATCAAGGCACCTCCTGGAAAGCAGGCGAAGAGGCAGCGAAGGTGCTGGAAATCCCGCATCGGACGGTCCTCTTCGAGAAAGACGTTCTGGATAGGGCGATGACTATGCTCCTGGCCGCGGGTTATCCCAGTGACGCCTTGAACTATGTTCACCAACAGGCTGTAGAGATCCTGGCACAGGAATGCGATTTCGTGGCGGACGGAACGAAGAGAGAAGATCGGGCCCCCATGATGGGTCCCGACGAGATCCGCAGCCTGGAGGACCGGCTGGAAGCCCACTATATCAGGCCCTTGGCCGGTTACGGGAGCAAGACTATAAACGCTCTCGCCTCGCACTACCTCGAGTTTGAGGTGCTCCCCAGCGAGCTTTATCCTGCCTCCGACTTCGAGGTAGGGCTGAGGCTGGCACTGGAAAAATTAAAGGGACAGGACACGGTGACAAAAATATTTCCTGCCGATCACAAACACTCTAAAATTATCTGGAGGAAGGACCTTGAGTCATAGATCAAAAGGCAAGAAGATCAGGTTTGCTAAAGCGTTCAGACAGAACAGGAGAGTTCCGGGTTGGGTGATTATGAAGACCATGCGAGGCGTGGTAAATCATCCCAAGAGACGCCATTGGAGGCGGAGTAGTATAGAGTAAGAGGGTAAGGTGTTAAGAAATGGAAATAGAACAGGTATACACCATCCCCCTGAGGGCGGTGAAGAAGGTCCCTCGATGGAAGAGGAGCAAGAGAGCGATAGTCGAGGTCAAAGACTACCTGGCCAGACACATGAAGACGCCTCCGGAGAAGATAAAGCTCGATAGTAGCCTCAACGAGATGATCTGGTCCCGGGGCAGCCAGAAGCCACCGCAAAAGATCAGGGTGAGGGCGGTCAAGTTCGAGGATGGCGGGGTTGAAGCAGAGTTTGCAGGCGAACGACGGAGATAGACGTCTGAATATAGCAGGAAGCCCGGTCGTGGGCGTCTTTGCCAGGTGCACCGAGGATGTCTTGCTGGTCCCACCGATGACCAAGCCGGAGGTGATCGAGGGCCTAAAACGGTATCTAAAGGTAACCCCGGTCACCACCTGGATGGGTGGAAGCTCGGTCTTGGGGTCTCTGGTCTGCGGGAACAGCACCGGTTTCGTGCTGACCTCCAGGGCCAGCGTGAAAGATATGAAGAACCTGGTTCCTTACGGCAGGGTGGCCAGGCTTCCTGGCAAGATTAGCGCTGCGGGTAACGTCATACTGGCCAACGACAGCGCCGCTTTGGCTCACCCAGGCCTATCCGCCAGAGCCTGCGAAGTCGTATCCAAAACCCTGGGGGTGCCGGTGAGGCAAGGAACCATCGGGGGTCTCAAGACGGTGGGCATGACCGCGGTGGCCACCAACCAGGGCGTTCTGGTCCATCCCAGGCTGACCGAGACCGAACTCGCCGATCTGGAAGATCTGTTCGAGCTCCCCGTGGACGTGGGCACGGTCAACTTCGGGTCACCTCTGGTAGGATCGGGGATCCTGGCCAACAGCAAAGGGTACGTAGCAGGCGAAGAGACCACCGGTCCGGAGCTGGGCCGCATCGAAGACGCACTGGGTTTTGTGGGGTAGTCTTATGAGTGAGTTTGAGATCCAGGGAAAGTTTAAGGTTGGAAACGTCTGGCAGAAATTCTCCAAGGTTCTTGAGAGCCAGAATGAGAAGAACGCCGTAGAGAATGTCTTATCGCTCCTGGGGAGCGAGCAAGGCGTAAAGAGGAACCTCATAAAGATAGATGAGGTGAAACCTCTTGACTGAGGCTCCTAGCGAGGAGGAGATTGGGCAGTTGCTGCAGGCTCAGCAGCAGTACCAGGCCGAGGCCGAAGCCATCGTCCGTCAGCTGGGGTTGATCCAGCTATCTACCGAAGGCTGCGAGAAGGCTCTCAGCACCATAAAGGCCATGGGATCTGCAGAAGAAGGCCAGGAGATGCTGGTCTCCATCGGAGAGGGCTCTTTCATCCGCGCCCGGATCGAGTCCAGGGACAAGGTGATCCTGGGCGTCGGTGCCGGGGTGAGCATCGAGAAGACCACCCCCGAGGCCGAAGAAGACCTGACCGCCAGGAAAGCCCAGCTGGTCGAGGGGGCCAATAAGCTGAACGAGACCCTCATGAAGATCGATCAGGGGATGGCAAAAGTCCAGTCCGTGCTCTCCGAATACGAGAGAGGAGCTGCCGCCGGGAGCGAGATGGTTGTTCAATAGGTTCAAGGAAAGACTTGCCGGTTTCAAGGAAGCCGTAACCGGCAAGATCAAGGAAAAGACCGAGACGATCGAAGAAGATACGGCCGTGCCAGAGGCAGAAGCGGATACTGCAAAAGCGAAGCGTTTGGGCCTGGCTTCGAGGGCCAAGTCTCTGATATTTGAGCAGGTGGTGGTTCTGGACGAGAAGGACCTGGAAGATCCTCTCTGGGAGCTGGAACTCGCCCTATTGGAGAGCGACGTGGCACTGTCCGTGGCAGAGGAGATCGTCAGCTCTGTCAAAGAAGATCTGGTGGGCCAAAAGAAGAAGGTCCTGGCAGATACGGGAAGCATCGCCGAAGAGGCTCTGAGGTCAGCTCTGCTGAAGATTCTCTCCGAGAACACCTTCGACATCGACGAGTACATAGAGAACGCCAAAAAGCCGGTGAAGATAGTCTTCGTAGGGGTGAACGGGACGGGTAAGACCACCAGCATCTCCAAGGTGGCCAGGTACCTCATGGACCGGGAGTACTCGGTGGTGATTGCTGCAGGAGATACCTTCAGGGCGGGGGCCATAGAGCAGATTGAGGTTCATGCCAACAACCTGGGGGTCAAGCTGATAAAGCACAATACCGGCGGGGACCCGGCAGCGGTGATCTTTGACGCAGTAGAGTACGCCACGGCTCACCACAAGGACGTGGTTCTGGCCGATACCGCAGGAAGGCTGCACACCAACATCAACCTGATGGACCAGATGAAGAAGATCGTAAGGGTGACGAAGCCGGACTTGTTGATCTTTGTGGACGAGGCCATAGCCGGAAACGATGCCGTGGAGAGGGCCAGGCAGTTCAACGAGACGGTGCCCATAGGGGGAACCATCCTCACCAAGACCGACGCCGACGCCAAAGGCGGCGCCGCCATATCTATCGCCCACATAACCGGCAAGCCTGTACTGTTCCTGGGCACAGGACAGGACTATCCGGACCTGGTCAAGTTCGATCCGGATTGGCTGGTGGACAGGCTGCTGGGGTCCTGACCGGGTTCGTCGAGGCGCGATACCTCGATTATGGCTCCACGTCATAGGATATGTCTATGGGCAGGCCTCCGCTCTCGTGGATGGCCCTGGCCCGGCGCAGGTATTCTCTGACGATCACCGGAAAGGATCTTGCTTCCAGATACCTCAGGCCCAGCTGTTCTGCCCACCTCTGGACGCCGATGTCCTGGGATATCACCGCAGCGTTGAGCTCTTTCGCCAGGAGGAGAACGTCTATGTCGGGGGCGCTGTCCAAGATCCCATAACGCAGGGCGTTCCTGTACTTCTCCCTGAACTTCCGTATCACGCTCCCTATCACCTCTCTCTCGATCTCGTCTTTCATCTTCCCGAGGTCGCCCTCCGAAGAGCTCAGCTCGATGCACCTGGAGACCGACTCCCAGACGGCCTCCTCGGCCACGTTCATGCCTTTGTTCATCCTGGATCGCATGTAGTCGACGTAATCGTAGAATATCTTGGAGGGGATCTTCACCTCGTACCGGTCAGGGGTCATCTTGATGAGCCAGGTGTCCGCCTTGATCAAGACGGTCTCGTCGCACTCGTTGTGTTTCACGAAGTCCCTGATCTCGTTGAAGACCGATGGGTAAGGGACGTAGCAGCTGATCCCCAGATGGAGCCTGGCCTCGGCGACGCAGTCCAGTATGGCGCTCATACCCTCACATACTGTGGTGCAACCTTCCTTTTCCCAGGACATGGAATCGGTCAGGGCGGTGGTATCCAGCACAAACCTCTGGCGCAACATCGGGATGGTTTATGTAACAAGTGATATAAGACGACTTCTGACCTTCACCGTATTTATGGATTTAAGAGCTTGGTCATATGCACCAAGTCTCTCGAGAGGGCGATTGAGTTGACGACGACGACGACGACGAGTTTGGAACCCCTGATCTTTTCGTTGAGCAGGATAGAGAACCTGATGTACAAGGTGAGCTTCGATCCCCTGGAGATGACGGGCAGGATTATCACCAACTCATCGGTGGTGGACCTGGAGATGCTCGACCCCACCCTGAGGACCTTTTGGGAGGCGATGGAGAGCGGGCTTTCCGTCAGCCCCCTCGTCAAGGTCGAAAGCGACGGCAGGCGGGCCAGGATATATACCGCCTGCAGCATCACCATCGACGGCGTTCTCCTCAAGAGCGGAGTCCCGATGAGGCCGAAGGGTGGCGGGGTGATCGAGGTGGTGGAGAGGGAACCTGTGAGGTTCACGGACGTGTTGATGTACTGGGCCACCACCATCGATCCCATAGACGTCTTGATATCTCAGGAGCTGACCTGTGTTGTCCGCATGATGCAGACCGGGAACGGCCGGATACTGGGCAACCTCCAGGAGGCGCCCATGCTGGCCAGGGAGACGATCGAGGAGGTCCTGGAGGTCCTGGCAGAGGCGGAGTTTGCCGGGGTGCTGGAAATGGGCGAGCCCAATATGGACGTGCTGGGGGTTTCTGTGGAGAGGGACCGACTGGGCATAGCCCTGGTGGGGGGTACCAACATCGTGGCTGCGGCGGTGGAGCGGGGGATGAAGATCGAGACCGAGTCCATAAGCGGTTTGACCGATGTGAGCGAGATGAGACATATCGAGGAGCTGGTGTGAGAACCTGGTGTGAGGCGCTGGCGTGAAGAACTACGAGGTTGCGCGCATACTCTGGGAGATGGGCGACCTTCTGGAGCTGAGGGACGGGAACCGGTTCAAGGTCGTGGCCTACCGGAAGGCAGCCAGGTCTGCGGAGACGATGAAAGACGATATCGAAGAGGTCTGGCGAGAGGGCGAGCTGGAGACCATACCAGGAGTGGGCAAGGCCATCGCAAAGAAGATCGAAGAGTACCTGGAAACAGGCAAGATGGAGACCCACGACCGGCTGGTGGAGGAGACGCCTCCCGGTCTGGTCGAGCTCCTATTGATCTCCGGTCTTGGTCCGAAGACGATCTCTCGGCTCCACAAGAAGCTGGGGGTCTCCAGCATAGACGAGCTGGAGAGGGCGGCCCGGGAACACAGGGTCCGGCGTCTGCCCAGGATGGGGGCCACCTCGGAGGCCAATATCCTCAAGGCTATCGAGAGGTACAAGAAGCGGAGCTCTCGGATACCTCTCAACGTGGCGGTCCCCATCGCCGAGGAGGTTCTGGCCTACCTGAAAGGCATAGAAGGGGTGGAGAGACTTTCGACCGCGGGCAGCTTCCGGCGGGGTCGGGAGACCGTCGGCGATATCGACGTTCTGGCCACGTCGACCCGGCCGGGGGATGTCATGAAGGCCTTCGTGAAGATGCCCATGGTCGAGGATGTCCTGGTCAAGGGGTCCACCAAGACCAGTGTGATCGTGAACGAGACGGTGCAGGTGGACCTGAGGATCGTGGATTCCAGGTCTTTCGGGACGGTCCTCCAGTACTTCACAGGTTCCAAGGATCACAACGTCAAGCTGAGAGGGATCGCCCTCCAGAAGGGTTACTCTCTGAGCGAGTACTCTCTGACCAGGCTGGGTGACCAGGTGGAGCTATTCTTCGAGCGGGAGGAGGACGTCTACGCCCGGCTGGGTCTGCCATACATCCCGCCGGAGATCCGGGAGGACGAAGGAGAGATCGAGGCGGCGATGGCGGACGCCCTCCCAAAATTGATCGAGCGCTCAGAGATCAGAGGCGACCTACACGTGCACAGCGACTGGTCGGACGGCCGGAACACCATCGAGGAGATGGCGGAGGCGGCAAAAGCCGCGGGCTACGAGTACATCGCCATCTGCGATCACTCTCCCGGGCTGAGCATAGCGGGTGGTCTCTCCGAGGAGCGCCTGCTGGAGAAGATCGAGTTCGTCCGGGAGCTGAACGAGTCTTTGGAGAAGATCACCGTCCTGGCAGGAACGGAGGTGGACATCCGCGCCGATGGCAGGCTCGACTACTCGGACGAGATCCTGGCGCGGTGCGACGTCGTCGTGGCGGCCATCCACTCGGCGCGTAACCAGAAGTCAAGAATTATGACCAACCGGATCATAACCGCCGTGGAGAACGAGCATGTGGACATGATAGCCCATCCCACGGGAAGGATAATCGGGGTGCGGGAACCCTATGATGTGGATATGGGGGCGGTTTTGGAGGCGGCGGCCCGGACCGGCACCGTCATGGAGATCAACGCCTATCCCGCCCGCCTGGACCTGAACGACCGCTGGGCTCGGATATGCAAGGAGATGGGGGTGAAGCTGGCCATAAATACCGACGCGCATAGTGTTCAGGGCCTGGACTTGATGTAGTACGGGGTGAAGACCGCGCGGCGGGGGTGGCTGGAGAAGAGGGATGTGGTGAACGCCCTGGGTCTCAGAGAGCTGAGGGAGATATTCAGGAGCTGAGCTGGGGGATATGCGGCAGCCGGGCGCGGGAATCGGTCCAGAAGACGTTGCCGTGGACGACGAGGGCCGGATCTATGGCGGGATGGAGGACGGCCGGATATTGAGGTTCCAGGCCGGTGGATCTCGGCCTGAGGTCTTCACCGACACCGGAGGTCGGCCTGCATACGGGCGACGGGTCGGCGCCGGTCGTAGTGATCCGCGATAGCGAAGATGCGTAGCTACCCGGCCCCATTTTATCTGTCGGCTAGTTCAACATTGGGCGGCACCAGGCTCCGGGCGCGGGGCCGCCGCAGATACTCCGCATGCGCTTCGCGTCGGAGTGCCGGTGACTGGGCTGGACCATATGGCCTAATCATAATTACAGAAAATTCGTTACACTACCCTTCAGTCTGCTTCAAACCCTATTCCAACCCCCGAACTTCATGATGATTTTTGATTGATATTGCCCATGTTGGATTAGCCTTTTATCCTAGAAGAAATTACTATTTTTAGGCTATGAGGGACGGGATGCCCGGCAAGCGCCTGAGGCATTTACTCCCTCAGTGAGGAGGGAAAATTGAGTCCAGGCAGAGCTAGCGATGAATGCAGCTTACGCGAGTTATTCAAGGTGGCGCAAGGCACCGACGTGCCTCATATCGGCAGCGCTACCAGCAGTTCTTTTGAAGAGAAACTCGCACCTTCCGCGGCTGCAGAACTGCCCGATTTTGAGAAGACTGGACACTGCCGCTCGCGCCAATATACCCCAAATACCCACGAGGGCGTGGGCGCGATAACGGATGGCCCCACTGTGGCACGTTTCTCCCTGAACGGCAGGGCTCCGAGGCTCACAGGCGCCATCATTTTGGCGGAAAGAATTCACGCCGCCCTGGTAGAGCTATCGAACGGCTCTGGCATCTTCACGGGCTGCGACGAGCAAGGGCAGCCGCTGAAAGGTCATGCCCACGCCTACATCCTCGGCGAGTCCAACCTGGCGCTGGGCCGAGGCCAACGCGGCGATATG
>JAUWQF010000047.1 GCA_030611205.1 Methanothrix sp.
TTGGTGTAGATCTCGTTTTGGTAGTATCTTCTCAACAGGATCTTACGCACCGGATCGTTCCTCGATGTGACGATACCGGGATCGAGCTTCTTCCAGCGCGAGTAGAAGAGAGCCGCTATCAGCATGCCGCCGACACCAAGAATGATGGGCAGTATCTTGATTATGAACGGCTCGTGGGCAGCCTCATGCATGATGTGATGACCTCCCACCACCGCCAGCTCCTCGAAATCGACGCCGTAATGCTCGAAGTTGTTGCCGACGTAATCGCAGAACGCATTTTGTGCGGGCATCCCCATGAAGAGGGCGAAGACCGCCAGTATTACCAGAGGACCTAGCATGATCCACGGTGATTCGTGTTTTCCGTAATCGGTCCGGGGCTCCCCGTCAAAGGTCGTAAACCACAGCCTGAAGCTGTAGATGGCCGTCAAGAGAACGGCGACGGCGCCAAATGCGTAGGGAAGCCAACCGAGGCCAAAGAGACCATGTTCGAACGCCGTGACCAGGATCGCATCCTTGCTGTAGAACCCCGTCGTTAGAGGGAACCCTATCAGAGCCAAGGAACCTGCCAGCATGGTCAGGCCGGTCCATTTCATCGATCTGAGGACACCGCCCATCTCTCGCATGTCGTTGGTGCCCACGGCGTGGATCACGCTTCCGGCACAGAGGAAGAGCAGAGCCTTGAAGAACGAATGACCGATCAGGTGGAACATGCTGACCCCGACCGCGGCCGCCCCTACGGCAGCACCCGCGCCCAGGCCCAGCATCATATATCCTAGCTGGCTGATGGTCGAGTATGCCAGAACCCGTTTGATGTCGAACATCACCAGGCCCATCGTAGCAGCGAAGATGGCCGTGAACCCACCAATGTATGCAACCACCATCAGTGCGTTGGGAGCCGCATAGAATAACGGGAACATCCTGGCCACCAGGTAGACACCTGCGGTCACCATGGTGGCGGCATGTATCATGGCCGAAACCGTGGTCGGACCTTCCATGGCGTCCGGAAGCCAGACGTGCAGCGGGAACTGACCCGACTTGCCCACCGCCCCGCCGAAGAGGAGGAGCGCTATCGCGGTCATCTGACCTGGCGGGAGATGAACGAGGTTGTCGTAGATCGTCTGGAACTGGAGCAGGTACGTACCTTCGGGTAACCCCAGCTTTGCCATGTTGGTGTAGAGCAAGATGATCGCGGCCAGAAACATTACGTCTCCGATCCTGGTCACCAGGAAGGCCTTCTTGGCGGCAGACGCCGCACTGGGCTTTCGGTACCAGAACCCGATGAGCAGGTACGAACAGACACCCACAAGCTCCCAGAATATGAAGAGCTGGAGAAGGTTGTCCGCGAAGACAAGACCCAGCATCGCTGCTGTGAAGAGACCTGCCTCGGCAAAGTACCTCGCCATGCCCGGGTCGCCATCCATGTACCCCAGAGCATAGGTATGGATCATCGTACAGACGAAGGTCACCATGAGAAGCATCACGATGGACAGCGGATCTATCAAGATCCCTACGTTGAAGTTGGCGAACCAGTGTGTCGATTGATGCACTATCGTACCTGTTGAATAGATCTCTCTGAAGATCCCCACCGAGAGGACGAGTGCACCGATGGTTGCCAGAACCGTGATGAACCCGCCACCCTTTGGCAGGTGCCAACCAAGAAAGATCGTGAGCACGAACGCCAGTATCGGCAGACCCACGATCAGATAGGCGTAATCAGAGTACACTCTTTACCACCTCAATGCGTTGATGTTGTCCAGCTCTATGGTTCCGTACAGCCTGTACAACAGGATCAATATGGCAAAACCCACACCGGCTTCTGCAGCTGCCAGGGCTATAGAGAACAGGGCAAAGACCTGACCGTCCACATTGGGCAGATAGGCCGAGAACGCCACCAGGTTTATGTTGGCGCTGTTTAGCAAGAGCTCCACGCACATCATCAGCTTTATACCGTTTCTTTGCGTCATTAGGCCGTAAAGGCCGACTACGAACATCGTGGACGCGAGAAGCACGTAAAGCACTAGTGGGACCATTAGTTTTCCTCCCTCCTTGCCGTCATCGTGCTATCTCCTTCCTTGTGATGTAGATCGCACCTATCAACGCAGCCAGAAGCACCAGAGCGAGAACCTCGAAGGGGAATAGGTATGTCGTGAATATCGCTATCCCTATATCTCCTATTCCGCTCTCAGGCATCCTTAAACCCTCTTTGGGTTCAAAGCTGTACGGATAGTTCACGTTGTCTCCCCATGGTGTCGCTGCGATGAGAATAATCAGCGTCGCCAGGAAAATCAGCGTTAAGATCGCTGTTTTTATGTTAACCATGGGATTCCTCCATAATCGTCCGTCTCGTGAGCATTATTGCGAAGAGTATCAGCACCCCGACCGCTCCGATGTACACCAGAACCTGAGCCACTCCCACGAAGGTAGCGTTCAGAGATACGTACAAACCAGCCACAGCAGCAAAGCTCCCTAGTAGATAAAAAGCACTGTGAACTATGTTTCTGGAGTAGACAGTAAGGATCGAGAGGCCGATGATGATCACTGCGAAGAGTGCGAATACTCCCAGCTCGATCAGGAATCTTATGTCATAAAACTGGGTTATATCCATTGGTAGTTCCATTAGGACTCACCTTCCGTTGTTGGATTTCCGGCCATCATTACTCCTTCTTTTCGCCGGAACCTTCATCACCTTTCTTGGCAGCTTCGGCCTTGGCCTTCTTGGCTTTTGCCGCTGCAGCTTTCTTCTTCTTCTTTTCTTCGGCAGCTATCCTGGCCTCCTCGGCCAGCTTCGCCGCTTCTTCATCGGAATACTTGCCGACGGCGATATCATCCGGCCCGAGGATTATGTCGTCTCTGTTCCAGCCAGCGATCTGGAAGTCCTTGGTCATCGTCAGACATTCAGTCGGGCAGTCGTCGACACATAATCCACAGAACATGCATCTGCCGTAATCGATCTGCGGAAACTTCATCTTCTTGTT
The DNA here is from genome assembly GCA_030611205.1 of Methanothrix sp. Classification (GTDB taxonomy): domain Archaea; phylum Halobacteriota; class Methanosarcinia; order Methanotrichales; family Methanotrichaceae; genus UBA204. Next base: position 2,976 of record JAUWQF010000047.1, read on the forward strand.
CTTGAGCGGGTTCCCATACTTGTAAGTCACCATCTCGATGCAGTCGTTGGGACAGATCCTAACACAGGCGCCACAGCCGATACACGTCCTGACGTCCAGTTGATGGATCCCCCTTTCTGCCGCCGGAAGATCCATGAGCACTTCAGGATAAAGGCGGGTGACCTCGATGCCATGAATAGCGTGCTTGAGAGTCAATTGGAAGTTCTTCACTACCATTATTCACCACCTCATGCGAAGTACATACCTATGGCCACGGCCCAGACCAAGTTCACCAAGGAAAGCGGAAGCAGCCACTTCCAGCCCAGGTCGGTCACCTGGTCGATCCTGAACCTAATCAGAGATCCTCTGACCCATATCAAGAATACGAGCACCAGGATCACCTTCATCAAGAACCAGATCATGGGCGATAAGATCGTTATCACGGGGATGGTCGGACCGTTCCAGCCACCCAGGTAGAGGTGCACCAACAGAACCGAACCCAGAAGCATGGTGATATACTCCTGGAAGTATAGGAGCCCCCACCGGATCCCGCCGTACTCGGTAACATAACCGGCGATGATCTCTTCTTCGGCCTCACTCTGGTCGAAGGGGACCCTTCCCAGGTCGGTGATCAGGGCGATCATGAATATCACGAACCCCAAGGGCTGGGCGATGATGTACCAGATGCTCTGCGCCTCTACAATCTCTACAATGTTCAGGCTGTGGGCCATTACCGCTACACTGATCACGCAGATGCCCATCGGAACCTCGTAGCTGATCATCCTGGCTATGCCTCGGAACGCTCCCAGCATGGAGTACTTGTTGTTCGAACCCCATCCGGCCATGAAGGCAGCGATCGCCATGAGGCTCAGGGCGGCCTCTACGAAGAAGGCGCTGATGTCCATGTTGACCGCCACAAGCGGGTAAACCACGCCTCCTATGTTCAGCGCACCCCAGGGCAGCACGGCTGCGACCAGCATCGTGGTCATACAGGCCACTATGGGCGCCCATACGTAGACCGGTTTATCCGCTCCCCGGGGGATGCTATCTTCCTTGGTGAAGAGCTTGATGGCGTCGGCAACCAGTTGGAGGATCCCCCATCGAGTACCGACTCGGCTGGGACCGAACCTGTTGGTCATGTCGCCGAGAACCTTCCTCTCCAGCCAGACGATACCCATCGCGCCCACGTTGGTGACCGAAGATATGATGGCCGCTGCTATCAGGCCGATTATCAGGCCGGCTATCTTGGGCTCCTGGGCTACAAAATCGGTGATGGGCTCTACTATCGTGGATAATACCAAACTATATTCCCTCCTTATCTATCCACTTCGCTGGTGCAGGCGTCCATGCTGCCTGCAATTGCGACCACGTCTGCCACGTAGGCCCCCTCCAACAACGGCGGAAGCGCCTGGAAGTATGCGAATACGGGCCCTCTGACCTTCACCTTGACAGGCTTGTCGGTACCGTCGCTCACGAGGAATATTCCCATCTCACCCCGCGGATCTTCCACACGGTAGTAGGCCTCGCCCGGATTGGGTTTGATCTTCTTGGGCACCTTCTCCTGTATCGGTCCCCCTGGGATCTGGTCCAGGCACTGCTCTACGATGTGGCAGCTCTCAATAATCTCGTCCAGCCTCACCTCGACCCTCGCCTTGGAATCTCCCTCCTTCCTGCTGATCACATCGAAGTCCAGGTCTGGATAGACCAGTATGGGGTCTTCCCTTCTCATGTCGTAAGGCGTGTCTGATGCTCTCAGCGGTGGGCCAGATACGCCGAGTCGTCTCGCTTCTTCGGGAGACAAAACTCCGATCCCCGCCATCCTCATCTCATACATGCTGTCGGAAAGGAAGAGTTCCTTGTACTCGTTCGTCTTATCGACCACGGTCTTCAACGCAGACCTCGTCATCTCTGCGAAGCCATCGGGCAGGTCGTTGCGTACGCCGCCCGGTCGTATGAAACTGTGAGTAATCCTGGCACCGGTAACGCTCTCTATGCAGGAGACCGTCTCCTCTCGATCGATGATCATCCACTGGAACGGAGAGTATGTAACCCCTCCTATGAGGCTCAGGAACTCGCCCGTGCCCAGAAGGTGGCTCTGTATCCTGGAGAGTTCTTCCAAGATTACCCTGATGTACTGGGCTCTCTCCGGGACCTCGATTTCCATGAGCCTCTCTATGGCACCACAGAAGGCCTCGTTGTTGGAGAGGGCGGCCAGGTAGCACATCCTATCGGTGATGGGGATGCCCTGGATGTAGGTCCTGTTCTCCAGGATCTTCTCTATGCCCTTATGGATGTATCCCACGTCGAGGTAGGCCTTCTTCACCCTCTCGCCGTCTACCTTCAAGTCCAACATGAAGGGTCCCGGCACGATGGCGTGCTGTGGTCCCAGGTGGAGGATCATCTCCGACTCGGTCTCCAGCTCCATTATCTCTCTTTCTCTGAAGGTGGGATACTCCGGCCTCGTCTCGGGAACGGTCCCTGCCTCGATCTCCGCCTCGGTGGGCGAGATCTTGTACTCGGCATAACCGTCGGGGTTGATTATCTCCAGAACCCTTTCGTTTGTGTTGTAGTCCGGGTAGCCCTTGAAGTCCTTTCTCCAGGGCCAGGATCCCACCAGCTCGTCCACGAGGAGAAGCGGATAGAGGCCAGGATGATCTTCGAAGTTGATCCCGAACATCTCCCAGATCTCACGCTCGTACCAGTTGGCGTTCCAGAAGAGGTCGGTCAGGGACTTGACAGAAGGTGCGTCTCTGGGAGTCTTCACCTTCAATAGCGCCACTACCGGATGAGCGCCGTGGCTGGCGAGTATTTCTGTGACCTCGAATAGAGCCTCATCTATCTTGTCCACGCCCGCCGCACCGGAGTAGTGGTCAAAGTCCTGTTCGTCTCTGAGAAACTCGCAGATCTCCACTATCTTGTTCGGGTCGACCGTGGCCCAGAGCCTGTTATCAGCCTCCACCCGAAACTCTTGGATCGCTCCTGGAAAAGCCGACTGGAGAGCGCTCAGAACATCATTTGCAGTTGTCAACGATGAATCCCTCCTCTAGTAGCCCCTCTTGTCCTCACGTCGCTTGATCTTCTCTTGAAGCTCTCTAAAACCCCTGATGAACTGCTCCGGCCTCGGCGGGCAGCCAGGGACGTAGACGTCGATGGGGAAAAAGTCGCTGGTATTGTTTATGATGTTGTAAGAGTCGTAAAAAGGTCCACCGGATATGGCACACTCGCCGATTGCGATAACCCACTTGGGTTCCAACATCTGCTCCCACAGGTTCTTGATCGCCGGCATATATTTTCTGGTTATATAGCCGCTGATGATCAGGACGTCTGCCTGTCTGGGAGTAGCACGGGGAATTATGCCGAACCTGTCACAGTCGTAGTGGGGACAACCGAAGACCAGCATCTCCACACCACAACATCCCATGGGCTGCATGAGGAACCACAAAGAGTTCTTCCTGCCCCAGTTCAGGATGTTCTTGATGGGACCCATATCGATGATCTCATGGATCTTCTCCGTGGTGGTGAGCCAGACGTTGGTCAGCGGACGACCCCAGACGGTCCACTTCTCCAACTCTTCGTCGATCACAACGGGAATAGGTACAACATCACTTATACCCAACGCAACGCCTCCTTCTTAATGTCATAAAGCAAACCGATCAACAGAACGATAATGAAGGTCGCCATGCCAAGGATTGCTATGCTCACACCACCCAGTGTCGGTATGACCTCAGATGTGTATATATAAATCCACGGATACAAAAATAGAACCTCAACGTCGAAGATCACAAAGGCAATCGCAATGAGGTAATACTGTACGTTGTATTGTATCAGGGCGTCCCGAATTGGACTTATACCACCCTCGTAGGTCGCACCCTTCCGGAAGGTTGGTTTTAGAGGCGATATGATCTTCACGACAGCCATAGCGCCGATAGGCGTCAGGGCACCTACTATCAAAAACATAATAAGCGGGATATAATAATCCACTGCCATCATTTCGCTGCTCATCTTTTACCTCCGTTAGCCGTAAGAGCTAAACACAAGGTACTGATATAAAAGGTTTATGAAAAATCAAATCGCATCACGGCAGCTCATGTTGATGGTTTTCATACAGTTGTGCACGTTAGGGTGATTCGATGGAGTCTGTAGAGCAGATGGAGATCGTGCCCGGGATGGATGTCAACCAGCTGGTCAGCACGATGGAGCATTGCGGTTTCGGTGCCGGGAGGCTGGCCGAAGCGGTAAGCATCTACGAAGAGATGCTAAGCGGAGGATACACCAGATTTTTCACCCTGGCCGGAGCCATGGTTCCTGCCGGCATGAGAAACATAATATCGGGTCTGATCAGAGAAGGCCATATCGACGTTCTCGTCACCACGGGGGCAAATCTCGTCCATGACATCATAGAATGCTTCGGACATCACCGTCTGGGCGACCCGGAAGCATCGGACGCAAGTCTCAGGAAGGATGGTCTCTCCCGAATATATGACGTCTACCTGGGGGACGAGGAGTTCGTCGGGTTGGAAGAGCTGCTCCAGAAGATCTTGCCGGAACGGTCCGAGACGATCACAGGCTCGAAGCTATTGGAGCTGCTGGGATCACGGCTCACCGACGAGAGATCGATCCTCAGATCCGCATACGATCGCAAGGTGCCCATATTTTGTCCGGCCATCTCCGACTCCATGATAGGGCTCCAGGCTTGGCTGCACCGGCAGACCAAGAACCTATCCGTGGACGCCTTCGGCGACGTTGACGAAATCGTAGAGCTCTGTTACGGCGTGGAGAAGTCGGGGATCGTCATGATAGGAGGTGGCGTTCCCAAAAACTTCGCCCTCCAGTCGATGCTGGTCACCCCGAAGAGCTTCGATCTGGCGATCCAGCTCACCACCGACCGACCAGAATCCGGCGGCCTCTCCGGAGCTACGTTATCTGAGGCGGTCTCCTGGGGAAAGATCTCATCTCATGCCAGGCACGTAACGGTCTACAGCGACGCAACCATTACTTTACCGATAATGGTGGCCGCCGCTCTTTCCAGGCTCCAGAAATAATATCTCATAATATCTCATCCTCAGAGGTGATGAAAATTCGGACCGCGGTAGATATGGAGACGGTAATAGGGATGAGCGGTGCCTCCGGAGCATGCTACGGGATAAGGCTTCTGGAGGTTCTAGGCGAGGTCGGCTGTACGACTCATCTTGTGATGAGCGAGGCGGCACGCAAGATAATCGAGATCGAAACCGATAAAAACGTTCGGGAGATAGAGACGATGGCGGATCACGTCTACCTGCCCAGGGACTTCACCGCGCCCATCGCCAGCGGATCTCATCCCTTCGACGCTATGGTGGTGGTTCCCTGCAGCATGAGAACCCTGGCCGGGATCGCAAATGGGGTTGCCGACACTTTGATCACCAGGGTGGCAGACGTCGGTCTCAAGGAGCGGCGGAGGCTGATCCTGGTGCCACGGGAATCGCCACTCAGTCTGATCCATCTGAGGAACATGGTCGTGGTTACAGAGGCGGGTGCGGTAGTCCTTCCGGCGTGCCCTGGGTTTTACTCGCAACCCCGAAGCCTGGAGGATCTGGTGGACGTGGTAGTGGGACGGATCCTGGACCTATTGGGGCTGGATCATAGTTTATACAGGAGATGGCGCGGGGTTCCAGGTAGAAATGCTTATAATGACAGAAATTAGATGTTGGATTAATAAGAGGTGACCTAGATGAGATGTCAACTGTGTGGTGTGGATAAGGAGACGTTGCCCGTGAAAGCCAAACAGGCCACCATTCACGGCCCGGAAGATACTGTGTTTCACATCTGTAAGGAGTGTATGGAGGTAACACATCAGGCGTACCAGGACAAAGAGTTCCTATTGAAAAAGGGTGGCGCAGGATAAAAAAACGGAGCGCTTGGCTGCTCCAAACCTGAGGTTGGACAGATCGCGTATAGGTTACGGCGTTTTGAGATCGGTAAAGATTGATGAAGCTGTGCCTCTACAGCATGTCCTTCTACAGCATGTCCTTCTCGGATAGGCTTAAGTAGAAGGCTTAGTGTGGCTTATACACAATACCAACTAGAGGCATGATAATTTGACACCATTTATCGAGATCCGGGACTTGGCGGTGCGGTTTGGCGATATTGAGGTGCTGCGCAATATCAATCTGGATATCGAAGAGGGCGAATCTATAGGCATCCTGGGACGGAGCGGCGCGGGAAAGAGCGTCTTTATGCACGTTCTTCGTGGCGTCGAGGTCTTCGAGAACATTAGCGGGAGCGTTATCTACCACGTTGCAAGGTGCAAAGGGTGTGGCCATGTAGAGCCACCTAGCCATGTGGGAAACAAGTGCAACTGCGGTGGCACCCTGGAGGCCTTCAATGCCGACTTTGCAACCCTGGACATCAATGATCCTCTGAGACGCGATGTATCACGCAGGATTGCCATAATGCTCCAGAGGACCTTTGCCCTCTACGGTGACGAGCGGGTCATAGTCAACGTGATGCGTGCGGTCGAGGAGGCCAGTGGCGGCTCCATAAGCGTCCACCGTGCTGCAGATCTCTTAGACGAGGTCAACCTTTCTCACAGGATGATGCACGTGGCCAGGGAGCTGAGCGGTGGTGAGAAGCAACGTGTGGTCTTGGCACGTCAACTGGCCAAATCGCCCATGATGCTCATCGCAGACGAGCCTTCTGGGACCTTAGATCCCCTCACAGCCAAAGTGGTCCACGACAGCATCATGCGTGCGGCCAAGGACTTCAATATGACGATGGTCATCACTAGCCACTGGCCGGATGTGATGGTGGATCTTACCGATCGTGCTGTTCTGCTGGATGAAGGTGAGATCAAGAGCATCGGCAAACCAACAGATGTTGCCGCCGAGTTTGTCGCCATGGCCGGCGAGATGGGCGAGCGAGGGACGGCCGACGTAGGCGCACCCATAATCAGAACCCGGGATGTCTGCAAGCGCTACATAAGCATCGAACGCGGCGTGGTGAGAGCCGTAGAGAACGCCAGTTTGGAGATCTACGAGGGCGAGATATTCGGGCTGGTAGGCACCAGCGGTGCTGGAAAGACCACCTTCTCCAAGATGATCTCCGGGATCACCACCCCCACCAACGGGAATATCTGGTGCCGAGTGGGCGATGACTGGGTGGATATGATCTTGCCCGGCGCAGATAACCGTGGCAGGGCCACCAAGTACATGGGCATGCTCCACCAGGAATATACGCTATACCCCTACAGAAGCGTGATCGACAACCTAACCGAGTCGATCGGCCTGGCCCTTCCCTCCGAGCTGGCCGAGAGGAAGGCCATAGCCACCCTCATCACGGTGGGCTTCACCAGGGAAGGGGCGGAGGTCGTCCTCATCAAGAACCCCAACGAGCTGAGCGAGGGAGAACGTCACCGGGTGGCGATGGCTCAGGTCCTGATCAAGGAACCCAGGATAGTGGTCCTGGACGAGCCTACCGGAACCATGGATCTGATAACCAAAGTAGACGTCTCCAAGTCGATACTCAACGCCAGAGACGAGCTCGGCGAGACCTTCATCATCGTGAGTCACGACATGGACTTCGTGCAGAACGTCTGCGACCGGGCAGCGCTCATGCGCAACGGCGAGATCGTGCACATCGGATCGCCCGATGAAGTGCTTTCCCTGATCTCTGCAGAAGAAGAGAAGGAGATGTTGTTGGGGAGTTAGCTTGAGAGTTTCTGTGGATGGAGAGAGCATCACTCTCGGAGATGACGCAACTCTGGGAGATGCTCTCGATGCTGCCGGCGTATCTCCACCAGAAGGTGTCATCATAGGGGTAGTCAAGGGCCGGAGCGAAAAGGCCAAAAAGACGAACTCCTACTGGTTGAGCACCACCAAGGGAAAGATCAGGATAGAGCTCCTAGAGACGGGGATGCAGAATACCTGGCATCGGTGCGTGGACGAGATAGTCGATCTAAAGGCCAGGTGGGCGGATTCCAGAGCGGTGGCTTTCGGGCCGCTTTCTGCCTCGTTAACACCCACCCGCCAGGAGCACGAGTACGACCGGTGGGAGGTCGTACTGGGAGCCAGCGGTTTTGAGGCGGACAGGGTGCAGTTTGTCTTCGTCAAGAGGAGACATACCGCCGCCTACGGTGTGCCTGACGAGAAGAGAGGCGTCTTCGCCGCCATGGTGGGGGGCAAAGACATCCTGGTCGAACTGGAGAAGGGTGACATGATCCTGAGCGTGGACCCTATCGTGGAGTGGGAGGACCTTACCGAGAAGACGGCCACGAAAGACAGGACCCTCCTCCTCTCCGAGGGCATGGAGATCTACACAACTCTCCACATCGATCTGGTCGAAGCGGCACCTTATGGCTCCGAGTTCGTCTTGGCGGCGACCAGAGACGACGTCTTCCCCGTCGATGCGGTTACCAGCTCTTATATCTCGTCCGATCTCCTCCTCACCGAGCCCATCCAGTTCGAACACCGCGAGCCCCGGTCTGAGGGCGCTGTAACCGTTAGGACGATGGGGAGAGGCGCGGGACGGATCTTCATCTACAAGTCCGATCGCACCTCGTTGCCCAGCCACTCCCTGGTGGGCAGGGTTACGTCGGGCATGGACCTGGCGAAGCTGGTGGGGCCTGGTCAGAGGATCGCGGTGAAGGTCAACCCTTCGAGGGTCATGCTCATGGGCCTACCGCTCAAAGAAGCCCTCGATACAGCTTCCGAGAGGGGGATCGAGGCCGTCGTCGAGGGACACGAGGGCGAAGACGCCGTCGTGGTAGGCCAAGATCCCGCCACCACCATGAAGGTGGTCAAGGAGGGCAAGCTCAAGCTAACCACCGTTCCCTCCGATAGGCTGGTGGCCATCGAGCTATACGACGATCTCGCGCCCAAGTCGCTCGATTACTTCAGACACGTGGTAGGGCTTAAAGAGAAGCCGGTGGGCCCTCTCCCTGTATACTTCGTCTACGAGAACACCGTTCTCTTCAAACCGGTGATCTCGGCCACCAGCTACAAAGAACTCATGCCCGAGAACAAGCCGACGGATAAGGTCTCTGCCGGGGAGATCGGGGTGACGAACCAGGCTGCCAAGAGAGCAGGACTGGTGGGCGTGAAGCTGGCGGATGACGAGAGGTACGGTCCCTCCGGGGAGAAGTTCACGGCGACCAACATAATCGGGCGGGTCATCGATCTGGACAAACTCCGGGACGTCGAGGAAGACGAGACCATCTACCTTCTGGAGGTGCGGTCTTGAGAGTTACCAAGTTCGTGGTGACCTCTCAGGACTCTGAGGTTCTGCCCTCCGATATCGCCCAGATGATATACGGTTCCGGACATGACGTCGACGTGAAAGAGACCTGTTTCGGCGTCATGATAGACGGAGAGGAGAAAGAGATCGACGAGGTGGTGAAAGAGATCAGGGCTATGGACCCGCCGGGGATATTCATCAAGGATCGCGGTTTTCCCCCCGGAGACCCCAGAAGGTGCCGCGGCCATCGTGGTGGCGGAGCCAGGCCGGGGCTCTACATGATCGAGTACGAGTCCAAGATCCTGCCTCTCATCTCCAAAGGGCTGATCGCCGACGCCGGGGGAGACGAAGAAGAGCCCATACCCCCCACAGAGAAGGCGAAATGGCTGAGTTCGGATAAGCTTGAAGCGATTATAAAAAAGGAGTTTTCTTGAGGTTGGCTCATGGTTAAAGTCATGGTATATCCTCCAACCAGCATGATCCTGTCAGACCTTGTGGAGAGGATGGGGCATGAGGCGCTTGTGATCTCAAAAGAGGTCAGAAAGAAGATCAACACCCCTGGTCTAGACTCACCGCCTCTGAACATAACACCAGAAGACGCCAAGAGAGGACTGAGGTACGCCGCGGTCGATGTGCCCTCCGGGGTGAGGGGCAGGATGGCGCTCATAGGGCCCATGATCGAGATGGCAGACGCGGCCATAATGGTGCAAGGGGACGGATGCAACCTCGGATGCACCGGCTGCGCAAGGACCAACGAGCTCGCCGGGTTTCTGCTCAGGACGAAGAAAATCCCCCTCCTGGAGCTGAGATACCCAGAGGATGAGACCGAGGCGAAGTGGTTCGTCCGGAAGATACGCGAGTTTCTGGAGGGGTTGGAGTGATCAGGATAGCACAGCTCTCCTGCGGTCCGGAGTACAGTGGCATCCAGGGAGAGCTGGAGAAGGCAGCAGAGACCGTGGGCGCGAAGCTGATATTTCCCGAGGTCGATCTGGAAGATATCATGGAGGTGGAGAAAAGGTTCGGGTTCGAGGTTGCCAGCGGGGACCTCAACCTGGCGATGGCCAGGGCCACCAGGATAGTGGAGATGCCGGACATGGTGGACGCAGTCTTCGTAACTACCTGCTTCCGGTGTGCCGAAGGGGCCATCGTCAGGAGCGAGATTCGGAAGTACATCCACGAGAACTCCCGCCTGCCCGTTTTGAGCTATTCGTTCACGGAGAGAACCAGCGCAGAGACGCTCCTCACCAGGATGGAAGCCCTTGTCACCACTGCCAAGTACAAGGGTCTCCTCTCCAGGGAACGACAGACAGGACTGACCGCGGGCATAGATTCCGGTTCTACCACCACCAAGTCCGTGGTGATGCGGGATAACGAGGTCATTGGGACCGGCTGGGTCCCCACCCACGACGTCATCGAGAGCGCCGAGAAGGCCTACGATGCGGCCCTGGAAGCTGCCGGGGTGAAGAGAGAAGAGATCGAAGGGTTGGGGACGACCGGTTACGGGAGGTTCCTGGCAGGAAAGCATTTCAACGCCAAGCTCATCCAGGAAGAGATCACGGTCAACTCCAAGGGTGCGGTCTTCCTGGCCGATGCCCAGAAGGGCAACGCCACGGTGATCGATATCGGCGGGATGGACAATAAGGCCATATCCGTCCAGGACGGGATCCCGGGCACGTTCACCATGGGAGGAATCTGTGCGGGGGCTTCCGGTAGGTTCCTGGAGTTAACCGCCAGGCGGCTGGGCGTGGATATCACCGAGCTGGGCAAGCTGGCCATGAAAGGTGATCATACCAAGGTTCCCATGAACAGCTACTGCATAGTCTTCGGGACCCAGAGCCTGGTGAATAGCCTCTCGGCGGGAAAGAGTCGCGAAGATGTGGCCATGGCCGCCTGTCATAGCGTTGCCGAACAGGTCTTCGATCAGCAGCTCCAGGAGCTCGATGTGAAGGAACCGGTGATCATGGTGGGCGGAACCTCTCTGATCGAAGGTCTTCCCAGGGCCATGGAAGAACTCCTCGGTCTCAAGATCATCGTCCCCGAGTACGCCCAGTACATCGGATCTGTGGGTGCGAGCCTTCTAGTCTCGGGTCTGGTGGAGGACTAAGATGGAGATGAAGCCCCTGGAGGTCTTCGAGATCGAAGTCCTCAATGAGGAGTACGGGGGAAATAAGTACAAGGAGATCATCACCGATATACTCCAAGATCTCGGTTTGATCCGCTCCATAGGCAAGCTTTACGTCTACGCCGATATGGAGATACCGTTCTTCGCAGTCTTCGGTCTGATCCGGGGCAAGCTCCCACCGCTCAGGGTGAGAGACGTGGGAGACCTGATCCAGGCGGAGGGTGGATACCAGATAGTCGTGGAGGACGAGGAGCACATCTCCGACCTGCTCAAGGTTCTGTGGGAGACCTACGGGCGCGACAAGGTGGAGCAGCCCGACCGGGTCGTATTGACCATAGAATCGAGCACGTCTCCCGAAGATCTGGTGGTCGCCGACCTGGAGGTGGAGTTTAGACGCGATCTGGTGGATGCTCTTATCAGGATAGCTCCAGAAGGCTTCAGGAACAGGAGGAACATAATGAAGAAAGATCACTTCTTCTTCCTGGCCGCCGAGGAAACGATAGACCCGGAGATGATCGCCGAGGTCGAGGAGAAATTCAGGAGTATGCAGAATGCTTGAGCCGGTGATGTTTACGGGTGGCGTGTACAAACACGACCTGGTGATCGAGCTGGTGGAAGATCTGGGCGGGTATCTGCTCCAGAAGAACATAACCCAGAGCGAGGTCATACTCCTGATGTTGATCCCCCGCGAGGATATGCAGATCATGGAGGATATGACCAAGGCGCTGAGGGGCAAGCTCGACCGTGCACCCCTCGCCGGGACGGAGACCGCCCTGGTGACCCCTACCCTGGCCATCCACCATCTGCCCCATCCCGCCTGCGATGGGGCAGC
>JAUWQF010000128.1 GCA_030611205.1 Methanothrix sp.
CTAAGGCTCATGACTATAATCTGGCAGAGGTGGTTGGTCGCTGCAATGTGTTCTTTGTTATACATGTAGTGGTCCTTCACTCCAAGGAAAGTTTGGATCCCATAATTATTGGCGATTTTGGAGGGGGGTCCGGAATGGGAATTCACCGTAATGTACAGCATGAAGTTATACGAAACCTCGACCCCGGCCTTCTTCCCCAACCGGACTACCGCCTCGCTCAGGGCCTCGATCTCCGTATTCTTCCCGGCTCGGATATCCTGCAACGTCGATGATTCGTGCCCGGCTGTCGGGGGGAATAGCTTCTCGTAAAACGCGGCCAGATACTCCCCGGCGAAAGACCAATGGGTGCTGTACCCCTGCGCCTCCACCACCCGGAAGATCTCCGCGATGACCGCCTTCATGATCTTCCTCGTGTAGCGCCCTTCTCCCAGGACCCCGTAGAGAACGGCGAAGATCGCGCCCAATGGATTGAGGGCGCAGTTGTAGAGCATCTTCGCCTAGAGGTCTTTTCCGATATCGACGACGACCTGGGTCATGATCGTGGCCACCTCGACCTCAGCGCCCTGGTTTGTCATGGCGTTTCGCAGTCAGAGTCAGGAATGAGGGCGCACCCTCCAACGGCGAGAACTGTGGGAAGGGTCAAGGCGCGGGGCCTCCGATTTGTTTGAGTTGTTCATCTCCATTCAGATATCTGGACAACCATCCAGAGATCGGAAGCCGATCGTAGGTAAATGATTACTCAACCTTCTCAAGATAGATCGTTTGCGATGGGAATGCAACCTCCACACCAAGTTCTTCCAGCAGTTGCATGATCTTGAGATTGAACTGCTCCCGTACAGTTAGAAACTCATCCCATGCAGTCGTCTTGGTGAAACAGTAAATGAATATATCCAAAGAAGACGCTCCAAAGTCGGTAAAATGAACCATATAGAAGGTATGATCAAAACGAGGGTCTTCCTCGATGATCTTCTTGATACCTTCTACCACCTTCACCATCTGTTCCCTGCTTGTCCCATACGTGACGCCAAGATAGAATCTTATTCTTCGTTTATTCATTCTGGTAAAATTTATGACGCCAGATTTGATGAAATTGCTGTTTGGCAAGGTCACCAGTGCCTGATCGAACCTGCGTATCCTGGTGGATCTTAACCCAACATCCTCCACGGTTCCTTCCACATCTCCAACCCGGACCCAGTCGCCGATGTGGAATGACTGATCCGAAAATACTGTGATTGATCCGAAAACGTTACTCACCGTTTCCTGTGCTGCCAGCGCAAGCGCAAGACCTCCTATGCCAAGACCTGCCACCAGCGATGTGATGTTCCACCCAAGACTCTGCATCACAGACAGAACCGTAATCGCCACCACGACGATCTTGAGACTTTTTATGAGAAGCGGCGCCAACTGCTCATCAAGTTTGGTTTCTGTCCTCTTCGTCATCCTGTGTATATAATAGCCAAGGACATCGATGAGATTGAGCAGAAGGAAAAGCATCACGAAAGCGAATGCGAGTGAGAAGATCGAATCGATGATTCGTCCAATGTCAATAGTTTCTACCTTTGCGGGGAGAGAGAGCGAACCAACGGCGATATATCCCCCACACATAAGGATGAAATATCCTACAGGGGCTTTGAGTGCGTCCAAAAGCAGGTTATCAACTTCGATTTTTGTTTTGTTGGCAAGATGCACCAGTTTCTTTTCAAACAGATATAATACAAGTTTCCGCAAAATAAGGGTAATAAATATGATTGAAAAGAAGGCGATGATGTTATTTGCCGACGTATATAAATAATATTGTTCGAATAATTTGCCAATGTTTTCAACCATGGTATTCCCTCGATTGAATATAGTCTATGAATCTTTTCGAATGTCGCCGTGATATAGTCTTCCATGTTTCTTCGGTCTGATCTTGGACCCTGATGGTGAGTCTCATTATGAGGATCATCCCCAATAATATAGTCTCCACTGTTAATCCGACCGAATGGAGGATTTTCTCGGTCGTTAATCCTCGGCGATCTTATTACCACTTTCGCTGGTGCCGAGGGCAATAGTAGGTGGTGTGCCCGGCGATCTTCCTTCGCTTCAGAAGGCTATTATCCTGGGGGCAGCCTCGGCTCTCACGTCTTGTACACCCGGATTATCCGGGACGGGGAGGAAGGCGTTGCCTCCAAAGGCGAGCACTGTGGGAAGGGTCAAGGTGCGGGCCTCCGATTTGTTTGTTTTGTTCACACATCTCTCCTCATATCAACCACCACCCATCCCGCCTTCCACGCCGGTCTGGAGAGCAGGAACCGAACCACCGGAGGCGCCGCCCTGATGGGCCACACCCTCACCACCCCTGCCATCTCTGCTCCAAAGACCTCCTCGTAGAAGTTGGGCTCGATCTTCGCGTCCATGGGGAAGAAAGCCTCCAACGGAGCGATCATCGACCAGAGAAGGCCGAGTAACCGGCCCGTATCGGCAGGATCGGCAAGCCCCACCCGGAGATGGACCCTGAAGAACCTAATCCGAAGAGCGCCGATTAGTCCCGTCACCAGCTCTTCGAGGCGGCCGGGCATCCCTTCGATCCTGATGATCTGGAGAACCTCTCGCCCGTCGATCCTCTTCTTATTCTTATTCTTATTCGTCTTTTTCTTTTCATCGTCCTCGGGAGGCTCTCTCTCACCCTCTTCCTCTTCGCCGCCGAGATCTTTGTGCACCAGCCCGAAGAGCCAGCCGATCCTGATCCTGGTTTCAGATCTATTATCCCACACCATGCGCCCTTCCAGATCGACCGGCGCCAGCAGCAGGAGAAAAAGTAGGAGAAGGGCCGAGACCAGAAGGATAGAGTGGAACATAACCCCTCTTTACTCTACTTTAACTTCCTTCTCTGTCTTCTTCTTTTTCTTCTCTTCTCTCTCATTCTCCCATTCCTTGATCTCCTTTTTCATCAGCTGGGGAATATTATCCAGCACACTACCGATCAACGACGATCTGCCTTCTCTGATGGGCTCTACCCTTACCTCATCTTCTTCTATGATTATCACCGCTATCGGCTTCATCCCGAAGCCGCCACCTGCACCGCCACTGGACTCATTGCTCTCGCCTTTTCCATGACCGGCACCGGCTCCGAACCCGGCGCCCACGCTCAGCAGAGGGACCACGGTACTCTTCCCCGCGGTTATGGGCTCTCCGATTATCGTCTTGCTGGTCAGCAGCTTCTCCATCTCGCAGATGGTCGCCTTCAATAGGGTCTCAATATCACTCATTTCTATCCCCGCACAAACTTGGTGATGATAGGCTAAAAACTTTTTGCAGTAATGCTATCTGTGACGTAGGTCATACATTATATACAAATATGAATTATATGAAACACCTCTCCAGAGCACCGGTTTGATAAAGAAGGTTGCCGTATAACTGGGTTGAGGCGATAAAGTGCTCGAAGACGATGAATTGAACCCAGAAGCCGAAATCCTGCTCGCGAAAGGCACCGCCTTCGGTTATATGATGAGGGATAAAGAGGCAATAACATACTTCGATCAGGCCCTCGAGCTGGAACCCGAGTACCCCGGTGCCTGGCATGGTAAAGGCACCTCCCTCCACGATCTAGGGCGGTACGAAGAAGCCATCGAATGCTTCGAGAGAGCCATCGGGTTGCAGCCAGAACATGCCAAATCCTGGACCGAGAAAGGACGCGCGCTCAGCAGCCTGAATCGTTACGATGAGGCCATAGAGTGCTTCGACAGGGCCATCGATCTGGATCCGGAGTATACCACACCTTGGAACGACAAAGGCGTCTCCTTCTACAAACAGAAGAGGCTCGATGAGGCCCTCGAACTCTTCGAGAAGGTCATCGAGATGAACCCAGAAGACGATATCGCCTGGAGGAACAAGGGCCTGGTATTCTACGACCGGGGCGAGTACGATGAGGCGATCCGCAACTTCGACGTGGTGATCAGGCTGAATTCGAATGACTTCTTGATCTTGAACCATAAGAGCCTCGCCCTCCGGAAGCTGGGCCGGCTCGAGGAGGCCATGGAATGCCTTGACAGGGTCATCGAGTTCCATCCCGAGGATGCCGAGACCTGGTACAACAAAGCCACCCTGCTCGATGACGAAGGCAGGTACAAGATGGCCATCAACTGCCTAAACAAGGCCCTCAAACTGAGCCCGAGACATACCGCGGCCTGGCAGAAGAAGGGCGCCATCCTCAACGACCGCGGCCGGCACAAGGAAGCCGTCAAGTGCCTCAACAAGGCCATCAAGCTGAACCCGGGATATGCCGATGCCTGGAGAGAAAAAGGCGTCGCGCTCAAGGCCCTCGGCCGGGAGGCAGAAGCCGAAGATGCCTTCACCACGGCCGAAGAGACGGAGAACTCAGATACGATGTAAAGGGCGGATAAGCGAGGGCGGAAAGGCGAGAAAATGCTCGCTTACGCTCGCATTTACTTGAGCAGATAAAGTTATACATTATATACAATCAAAAGAGATAATAGTATGAACGAGAACGCAGAGACGCCAGGACACAAAGAATGATAGCACCCTTTGCGACTTTGCGCCTTTGCGTTAAATCGGAGAACGAGATCAGCCAATAAAATGTTCGCTTACGCTCGCGTTTACTTGCGCACATAAAGTTATACTTTATGTACAAGGACAAAAGGTATACAACCCGGGCGCTCAGCAGTCAGCCCGATGAGAAGACCGAACTCGACCGATCCGGTGGTGATAAGACGTTAGATTCCGACGCCTGGTACGGCAAAGGTGCCGCCTTCTACAGCTCGGGCCTCTACAAAGAGGCGATCGAGTGTCTCCAGAGGGCGGTAGAGATCGACCATCAGTACATCGAGGCCTGGTACCTGATGGGAACGGCGCTGCGGAGGCTCTGCAGGTACGAAGACGCCCTGCCCTGTCTCGATATGGTCATAGAGATGGACCCCGCCCATCTCGGTGCCTGGCGCAACAAGGGAATCGCCCTCAACAACCTGGACCAACTCCAGGAGGCCATCGAGAGCATCGAGAAGGCCCTGGAGATCTGCCCTGATGATCCCAGGTCCTGGATCGTCAAGGGCTACACCCTGCACAACACCGGCCGGTACCAGGAGGCGACCGAGTGCTACGATAGGGCTATTGAGATGGATCCCCTGAGCTGGAACGCTAAGAGAGCCTGGAACAACAAGGGCGCGGCACTGGACAACCTGAAGAAACATGATGAGGCCGCCGAATGCTACGATGAAGCCATCGTGATCGACCCCTTCGACATCTACGCCTGGAACAACAAAGGTGTCGCCCTCGGCGCTCAAGGACAGTACGAGGAGGCGATCGACTGTTTCCAGAAGGCCGCCGATATCGATCCTAGCTACACGACTTCATGGCGGAATAAGGCTCTGGCACTCAGGGCCCTGGACCGCGATGACGATGCCGAGGAAGCGCTGGAGATGGCCGGAGACCAGGAGCGCTGCATATCACTTTGACCGAAGGATTTATCTCTGAAAAGCACGGTGGGGATCTCCGTTGGTTGTGGGCTCGTGGTCTAGCTGGTTATGACATCGCCTTGACATGGCGGGGATCATGCGTTCGAATCGCATCGAGCCCACCAAGACTTGCCCAGGTAGCTCAGTCCGGGAGAGCGCCAGACTGAAGATCTGGCTGTCCCCGGTTCGAATCCGGGTCTGGGCACTTATTATTATCACCAGATTATTTCAGTTGGCTACTTTGGGGGCGAAGAAAATGTTCGCCTATGTGGAATGGCTCAATACATCGGTTACCGTTTCATTTGGCAAATAAAGGCTCAATACATCGTACACTCTTTTTGATGTGAGATTTATTCAAAGCATCCTCTGTAATGCTTTATGGATATTGATGAGCAAGAGGGCGCTGTCTAGAAATCTCGTGAAAACGAGATTTTTCATGGGCGCCAGACTTTGAACTACTCCTCTTTATGTAGTAAGTAAGTCCATGGCATAAAGTTTTCGAATATTTTCATACGATTTCCCAGCATTTTCTTTCAAAAAATGATGAAATTTAGGCTATATAATTGTTTAGCAACAAAATTTTGACAGCTTTCGCTAAGTGATATATCCATTATGTTACGGCTATCTATCTAAATAAACTTCAACCGGGATTTAAGAAGGGTAAAAACATCAGAAATTTATCTAAAAGTGTGTTTTTGCATCTGTCTATCATCCCTGCCCCTTTCATTTCATGAAGTTTCAAATGTCTCTCA
>JAUWQF010000078.1 GCA_030611205.1 Methanothrix sp.
GCGGAACGTGCATATGACTTCTTTGAGATGCTCCATTAAGTATCAAGTCTAAGGTTCATGACTATAATGACCCTGGTTCGCCAGGGAACACTCTGGTCGGAAATTATTGCCATTTTTAGGAGGGGGTCCGGAATAGGAAATATACTTGGAATGTCCATATACAAACGAGCCCGAGCGAGCATCGGATTCACCTTCCGGCGATCAGGGAACTGGCGCCGCGGGATCTCATCCGCCCCTCCGACCCTGGGCAGATGTGAACCGGCTCCTCGGTGAGCTGGGCCCGGTGGAGCTTGCCGATAGGGATGTCAACAGAGGATTTCCGGGCGGCGAGATGAAGCGCCCTGAGCGGGTCCAGCTCTTGGCCCGGGAGCATCAGTAGTAGACCGCAAAGTGCTTGGATGTGGGAGGCTAGACGTGATTTTGGCTAACGGGCATATCTGAGAGTGCTGCCGAAGGCGGCATTTGGGCGAGAGGGCTGAAAGCCCGAAGCTGCAAACCGCCTGTTAGCCGCCGTGCCGAATCTCTCTGCAAACCGGAAATGCGGTTATAGCTCGATGCTCAGCACAATTGCCAATGCTTTAGTGATCTCTTGCATCGCCGTGTCGGAAAGTTTCCCCAGTCGCCGGACAAACCTCACTTGTGCCACCGAGCGAACCTGAAAAGCGTCAGCTGCCGAAGGCTTATCCAGACCATTCTCCGGATCGGGTTCCAGCCGAACCATCCACGGTGCTATGGCATAGCGCTCTTTCCATCCGGTAATAGGGACAATCACCTTCAGCGGCAAGATTCCGATGGCATCATCGTTTACGATGACAGCAGGGCGGGTTTTCTTGATCTCAGCGCCAACCGTTGGGTCTAAGTTGATGAGCCAGACTTCACCCCTACGCATAAAAGTCCTCACTGTCGAGAGCTGTGAAGACGGTCAGTTCGCCACCCGCTGCATAATCCTGTAGCAAAGCCTCGGCCGCTTCAGCCAACTGGCGTCTTCTCTCCGCTCTAGTCAGCGGCAGTCCCACTTGTTGAAGATCCTCACGAATCAGACGCAGGGCGGCTTCGATGATTGTTAGGCGCTCAGGGATCGTAGATTTCTTGAGTTCTTCCAGTATTTCTACCTGTATCATACTTCCCCCTTGTCCGCAGTACTTCGCACATAATCTTAATTCGGCAGTATATATAAGCGTCGTATATAATTCCATCTTGGTGTTATATCAGCAATACGTCGTATATGCATCCCTATGAATGAACCTTCCCATCCATCCTTTCCATTGCAACATAAGTATAAATCGTTATCCCCTTCGACCCTATGCCTTGATGATCCCCCGCCCACTTTGCCATCTACTGCAACAAGAGGACATACACACGGAGATGGCGAAATGCACGATGCCGCCAAAAGCGCCAGAATATTACAGACCAAAAACATACCTGCCCGCACAGGCAGCAATCCGACGCTGACCAAAATGTTGGTGCCATCGAGACCCGTGCGCTCTTCGGACCAGATGGCCGCGGCAAGACCACGCACCTCGGCGCAATCGCAGGCGTCCCCAGGCATGCCGTGGACTGTGGGCGAAATCTCTTCGAGGGCGAAGATATACCCGGAATGTCCATGAACGAACGAGCCCGGGTGGGCATCGGATTCGCCCTCCGGCGATCAGAGGGCTGAAGCCGCGGGATTTCATCCGCCCCCCCCAACCCGCCGGCGGATATGGACCGGCTCCTCGGTGAACTGGACATGGAGGAGCTTGCCGATAGGGATGTCAACAGAGGATTTCCGGGCGGCGAGATGAAGCGCTCTGAGCGGGTCCGGCTCCTGGCCCGGGAGCGTCTGTAGTAGATCGCAAAGTGCTTAGATGTGGGAGGTTACATGCTATTTTGGCTACCGAGCATATCTGAGGCCCGGTTTTGCTGAATTTGTGCGAAGGTATACAGCACCGGAAAATCATATACGCTCTGTTATATGCTGTAGGTTATTTATATGTGGTCTCGCCTCTTCTTTCTATTTACTATCAGAACCTCCACTAGGCCCAGCTCACTGCAAGTGCACTACCAATTTCTGAGGATTATTCTAGAAAAGTGGACAGAGAGCATCGCCTTCGAATAATTCCTCACGGATCTCGTCCTTCTCCTCATCTGTATACTCGGCATTATGACGGATCTCATTATATCTTAACATCGTTTCCACAAGTTCCGGCTTTAATTTGAGCATTTCGTTCTCGAAAGATTTGTATCCGGATACTACGTTCCGTTTTGCCAGAAACTTATAGAACACCGACAGTGCCGTATACATATCATTAAATATCTCCTCGTCGATATCTCCTGTTCCTAATATGACTTTATGCATAATCGGTTTGAAAGATTCTTTTACCCAGATCATATCATCGTAGAAAAAATCCCCGCTTTCATACGATCTCCGGATAACATCAAATACGTAGTTAAGTGTGAACAATATATCATACTTCTTCGATAGAATATGATTGGGATTCCGTACAAGATCGAATCTGAACGCCTCAATTTTATCCTGATTATAAGTCCAGACCTGTTTTTCGTATTCTTCGAAGTCACCGTCATCTTCTAATTTCTCGAGATGTTCATAATCTGTATCTCTAAGAAGATACGATTCCCAATTTTTCAATCGCTTGTTCTTAAGCATCAGTTTACATGCCTCATAGTTGTTAAGCGTAACCACATCTTCTGGATTTAACTCGAGCGATCTCTCCAGCATGGTTTTTGCTGCATCCAAATTACCACGGATCATCTCGAGCCAGCCCATATTACAGTAAAATCTATGGTTTGAATCACATAACTCCAATGCCTTCTGCTGAGTCTCAAAAGCCTTCTGCATGTCGCCCAGATAGGGATAACAAGAGCTAATACAATCATACACGTTCGCTTTATCGCTTTCAAGCTCCATAAGCTGGTTATAATACTCAATTTCCATTTCAAACCGGAGATGTTTTTCTAAGAACTCACAGATGTCATAATAAGCTTCTATTAACATTTTTTTATGAAAATATGTCGCTAATGACTGTAACCCCTCGTCTATGGATGCTTTTCCAGCCTCATCCATACCCTCTTGTATATATCTATAGCCTAACTCGATTAATGCGGGATAATACTCAGGACAACCCTTGAGGATCTCCTTCAAGTAATCTATTCTATCCTGCCCAACCAAACGAACACTTAGAAGAGGCATTATGTCCTCAGATATCAGTTTCGTATACTCCCAGTCTGCAATCTTCCAGGCATCTGTATTATCAATGCGTCTCTTCTTTCTCCTTTTTTTGCTTTCTTTTAATCCACTTTTTCTCTTTATCATCTAAATCCCCCATCGAGTCTTATTGGTAGTGCCACAACCAATTTCGCCTAACGTTCCGGGCGTATCTGAACTCAACTGAGCGATAGCAAAGCCGGATATGCACTGTTAGGCGATGGAACTGTAGACATTTATTTCTCCTTTAACCGAAAGATATAAACAAACTTTCTTTTTTCAGCTGGGAGGATGGATTGTAAAATCCGTTCAACTTCGTCTTTCGTTGCTCCACTTGCAATAGTTATACCATCGAGTATGGCAAACCATGCATTAGTCAAACCAACTTCACGTAGCCGTTTTCCATATGTTCTAGCATGAATTTTACCCATTTCCTGGTGATAAAGTGTTAAAAGATCAGGATCTTTGTTAGTTAATTCATCTATTTCTTCCCAGTACATTTCACGATTACGTATGCTTCTTAGATAAAACTTCAATTTGGCGGCATCACTTTGTTCTACCTTTTCTATTGAGAACGGGAGAGATGTAATTATGCCAAATCTCGATTTAGCTTCTTGATAAACATCATTGAAGCTACGACGGATACCGCCACCGAAAGTTATGGGATATGGAGAAAGGATACTGTCATATATGATTTTATCATTGAACGGTAAGAGCACAGCTTCGACCATTACAGGCAGGCGAGATCCAACCATCTCTTCAAAGGTATTATTAAGGGCAACAACTCCATAAGCTTTTGGAGGGTCATCTGTATCAAGAAAAACAGTATAATTCTTCAAATGACGAAAAATAAGGAATTTTCCTTTAACAAAGTCGTTCCATCTGCTAATTATTTTTAACTCATTGGCGGAGAAGTTCAAAGGATTCTCCGCAACAAATGAGTTAATCAACTCAGGATGTTTATACAAGCCCTCTCTAAGCTTGTTTATATCTTCTACGAAATATTTCTTAAAATCATCGGGAGAATCTACACCTTTTATTATACCAAACTTTTTATTAACATAAACTAATAGAGGATGGTACAGACTATAAAATAGCTCAACATCTTCGTTAGATAATTTCATCTTTCACCCTCTATACCTTAGCAGTTCTTTCGCCTAACTTCGATCCGCAACATTTCGTATATGCATCCCTATGAATGAACCCACTACTATATTTCGTTCATTGCAACATGTATAAACATTTATCGTATCCGCCTCAAATCAGAGGGTAACTCGAAGAAGTATAAGTATACTGAATTTTCGTTCTCGAAAGATTTGTATCCAGATACTACTTTCGTCGTTGTCTGTTAGCTGCTGAAAGCGATACATCTTAAATGAAAGCGATACATCTTAAACAAGAGATGGTTCGTGTCGATATCACTTAATCTTAACTGCGATTTCAATGGTCCCTATGCATCACTTCCAGATCCAAAGATGAGTTCCAGGCCGTCTTCGATCACTTCTTCGCCGCGACCACAACCCTAAAACCCCAGTTGCAGATAATATATAGTTCCAACCTGACGCCCTCATTCGAAGAACCTAAATGCTTCAAGCTCAAGAGATGATATTGAATGAAGCTCAGATCCTGCATCAAGAGATACAAAAACGACACTCATCGAGCCGTCTCTCCCGAAGAGACCTTCTCCCGCATAGAATCGAAGATGACCATTGCAGGCATAACCAGGGTGGCGGACATAACCAACCTGGACCGGATCGGCATCCCAGTCTTCTCCAGCATCCGGCCCGGCGCGGAGAAAGGTGCCGTCTCGGTCTACAACGGCAAAGGAGCGACGCCCGCAGAGGCCAAGGTCTCTGCCATGATGGAGGGGATAGAACGCTACTCGGCCGAGGTCCACGACTGCGAGCTCGTCGTTTCCAACTATTCTTCTCTGAAAGACGAGGCGAACACCCTGGACCCGAAAGATCTTATCCTGCCCATGGAGTCCGACCCCGATGCCGCCATCCCCTGGGTTGAGGGCTACGACCTGATGAACGATGAGGAGATCTTCGTCCCGGCCAGCGCCGTCTTCCACCCTATGTCCAAAGAATACCATCAGCTCTTCAGGACCAACACCAACGGCCTGGCATCGGGCAACGAGCTGGAGGAGGCCATATTTCACGGTCTCTCCGAGGTGATCGAGAGGGACGCCTGGTCTCTCGTGGAGGCGACCAGGAAGACCGGCCCCATCGTCTCCGAGACCGATGACGGCCTGGCCGGAGAGCTGCTGAAGAAGTTCTCCGACGCCATGGTGGAGGTACGTCTCAAGGATATCACCAGCGACGTGAGCGTTCCCACCATCGCCGCCGCCTCGGACGACGTCAAGCTCAAGGACCCCGCACTTCTCACCATCGGGATGGGGACCCATACCAGCGCCGAGGTGGCGGTCTTGCGAGCCCTGACCGAGGTGGCCCAGAGCAGGCTGACCCAGATCCACGGGGCCAGAGAAGATACCACCACCGCCGATTTCCGGCGGAGTATCGGCTACGAAAGAACGAAGAGGCTGAACAAACACTGGTTCCAGGACTCCGAGTCCAGACCCTTTTCCGAGATCAAATCTCACGACAGCGACGACTTCTTAGACGACATCGGATACATGCTCCAGAGACTGGAAGACGCAGGCATGGACCGGGCCGTCGTGGTGGAGATGACCCGAGAAGAGGTGGGCGTTCCCGTGGTCAGGGTGATCGTTCCCGGACTGGAGGTCTACGCTCTGGACCCCGAACGCAAGGGCCAGCGGTGCAAAGATGAGATCAAGAAAAATCGTCGTCTTTCTCGGTCCAAGTCTCGATAGAGAAAGGGCCAGAGAGATCCTGGACGCCGATTATCGTCCCCCGGCCAAGAGGGGCGACGTCTTCAAGGCGGCGAAGGAAGGCGCCCGCATAATCGGGCTCATAGACGGCGTCTTCTTCCAGGACAGCGCCGTGGCCCACAAGGAGATCCTTCACGTCTTGGAGATGAAAACGAAGGTGATCGGCTCCTCAAGCATGGGCGCGCTCAGGGCCTCCGAACTCTACCCTTACGGGATGGAAGGGGTCGGCGAGATATACCGGCTTTACATGAACGGGACGCTGGTCTCGGACGACGAGGTGGCTCTGATATTCGATCCGGTATCCTTCGATCCCCTTTCCGAGCCTCTGATCAACATAAGAGACAACATCAGAGAAGCCGAGGAAAAGATGATCATCGAGGCCGGTGCAGGCGAGAAGATCCTAAAGAGTGCTCTCTCTCTCTACTTCCCCGATCGGACTTACGAGCGGATACTGGAGATCGCCGACCTGGACGAAGACGAACGGGAGAGGTTCAAGAGCTTCATCCAAAAAGAGAAAGGTGACCTGAAGAGAGAGGATGCCATCAGGGCGCTGGAGAGGATAAAGGAGATCAGAAAGGAGATCACGGAGGCTGTATGATAATCAAGCTGAAGGCGTTTGCCAGGTTTAGAGCCGTCCTTGGAACGGAAACCGAGATCGATCAGGATGAGGGCGCTACGGTCGCCGACCTCCTGGCCGAGCTTCTCAGCCGATCTCCCGATCTCCGGGACCAAGTCTTCGATGTGCCGGGCGAGGTCAGAGAGGACGTGAACGTACTGGTCAACGGCCGGCACATCGAGTCTCTGGACGGCGTGGCTACCCGGCTGGAGGAAGGCGACGAGGTAGCCATATTCCCCGCCGTGGTGGGCGGCTGAACTCGAGGAGACGATGTTAGAGGATGCGGAGTTAGAGCGGTACGATAGGCAGATCAGGCTCTTCGGGCACCGGGGCCAAGAGCGGTTGAAGAGTGCCAAGGTCTTCATCGCCGGCGCCGGTGGACTGGGGTCGGCGGTCTCCATCTACCTGACGGTCGCCGGGGTGGGTCATCTGAGGATCGTGGACAACGACTCGGTGGATCCGAGCAACCTCAACAGGCAGATCCTCCACCATACCCTTGATCTGGGACGGTCCAAGGCCCGGTCTGCCCAGGAGACGCTCCAGGGACTGAACCCCGAGGTCTCTGTGGAGGTCTTCTCAAAGACCATAGACGACGATAACGTCCGGGACCTGGTGGGCGACTCGGACCTGATCGTGGACGCGCTGGACAACTTCTCTGCCCGGTACGTCCTCAACAAGGCCGCCATGACCAAGAACGTTCCCCTCTTTCATGGAGCCGTGTCCGGGTTCGACGGCCAGGCCACCACGGTAATCCCCGGCAGGACCGCCTGTCTGAGGTGCATCTTTCCCCGAGCGCCTCCAAAGGAGACCTCGCCCTCCCTGGGCTGCACCTGTGGGGTGATCGGCTCGGTCCAGGTCACAGACGTTCTGAAGTACCTTCTGGGAAAAGGCGACCTTCTGGAGAACAGGCTTCTCATCTGGGACGGTAACAGATGCCGGATGGACGAGCTGGTAATCGAAAAGAACCCGAGATGCGAAGATTGCAGCGAGGTCCGAGCTAAGTTTAAGTAGAGACATCGTCAAAAGGATATTGTGGAGAACATGAAAATTTTATGCGAATCGTCGAAGGGGGTCTGAGATCGTCAAGGCCCTGATCCTCCTGGGATGTCCCGAGATCCCTATCCAGACCAGCATCGCTCTCTACCTGGCTCATAAGCTGAAGGAGGCCGGGACCGAGGTGGCGATGGCGGGGACCAACGCCACCCTCAAGCTGATGAAGTTAGCCGATCCCCAAGGTCACTATCTCGGAGAGATGATCGACCTGGACCGGTGCATCGCAGACCTGGCCGAAGGTCGGCGGGACTTCGACCTGTCCTTCGTCTTCGCCCATAACGACGCCGGCATATCCTATGCCGGCACCATGAGCTGCATCTCCAGGGCCGGGCTGTTCGTGGTGATCTTCGGAAGAGATGCTGAAGAGCTCGCCGAGACGATCGACTTCGACTGTGAGAAGCTGGTTGCCAAGGCGGTTCATAACCCGACCCCGCTGAAGAAACTGGTGGACGAGGTGATAGAGTGGGCTGCATCGAGACCCTGAAGTACGAGATCCTCCTCTCCCGGTGCACGTTTAAAGACGCCAAGGAGTTCATCAAGGGCGAGTTCGAAGAGGTGCACGAGGTCCCGCCCGGGTACAGGATATTCGACTCGTTCCTGATCGGAGTTCCGCCCATCCTCATAGGGGTGGACGGGGATCAGGTGATCTTCCCCTACACCAAACCCTGTCACGGGACCTTCGTCCTCCGCATCGAGGGAAAGGAAGAGATCGAGAGGTTGAGGACGGAGCGATGAGGGTGAAGGTGAGGGGGTTCGCCAGCTTCAGAGAGGTTATGGGCCGAGAGGTCCAGATCGAGCTGAGCGATGGCTCGAGGATGAGAGACCTGCTTGAGGCCCTGTGCTCCAATCATAACGGGTTGCGAGAGGCCCTCTTTCGCCCTCGGGGGGAACTTAGAGTGGAGGTGACCCTCCTTTGGAAGGGGCATGGCACCGACCCTTCGGAATCGATGGAGATCGTTCTGGAGGACGGGGACGAAGTGGCCATCCTCCCCCCGTTCTCCGGCGGTTAGAGAGGTGGATGTGGAAGATGATCGAGATCATCGAAGATGACTTCTCTATCGAGGAGATGATGAGAAGGGCAAAGCGTCGGGACGCAGGAGCGGTGGTCACCTTCTTGGGCATTGTCAGAGACGATGATATCCTGGAGATCGAGGTTGAATCTTACAGAGAGGCCGCCCTGGAAGTGCTGAGACAGATAAGAGATGAAGCGCTGGATAGGTTCGACCTGAAGTCTGTAGATGTTGTCCATCGTGTGGGATCTCTTTCCGTCAGCGACAACATAGTCGTCATCGTATGTTGTGCCGCACACCGGACAGCTGCCTTCCGAGGATGCGAGTACGTACTGGACGAGATAAAGAGACGAGCACCCATCTGGAAAAAGGAGATCCGAGCGGACGGCGAACGCTGGGTGAGGAACAGATCAAAATAAGGGCATGGGAATGTCACACGGTCGGTATCCGGTGTATCTAAACCTTCTGATATCATCGAATCTCTTAGTTAGATTTCTGTTCAGGTCGCACATTCCAAATTTCGGGGTATAGATCCTCTAACTGTGCGTAAATGGTGCTTGTTTCGCCATACGCTTTGTCGTGGTGGTTGATGGTTATAAACACGATTGTATCTTTAATAACTATGTATGTTATAACGAAATGACCGACATGCGCACCGCATATACCTTTCAGGTTGTAACGTTTTGGCGTACCGATTTTGGGGTTGTCAATTATTTGGTTAATTTTATTATCTATCTGGCTTTTGAATTCTATGTTTTTACGTGTTAATTTCTTATAATTATTTATATATCTCTTGGTAAGGAAGTATTTAAATGACATGTATAGATCAACACAAAAATAAGAACTACAAACTTTTCAGGTAGGCCATGAGATCGTTTTTACTATCGAAGGACTTTCCGCGCCCTGCCTTGAAATCTTTGATCCCTTCGATTATGTCAGATACAAGCTCATTTTCTAGACCGATGGGGCGAGTTCCTGTTTTTGGGGCTTTGGTTTTAGCAGCTACCATCACTCTAGTTCTGAAGCTTTTGAGTTATCTATCTTTCGCCTCCTCCCGCATTGCCCGGACCTTCTCGCACAGGTCGAACGTGAAATAGCGGCAGCTTTTTCCTTTTCTTCTGGTCGTTCTCGCCTGAAGTCCTCGCGCATTCAGCATGACCCCCGTGGGCCTGGTCTTCATCCCCACCTTCTCCGCCACTTCTGAGACGTGGGACTCTTTACTTCCTATTCCGGACCCCCTCCTAAAAATGGCAATAATTTCCGACCAGAGTATTCCCTGGCGAACCAGGGTCATTATAGTCATGAACCTTAGACTTGATACTTAATGGAGCATCTCAAAGAAGTCATATGCACGTTCCGC
>JAUWQF010000123.1 GCA_030611205.1 Methanothrix sp.
GGACTGCCTCATAGACTGATTCGAGTAGCTTGGCAAGTCACATTATAGATACAATCGATAACAGTAGGTAGTGGGAGCGTCAGATATATTTACAAAACATATAAAATACCAGTAGCCTCGATTGAGGGTCCAACTGGATTCCCACCTTCGTGGGAATGACAAGTGCATGATACGATATTTTACGCATGACTCGACACTAGTTCCTAGAAACCCATCGACTCCGGGCGCGTTTTCGGAAAGCCAACAACAAACCCGCGCCGCGAAGACGACAGACCTGCCAACCCGGCCAGGTTCTCCCTCTTGCCCGAGGATAGGTCGGCAATCGTGATGACCGCGTTCTGCCGGGCTAAGGTCTCGGCCAGGTTCGAGCCGATGAAACCCACTCCACCGGTTACAAGTAAATGTTCGCTTACGCTCGCATTTACTTGAGCACATAAAGTTATACTTTATGTTCAATGACAAACTTCTTCGTACGGATCGAAGCCTGTGGTGTAAAAATTTTGGTAAAAGTTCATCTGAAGACCTGGCATCCGCTGCATCCACCAGCTCCTCTTATCATCTCATCAATTCAGATGCTGGCAGGGTTTGCCGGTGCACCATCACAAAGGTACTCGTAGAAGCTCACGCCGAATTTTCTGCATGTGTCCAGTATTGATAGCATGTTCTCTCAGGCGATTTTTCCATACTCGCACCTGGTACCATAGCTGATCATCCTCTTATACATACTGTCTTATCTCTATGCCAAAGGCGTTAACTTCGAACACCATCGGTAGATCCTCCGCGGCTGGCGATCTGTTGGTTTCTTTGCTTAAGTGTTTAACGCACCGTTCGGGACTGAGCATCGATACGGCAAGGCGACCAGGATCGGATGGCACGGGCCCCGAGGCCCTCCCCACCGATGCTCCCGGCCCGGGGCTGTGATCGAAACCGGTGGTGGCTGTCAGGGACGTGATCAAACGTCGAAGATACAATCGTAGTCGGCACCCTGAAAAAGGGTACTGCTCTCAGAAGCGGGGGCGCAAAGGCAGTCCATCCAGTTCTCACCGCCGTCGTTCCCATCGCTTTTACTTTCCACGGTCATCTGACCGGACTTGAGGGTCGTCGTAATCGAATAGTTACCGGCCAGGTTCGTGTATTCCGCATGACCTATTCCGGTCGACTCGAGATCTATCATACCTTTTTTCGAGCGTGCCACCAGGGAATAGGCTGTCGATCCATCGATGGCAGTTGCAAGATCGATCTGGCCCGGTTGGATCTTCGCCGAGATATCTTTCTTTATGATAACGGCACCGTACTTCTCTACTTTGAAGAGGGCCTTTGTGCTGAAAGAAGATCGCACGACCTCCGCATTGTTGTCGAAGTTGTTCCTGGTCCAAATTCCATCGCCGCTGTACATCAGCTCTTTGCGTGATGTAAGGACGGCGGGCCAACGTTCCTCGATCGTGATGTTGGCACGGTCTCCGTCTATATTTTTGGTTATGGTGACAGGCCCACCGTAGCTAATCATCTTCATGTCTTCGGAAAAGTATATCTTACCCTCGCTGGTGGATGTCCGTTCATCTTTGGCGATGCCGGAGTCGCAAAGGGAATCGTATCGCGAGTACGTCCCGATCCCGACAGATGATCCGGTGATGTGAAAGGTACCGGCCAGGGTAGATCTGTCAATCTCCCAGATGGTACCGCCGACATTCACTTTAATCTTATAACCTTCTGAACCACCACAACGGTCGGCTTGTATAAGTAAAATAGCAACTACCACCAGAACCAAGACAAGTAGCTTAGATAGATCTTCCTGCCGAAGACCGGTAAGACGACCGCATACCGCACACATCCATTTCACATTATCTATGATGCCTACCTTATGAAGATATCGAGTAAATCCTCCGGTCGGTCGGATTTACCCGGAGTATACAATATTATACATCATATATAACAAAAAAAAACTTTGCCGTATCCACTGCATGGTTTGAAGAATGTTTAAAGGCGGGATGCGGCTATAAGCTAAATCCGAAATCCTCCTTATGTCGCGACCTCTACCGCCTCCATATCGGTCAGCCATGTGAGGGACATGAAGATATTCCCGTACTGGTCCTGGATCGTACCGTTATCGATGGCAGTGTTCTTGGGCAGTACCGTCATGTTTACCCATCGAGATATGCTCAGGTTGTGCTCCAGCGTATTGTACGCCTCACCTTCGATCAGGGCGTTCATCTTGTTTTCTCCTGACTGAGCCGTGATCTCGATATCCATGTAGTCCATCTCCGGGGAGAGGTACGTTTCTCCATCCCATGAGAAGGACGGTTTAGACTCGATATGGTTATCCTGGCTCGATAGGTTGGCATCGAGTGTAACCAACCTTTGGTGCGAGTTGGCCACAACACTGTTTATGAATTCTCCGCTGTTGTTGCCGAATCCCCTGTACCCGATCTCGATCTTGTCTTGAGTAATCTTCTTGCTATGACTGAATACGCCATTCGTTATCTTCGTAGTGGAACTGAAGTCCCTCTCGCCGTCTGCGCCGAAGGTCGTAACCATCTGAGCCAACAGACTCGATGCATCGCTTTTGGAATAACCCCCGCCAACGGTGATGATAGAATTGGGAGTTATCACAGTAGTATCGATGTACTTGACGTTCTCCAGATAGAGCATCTCGGTCACCTTGCCACAGTCTGACCAGTACTCGGAGTCTACGGTGACCACACCCATCGCCGGCATAAAGAGGGTGATCAATACAGATATGCAGAAAACTAGAGCCGTCAGGAGGAGAGGTCTTGGGCGACATGGTGTCATCCGATATCACCCCATTCTATGACGATGATCGGTATCTTGTACTTGTATATGATCGTGGTATCTTTACTGGAGGTCACGTCTTTGGTCCATTCGCATCTTACTCGGTCATTAACGGCACGTTCACGGCCGCCGGTGTGGACCGTCACTGGTGGGCCTGGGATCTTAAACGAGTTCTCTTCATAGGTGACGTCTAGGCGCGGCTTTCCGATGTCGTGGATGGTCCCGTTGAGCAGGTCCGGGAGCAGGTCGGCCATGATGCTATCTACCTCTGATTCGTTGAAATAATCGCCAAAGACGAATATACCTATCTGGGAATCCTGCAAGTTCCCCCATACGTCCGGCACATGTGCCTGGAAAACCGTGGTTTTGTTCCAGGGGTTCAGAGCCAGGCTTAGGTCGCTGACGACCGTTCCTTCCACGTACGTGCCGTTACGCCAGCCTTTTTGTGTCGTGCTCATCATCACATCGATCGAATCTGCCCCGACCACGGAAGTGATGCTCTCGGAGACGAGGCCCGTGGCCAGATCTTTCGAGCTGAACGTGACGGATCTGGCGAATATCTCCGCGTCGCTTTTTATGTGAGTCGTGGTCGTGGTCTCGATGCTCTCCCCGAAGGCCAGCCCGGATATCGCCAGGACGACGATCACCAGACCAGAAAGACGACGCCTGACAGTCATGAGAACACCTCGTAGATGAGTTCCTGGAGAACGGTCTGCGTTGCCGTGACGTTGCCGCCGTCGGTTTGGAAAATATTATTCATATACATGCTTATGTTGGGCTTTGACGGTCCTATCAGCCTCTGCTCTCCTCCCACGATGAGTTCGTTTCCGTCCCCTCCTGCATCGAGAGTGATGTTGATCTCCTGGTCTGTAGCACCTGTCGCATCGGCAAACAATATCGTGCTGTTCTGATTGGCGTACAGATCTACCTCTGTCAGGTTACCTGAGAGGGTGAAACCGAGATTGATGCTCTGGTTGCAGGTGTTGTTTTTGTTGGCATCCAAGGCTGAGGCGCCTGCGGATATGTTGATCTTTTGGAGCGTGGTTATGTTGACAGGATGATTGTTGTTGCCTGAGATCAGATAATCTGCGAAGAGGTTCTGGTTACAGGTATTGTTGCTCGCATTCTCGTTGATATTAACCACCTGAGATGAGGTGATGTTTACGGTGTTGTTGCTGCCTGGAATATTCAGATCGCCGGTCAGGTTCAGGAGGCAGGTGTTGTTATCTGCCCCGGGCGCAATATCCACGCTCTGGAAAATATTTGTGTAGACATCGTTATAATTACCGGTGAGGATGGCGCTGTCTATGATTGTGGTATTGACGTAGTTATCATCGGGATAATTGGTGAAGTTTTCGCCACGTACGGTCACATCCCAGGTCACAACCCTTGTGAAGGTGTTATTATCACCGGTATTGTTGGTGAGTATAGTGACCTTATTCCAGACGTTGTTTGTAGACATGGCTGTGCCGCACATGATGAGCGCTATCAGGGCAATGCATTGGAGATAAGACATATTCTCAAAAAATATAAAAATGAGAGGATCAGTTACCTCTCATTTATGCCCATGTCCCCATCGTCGTATTTATGAGCTCCTGGACCACTATCTGTGTGAAGTTGCCAAACTCAAACACACTGCATTCATCAGATACATTAAGCGGATTAACCTCTGCTATATTGGTAGCCTCTTGGTTTATACCGATGATGCTCGTGTTGATTGTTCCATTTTCCACACGTATCTTCTGGATCGATCCAAAGCTGATTACCTCTGCCCCACCACTTGTTGTGAGATTATCCCCGTAATACGCCATTGTGTTCGTAGCCGTTTGGTTGTACTCTAGTTGGTAGCTAGTACTACCACTATTTGGCTCAACAGCAGTCATATTCTGCAATCCAATATATTTGATTGTATGATGATCGCCGTATATACCTGAACAGATCAGCTCTTCCCTCCTACATATTCCACTCTGAATTTCTCTGCTAATCCAATTTCGCAATCAGGCGACTGTTTTCTCTTCAGTTCTAACATCAATTTCAAACCGAAACCTTTATCACTTTGTAGGGGCAATCCCCCCTACATGGTAATAAAACGCAAGAAAAAGAACGGCCGTATTTATCTCGAAGAATACAAATCCATCCGCGTAGACGGAAAAGTCAAAAGTGTCTACGTGAGAAGTCTAGGACCCGAAGAACCTGCCCTACCTTCAAAACCAAAACCAAGGACACTGGATCGTTTGGAACATGGTCGATCTCATAGAGCAGGTGCCGTCAGTCTCCTTTGGGAGTTTGCATCACAGCTCGGTTTTGTCAACATCATCGATGAGATCTGTTGCGGAGAATCAAACATAGAAGGTCCCACTCCCGGAAAGCTCCTGACCGCATGGGCAATCAACCGCGTTCTGGATCCCATGAGCAACACCATGCTTGAAAACTGGATTCCCACAACAGATCTACCCAGACTGATGGGTCTTGAGATCGCTGATCTCACCAGGAACTCATTTCTAACAGCCATGGACTTTGTATGCTATGACGACAAGACCGTAGGGCATATTCGCGACTTTACACAACAGATCGATGATGCCCTTTATCGGCAATGGCACAAGATGCACCCTATCAAGCCAGGAGAAACAGAAACGGTCGCATACGACCTCACATCAGTGCTTTTCTTTGGCATCAGTTGCTCTCTGGCAGAGCTTGGATACAACGCCAAACATGTCAAGCGTCTTCAGATAAATCTCGCTCTCCTCGTATCCAAACTTGACAAATACCCCATATCTCATTTCGTCTACAACGGAAGCCGTAACGGCTTATCAACCATCAAGAACCTTGTCACACGGCTCAAAGACACAGGCATCGAACCGGGAACTATCATCTGGGACAGGGGGAATGTATCCAGAGAACATGTGAAGATGATCGAGTCTGCAGGCTGGAATCTTATCTGCGGTACTCCCAAAAGCTTGAAAGAGGTGAAACACATCATTGAAAGTACGGATGTTCCCTTAAACCCGAGTACATTTGTCCATAAAAGCAGAACCGGGCACATCTATGCGGTAAGGACACGCGATCAACTTTTTGACAGGGAGCGTTCTGTGGTCGTTTACACAAATCAGGAACGGAGAACCAGTAAAATAAATGCTCAGAACGAAGTTCTGGCAGATATTGGCCAGCAGCTCAACGCGTTGGGCGAGGAGGGAATGGAATGGTCAGAGGCGCGTCTTCACAAAGCGATCGATGCCATTGTAGGTTCGTGGAAGGACTACGTTCTCACCCGTGTTACGAGAAAAAGAAACGG
The DNA here is from genome assembly GCA_030611205.1 of Methanothrix sp. Taxonomy (GTDB): domain Archaea; phylum Halobacteriota; class Methanosarcinia; order Methanotrichales; family Methanotrichaceae; genus UBA204. Next base: position 6,083 of record JAUWQF010000123.1, read on the forward strand.
TCCACGTATTGAGTGGAAGTATAAGAGTCAGAAGATTGTAGCAGCTGAACGTTCACACGGCAAATATTTGCTGTTCTCCACTGATGAATCACTTTCGCCCAGTGAGGTTGTGAAAGCCTATTTCGAGAAGGATTTTGTGGAGAAGGTCTTTCGAACATTGAAGACTTCTGAGGAGATGGAGCCTGTGCGTCACAGGCTCGAGCGGCGGGTTAGAGTGTATATTTTTGTGTGCGTTCTGGCATATCGGCTGCTGGCAGACTTGGAGTGGCGTCTTCAGAAGCTATCTGACCGTAAAAATGTGTGGCATGGAGCGGATGAATTTCTGCATGATCT
>JAUWQF010000149.1 GCA_030611205.1 Methanothrix sp.
CACGCGAAGACGCGAAGGAGGGCTTGCTATGTGCGGGGGTGACAACAAGCAGATCACACAAGGCAGCGTCCGAAAGCCCAATGATCCTGAGCTCGTCGCAGATATCCGCCGTATGATCGAGGAAACGCGGGCGGAATATGGGCAGCATTATCAACTTCGGTGCAGCAACCTTCAAGGAAGGCATCAGACGGGCGGTGAACAACCATCAGAACTTCGCGCCTTCGCGCCTTCGCGTGAGGCAGAAAGTAGGGGGCACGCGAAGACGCCATTCTTCGTGAGATGGAAAACTTTCTGCTGGAATTGTAGGACGGCCTCCCCTCATGCAAAAATCTTATCTACCCACCATCATTAACTTGTCCTTGGTGATTGCGTTGACTAAGATGGCACCTCATAAGCATTGTATCGTCTGTGGCAATACCGTCGGAGAAGAGGAGTCCTTCTGTGACGAGGTTTGCGAGTCCAAGTACAAGTCCGTCCAGAGGCGGCAGCAGCTCCTCTTTGTGGTGTTCATAGTGTTGCTGGCCCTGATAATAATTGTACCCATGTTTGTCACCCAGAAATGAAGTCCGTAAGCTCGAAGGCAGTCGTTCTGGCTTCTTTAATGCTGATCTGTCTGGCCACATCTGCCGAGGCCCGGGTGTACCTGGACGTCCGGGAGGTGACCATGTCTCTGAGTGGCGAGGATGCAGTCTTTGAGGTAGAGTACGACCTGAACCTCCTGGCAAAGCTGTACGTCCTGACTCTGGGAAGCAGGTACATCGAGCCGGAACTGATGCGCCTCTTCAGCGGCTTCGATAATGTGAAAATAGCAAAAACGAAGCCCGACGGTGTGATATTGGTGGCCAACGGGGCGGGTCAGTACAAGGATGGATACTATCTATTCGAGTCCAAGCCCCTTGGGACCAAGGTCCCCAAGTTTACCGTCATTTACCCGGGCGGGTTCTCTCGCACCTTATACAAAGTCGCTTTCACGCCCAGCGTCTTCTGTGAGGCCTGAAAGTCTCATTTCTCCTCGGTTTTGTCACTTCTCGGGAGAGACGAGACAAAAGTGGCCGTACGCAGGTGGTTTGCCGAGGGGTCGAGAAGGTTTCGTTCTCATCAATCGCCCGATTTTGGCCTAATTGTATAACATATAGGCCAACAGTTTCACAATAAGGGCGAAAATGTGGATAAAACAGAAAACATTATATCGGGTTCCTTTCTAGTAACCCTTCATGGGAGAATATCTGGTGAAGTGTACGGGCTGCGGATCTGTGCAGCCACCTCATGCGCTTCACTGTCAGAACGATGATGCGTTACTCAGAACCGAGTACCTCACCAGGAGGCTCATTCCCAGAGACCTGCCAGGGATGTGGAAGTTCTACGACTGGCTCCCGGTGAGGAGACCTCTCGAAGGGGTGGGTGCGGCACCGGTCACCTACAAGAGCCAGGGCCTGGCCAGGGAGCTGGGTCTTCGCAACCTGTACATAAGCTTCAGCGGCTACTGGCCCGATAGAAATGCTCGGATGACCACATGCAGCTTCAAGGACCTGGAGGCCCCGCCGACCGTAGAGCGCATGCTCGAGCGAGACGACCGGAAGGTCCTGGTGGTGGCCTCGGCGGGCAACACCGCCAGGGCCTTCGCCGAGGCGGCTTCCGCCGTTGATCTGCCCCTGGTTCTCTTTGTTCACTCCGCGGGTCTTCAGAGGCTCTGGATCACCGAGACTCCGTCAGAATCTCTCTGCGTGGTCTCGGTGAACGGAGACTACACCGAGGCGATCGACCTTGGTGCGAGGCTCTCGTTGCAGCCCGGCTTCGTAGGCGAGGGCGGTGCCAGGAACGTGGCCCGGAGGGACGGGATGGGGGTGGTGATGCTGGACGGCGCATTGACCATGAAGACCCTCCCCCGCCACTACTTCCAGGCGGTGGGAAGCGGTACCGGTGGGATAGCGGCCTGGGAAGCGGCGCTCCGGCTGGCGGACGACGGCCGTTTCGGCACAACCCTGCCGAGGCTCCATCTTGCCCAAAACCTCCCTTGCGCGCCCCTCTACTCATATTGGTCGGGGACGAAGCCCGGTGCCTGTAACTTCCGGGAGATGTACGACGACGTTCTCTACAACAGAAAGCCGCCTTACGAGATGAAAGGTGGGGTGAAAGATGCCCTGGAGAGCACGAAGGGAACGGTCTACGGCATAACCAACGCGGAAGCGGCCGAAGCCCAGAGGCTATTCGAAGAGTCTGAAGAGATCGATATACTCCCAGCAGCAGCTATTGCCGTGGCCGCTCTGGGAAAAGCCGTGGCTGCGGGGGCGGTGGACCCGAAAGACGCCGTCCTCCTGAACATCACCGGGGGTGGGATCTCTCATCTCAAGGAGGAACGCGACCAAAACGTCCTGGAGCGAGACCTGACGGCCGAACCCGCCGACCTAGTATCCGACCGGGATCTCCTGGACAAAATAAACGAGGTTCTTGGGAGGCGGGAGGCATGAACCTGGAGCTGACCGTAATCGGTGGTGTGGACAAGGAAGGGGAGGCCGAGCCGGTAGAGCGGCTCGATATGGTGAGGGGCGAGATCATAGGCATAGTGGGTCCTACAGGTTCTGGCAAGAGTTCCCTCATAGGAGACATCGAGCAGTTCGCCCAGGGCGATACGCCGTCCGGCCGTCGCATCCTCATCAACGGTCGCACCCCCGGCGCGGAGCCGAGGTCAGACCCCAGGAAGAAGCTGATAGCCCAGCTCTCCCAGAACATGCACTTCCTGGCGGACATGACCGTGGTGGAGTTCCTGAAGATGCATGCCAAGAGCAGGGGCAAGCCTGCCTCGGTCGCGAAAGAGGTAGTCGAGCTGGCCAACACCCTTACCGGTGAGCCGATCCATCCGGATCATCACCTCACCATCCTCAGCGGGGGCCAGTCCAGGGCCCTGATGACCGCGGACATCGCCGTGATCAGCGACTCGCCCATAGTCCTCATAGACGAGATCGAGAACGCAGGCATAAAGAAGAGAGAGGCTCTGGAGCTCCTGGCCGGAGAAGGGAAGATCGTGGTGGTGGTCACTCATGACCCCATGCTGGCCCTGATGCCCTCCCGGAGGGTCGTGATGAGGAACGGGGGCATGTACAGGATCATCGATACCAGCCAGGAAGAGCGGACCGTCTGCGAGGACCTGACCCGGGTGGACGACTGGCTGATGAGCCTGCGTGAAACAATAAGGCAGGGCGAGGTCGTGGAGGCCGCGCCTTGAAGCTGGTGGTGGTCGCCGGGACGCCGGGTGCTGGAAAGACCTCTATTCTGATGCATACCACAAGAAGCCTTCTCCAGTCGGGCATGAAGCCTGCGGTGGTCAAGATCGACTGCCTCTGGACCGAGGACGATCGCCGTTTCGAGAGGCTGGGCGTGCCGGTGGTCGTGGGCCTCGCCAAGGACATGTGTCCCGATCATTTCTCCATCTACAACGTGGACGATATGCTGGCCTGGGCGGCATCCCAGGAGTGTGACGTCCTTCTGAACGAGACCGCCGGTCTCTGTCTTAGGTGCGCGCCCTACCCCGACAACTGCCTGGCCGTCTGCGTGATCGACGTCACCACGGGACCCAACGCGCCTCTCAAGGTGGGTCCTCTGCTCACAACGGCAGACGTGGCCGTGGCCACCAAAGGAGACGTGGTCTCCCAGGCAGAGAGAGAGGTCTTCAGAGAGAGGATACTGGAGGTCAACCCAGGGTGCAGGATCGTGGAGGCAAATGGCCTTAGCGGCAAGGGCTCTGCAGAGCTGGCGGAGCTGATCAGGAATGGACCAGAGACCGCCGCCGATATGAAGCTGAGACACAACCCGCCCCTGGCCATATGTACCCTGTGTACCGGCGAGCTTCGGGTGGCCAAAGAGCATCACCGGGGCGTTTTGCGCCATCTGGACGGGTTCATGGAGTACGTGGGAGAATGAGCTTGGCGGATCTGGCAAGACGCTTGCCGGGCTACAACTGCGGAGAGTGCGGGTTCAAGAGCTGCAGGGAGTTTGCCCGGGCCTTGACCAGGGGCGCCGACCCCGGACGTTGTTCTTTTCTGGAGCAGGATGGGTTCTTGGAGAATGCTGCCCGGATCGAGCAGTTGCTGAAAGAAGGCATCAGAGAGCAAGAGGAGATCCGGGGGGTCATCGACGGGCTGGCGGCAGACTTCGCCCTGGCGCCCCTGCCGGGCGAGCCTTCATGCCGGGAAGATCTTCACCCCTTCGATCGAGGTGTTGCGCCCCAGAAGGGCGATGTTCTCAAGTACAGGCCCCTGGGCTGTCCGGTGACCCACTTCGGCCGGGTCCTCAAAGGGGAACATGGCCTGGTCACGGTACATGTGGTGGGACCGCGACACCTCTTAGGAGACGAGGAATTCCGGTACGAGGACGTGGGGGTCTGT
>JAUWQF010000093.1 GCA_030611205.1 Methanothrix sp.
TCGCGTCTTCGCGTGCCCCATAATTTTTGCCTCACGCGAAGGCGCGAAGACGCGAAGTCCCTCTCGTCGAAATGCATGCAAAACATATAAAATACCAGTAGCCTCGATTGAGGGTCCAACTGGATTCCCACCTTCGTGGGAATGACAAGTGCATGATACGATATTTTACGCATGACTCGACACTAGCTTGTTTATCATCAGAACTTCCTGGCCCGTGGCTCTACGTCGACTCTATCCCAGAGGATCGCAACCGGTCACGCGTTCCAAAACCTTAATACCACGTATCTCAAGATGCCCCTCCATGACGCTGGTGGACCCCTTCGGCCGGAAGGTCACAGGCCTCCGGATCGCCCTCACCCCCAGGTGCAACATGAGGTGCATCTACTGCCACCACGAAGGGGAGACCTCTCCGGGCGAGGAGATGTCCAAGGAGACCGTGGTCCGGGTGGTAAAAGCAGGCGCCGACCAGGGGATTGGAAGCGTCAAGTTCACCGGGGGGGAACCTCTGATGCGCTCGGATCTGGAAGATATCCTGAACGAGCTGCCCGGCCACCTGGACCTATCCCTCACCACCAACGGGACCCTCCTGGCCGGCAGGGCCGCGTCCCTGGCAGAGGCCGGCCTGGACCGGCTAAACGTAAGCCTGGACGCACTGAACCCCAGGATCTACTCCGAGATCACCGGCGGGACCGGGGAGGAGCTGGACCGGGTGGTGGAAGGAATCAGATCCGCCCGGGACGCCGGGCTGACCCCCATCAAGCTGAACATGGTGGTGCTCAGAGAGAACCAGGATGAGGTCGATGAACTGATCGAGTTCGCCAGGGAAGAAGGAGTGATCCTCCAGCTCATAGAGCTGCTGGACCTGGAAGGAAGAGGCCTGGGCGGCGACCTGCTGGGCATCGAGAAGGATCTGGAGAGGCGGTCGGACAGGATCGTGACCAGAGATATGCACCGCAGGAGGAAGTACTTCCTGGACGGCGCCGAGGTGGAGGTGGTGCGGCCCATAGACAACACCGAGTTCTGTGCGAACTGTACCCGGCTCAGGGTGACCTCCGACGGCAAGCTCAAGCCCTGCCTCCTCAGAAACGACAACCTGGTGGAGATGGGGGCCGCCGACTTTGAGGAGACAAAACTGCTGCTCAGAGAGGCGACCGCTTGCAGAAAACCATATTTTTTGAAGAGCTCTCTTCTTAAGAACGACAGATAGGCCAGGATCACGGGCGGAAGTGCTCGTACCCTTTTGGCCGGAGGGGCCGCCTGACGCCTCCCGACTCTATCCATACGCCCTCCTCTACCGCAACCCCGATCACCGTAAGGTCGCATGCCTCCCTGGCAGCCTCGATCCCCTCCGGCCTCACCGAAAAGAGGAGCTCGAAATCTCCGCCCGCATGAAGAACCAGATCGATCATATTTTCCCTGGTCCCCGTCACCTCCTCGACTTCGGCCGATATCGGGATCTGATCTTCCCGGACCACAAATCCCAGACCGCTCGCCTCCGCCAGATCGGATAGAGATAGGGCCAAACCGTCGCTGTTGTCCATCATCGCGGTCACGGCACCGGACCGGGCCAGAGCCCGCCCCTCCACCAGCCTGGGAACCGGTTCCAGCAGTCTCTTTGCCAGCTCGGTCTTTGCCAACCCCTGGTCGAGGACCTGACGGAGTCCTGCACCGGCCGACCCAAGAGACCCGGTGGTGCAGACCAGATCGCCTGGACGGGCCCCTCTCCGGCGGAGGATCAGGTCTTTCTCCACCCGGCCCAGGGCAGACCCTGTGAGGGTGAGTTCCCGGTGAGAGTCGAGGTCCCCTCCCAGGATCTCCGTGCCGTATCTTCTGGCGCAGTCCCTCAGTCCCGAGAACAGCTCATCCAAGAAGCCTATCTCGGCGTCTGGTGGGACTCCTACCGCCACAAGAAGCCCCAGGGGTTCCGCGCCCATGGCGGCCAGGTCGCTGAGGTTCACCGCCGTGGTCATCCACCCCATCTGCCAGGGCGTGGCCGCCGGAGGGAAGTCGGTCTCCCGGTGGAGCATGTCGGTGGTCCAGACCAAGTATCTATCGCCCGCGTCCAGCACGGCGCAGTCGTCCTTCTCCACGATACCCAGGACCTCGGTGATCTTCCGTACGAGCTGCCGTTCGCCCAGATCTGCGCACTTTCGGGTCATCGCTTGATCTGCTTTTATCTTAGTACATAAAGTATAACTTTATGTGCTCAAGTAAATCCGACCGAATGGAGGATTTACTCGACGACCGGCATCCACTACTCAAGGCCGAAGAAGAAACGGAAAGAGGGACTTTTTGGTATGTTTCAATCCTATCTCGATTTGGAGGAGATGCCGTTGGCTGTAGTTGTCGGACGGCCTCGAAGGGGCAGCCACCAGGGGGGGGATCCAGGCTTGGGTGTCATTCCCCATATGGATCTGATCTTCATTGCCAGCTTAGGGTGCTTGAACTGATTGTATATATTGATGTCCTTGGGATACCCAATAAAAGGATCTATCATACCCTCCTCAAGGTTTGCCACCCACATCTGGAGCTCTGCCTCTTCTATAGCGCGACCTTTCTCTTTGTAGAACTCTATAAAAGGCTCAGGACTTTCCCCATGTTGCGGCACCAGCAGCACCGTACACTTCTCAATCGTCTCTATCTTCTCTATATCTATTGCTTTTATACTTGGATAGATCTGGCAATCTAACTGGTCGGTCTGGTTTGTGAAGATGGCCCTTCTGGGCGACTCTTCCTCAATATGGTAGCCGGCATCGGTCATAAAATCGAGCAGCACGGTCTTCAGGTCGACAATTACAAGTTCTCTGAGCTCCTCCTTTGAGTTCAGAAATTGGTTGTACGCCCTCTCATAATCCGCCTGGGCGTAGCAATCAACATATTGAAATATCCTGTTGTGTAGGGTAGTGAAGCTAGCTACCCTGGCCAGTTCGAAGGGGGGCGCACCGCTCATTATGCTTGTAAAGATGCCTGGTGCGAGCCGTTTCCCAACCATGCTTTCCAGCTCATCCCGCTCAGAAACGTCCAGATCAGCACGCCTGACCAACTCGTATATTCTGTGAAGCAGCTCACACCTCGCTATTATGCGACGGTCTTCGATTAGAGCCTGCAGAGACTCTCCAATCATCTTTATCTTCTCAGGCATATATACCGCCCTGAAATTTTTGCAGGTTGATCAATATCCTCTCCTGACTGCGGTGAACGGGACGAACATCACAACCCCTAGGAGATCGTCTTTCTTGACGGATCCATCTACACCGGCAACGAATAACGCATAATCTGCCGAACGATTGACCTCGGCCGGCATGGCGATCTCCTCGCCGATGCTTATCACCTGCCCTACGCCATGTCGCCCATAAGGGCTGATAGATATAACGGTGTTTTTGGGAATGTTCACCTTTCTTATCTTTACCGACTTTGCATCCCCTGACCTGAAGTCCATGTCTTCGTCAGCAATCAGATAATCGACCCGGTAGGTATCTCCGAGGATGTAGTCGAAGGGCGCCATCCGCCGCCTATCGATCTCCTGGATAATCTTCCTTATCCTGTGGGTGACGTGGACAGACATCTCCTCACCTCAGCCACCTTGGTGGTGGTCATATATTCACGAGTTGTGCTTTTTGCCATCTAACTATCCCTCCAATTTGCAACATTCCAATCGTTGCACATCACATCTTTCGTATCTCCATACATCTCGTCCATTACTCATCATATCAAAAGACAATCAAAATATAGATCGTCCCCAGAAAAACACTGACGAACATGACCGGAGCACCAACCTTCAGGAACTCTATAAATGATATCGGGTGTCCTGCCCTCTCCGCAAGTCCAGCAGTAACGACGTTCGCTGATGCACCTATCAATGTCCCGTTGCCGCCATAACAGGCACCTATGGCCAGTGCCCACCACAACACCATGCTCTCTGCACCGGGGAGAACCTGTGTGAGATATGCAACTATTGGAAGCATCGTTGCGGTGAACGGGATATTGTCAACGATCGCAGACGCTATAGCAGCTACCCACATGACAAGTACGATAGCAACTGTCAGACTACCTCCCGATAGATCCACGACCAGATCGGCCATCATCCCTATCACCCCGGTCTCGACCGTAGCGCCGACGATGATGAACAGCCCCACAAAGAAGATCAGTGTAGGCCATTCTACCTCATTTAATAATATTTCTGATATATTTGAACGGCTTATCAGGAGTAGGATGGATGCGCCGGTCAGAGCAGCTATGCTCACCTCCATATGCAGTACACCGTGAGTCAGAAACAGAAGTACGACGAAGGATAGGACAGCAAGACTGTGCATTAATAGCTTGGAGTCCGTTATCCTGTACTCCTCTCTCAATCGTTCCAGTAACCCATCAATATCCTCAACCACAACTTCACTATACTTCTTTCTGTACATGAAGTACATCATACCTATAAAAGGTATCAAGGTTATCAGTACGATTGGTGTCAGAGTGAGTGCAAAGTCGTTGAAGGTCAGGCCGGCATACGAACCGATCATTATGTTGGGTGGATCTCCGATGAGGGTTGCTGTTCCGCCGATGTTTGAGGCCAGCACCATTGGAATTAGAAAGTTCACGGGTGACGTCCTCAGGACCAGGGCGATCTCTATAATTACCGGTGTTAACAGTACCATACTTGTTACATTGTCCAGGAATGCCGAGGTGACCGCGGTCACAAGCATCAATATAACAGCGAGCGGCCATATACGACCCTTTGCCGCCTGATATGATTTATAGGCCATCCACTGGAAGACACCCGTTCCCTTCATTATGCCCACTATGATCATCATGCCCATCAGCAGACCGATCACGTTGAAGTCTACATGATGCAGAGCCTTCTCAAAGGAGATTACGAAGAACTCTGAATCAAATGTTCCCAGGGTGTAGGTGACGAATAGTAGTATGGCAGCACCAAAAAGTGCGGCAATTGTCCTGTGAACGAGCTCAAATGCAATTAAAATATAGATTAGAACCAATACTGCAGCAGCGATGTAAAACGACGGACCGATCGCTCTGCTAAGGATGACATCCTTGAAAGTAATATATTCATTACCTTTCTTAGCAAACTCTTCTATATCTATCCTTTCTGTCCTGTAAGTGGGCTTTGAAACCTCTAGGGTGATCTTCGAGGTCTCTATCATCCCCTTTTCCAGCTCTATCTCTGCACAATAGGTTCCCTCCTTTGGTGCAGACATCGTCATGTATTCTTCGTCATCGACCTTGTAGACCTCTCCGTTGACAAGGACCATGACCTCTGCCTCACCAACGCCCTCATCATGCAGATCTATGATGTGTCCTGTGATTATTATACTATCCTTATCGGTTTCATCTGCAGACACCGCAGAGGCGAGGGCCAGCAGGAGAGAAAGAATGAAAATGCCCTTCATAGCCGTCTTCATTTTTCAGACCACCACCCAAAAACCATCATATATACCGGATAATGGCCAGCATACGCCATTCTCTCAAAGGATTTTATCACCCGCATCTTATCCACCCGATCCTTTTTCCTACCACCGCGTATTTTTTTTTATGTTCAAACTTTTTTACAAGTGCACATAATATGTAATAGTATTAATATGTAATGGTATTTTCTTTTGGTTGCCTTCTGAACCATCTACAACCTTCATCGTGTAGGTATGTCGCTCATGCTATATAAGTTTCACGGTTTTGGCACACATATGCCATGTTTATGGAGGGGCCAATCGAATAAACTGGGTATCGGAGCAACTATAACCAGTTCAGGGCATCATCAATCTTGGTTTTAATAGATAATGTCCATCAATATAGGTATTGGATTGACAGATCTACTTAAATAAGAGTTGAAAACATCAATAACCGTGTTATGGCATTGTCAATCCGAGTTTTAAAGAGGTAGGTATATCAAAAGTGGCATTGGGACAATAAATCCACTAAAATAAGACTGAAGAGCAATAATCCCAATTATTCAGGGGCAATGTCGATGAATGGCAAATTACTTATAACGCGGAGCCTTATTTACTCTTGTTTCCAGGTGTATTTATGTCCACGAACGTAATCGCGGGTGGAAGCACTATTCCCTTTAAAATGCTGGTTGGTGGATTGAGTGAAGTCCACTCAAAAACGAGGTCTGGCGAGCAGGTCGGTCTTGTCGGACTGGCTGTGGCCCTGTTCATGGGATCCTTCCCGGGGCGAGATGGCTGGACTGAAATATGTGAGGTATTTGGATGACGGTCGTAATAACGCGAAATATTGAGATGGACGTGCTCGAAATACAAAAATCAGAGATCAAATGTACGATCTCGCTTGATATCAAGGACCAGATCGAGGAGCTGGTTGAGCGCGGGAGATTTTTGACCATCGGTGATGCCGTGGAGATTGCTCTAGTGGAGCTGATATACAGGATCGAAGATGAGACATATGCAAGGGGCGATACGCGGTGCGATATAATGCAGGTCGCTGATGCCTTCCGTGCCAATACGCGCCAAGATATCCTTAACAAAAGGCGAAAAGTCGAGATCAAATGTATGGTCTCGCTTGATATCAAGGACCAGATCGAGGAGCTGGTTGAGTACGGGAGATTTTCGACCATCAGCGGTGCCGTGGAGATTGCTCTACGAGAGATGGTATACAGGATCGAAGATGAGACATATGCAAGGGGCGATACGCGGTGCGATATAATGCAGGTCGCTGATGCCTTCCGCGCCAAGACGCGTCGAAGTATTCTTCGGGCAAGGGGCTGAAACCGAGGGGCTGACATAATCATGGCTCCGGTGGAGACTGCGCCGGAGGGACTTGATACCATATTCGGGCTACCCGATTGGGTGCTCTGCCCCCCATATGCTACGCCCTGCGACCTCGATATCAGGCACACTGGAGAGTCACTTGCGCGGTCTGACAACCGAGAAGGTCGCCAACTCCGCGCCAGGTACTGGCTCATAACCGGGTATTAACGTTTTTCCGAAAAACATCAACCCATTGAGAAGGTACTACCGGCAGCCCCTACCGATCCTTGATCATACGTCTCACTATCATGCTGTTTATGATCCGTCGCATGGAGAGGGTTCCAAGGAAAAGATCGGCAAAGAGCGTAATAAGCACATCCTCAGGTCCCTTGGTTATCTTCTTGTACAGTTTAAGCCTGCCAGTATGGAGCTCTACAATCGCCATTGCCTCCTCTCTGGCCATCTCATATAACATATTTCTATCTACAGATTTTAAATCCAGTAATTTCTTATAATTTGTATTTATATCATTCAGATGTACTGAGAGTATCTTGAGCTTGTCGGGAGCTAAAAGCGTCGGTAGTATCTCCTGGTATGCATCCAGTATATACATGTATGATTCGATCTCATCTGCGAACGCCTCCAGCGACTCAACGAGCAGCCTGAATCCCAGCACGTCCGTTGACCAGACGTTCAGATCGTAGATGAATGCCGGATTTAACATGGACCTGTACATCGTCTGCTTGGCGATGGCCACACACTCATGATAGCATCGATCGACTTCGTACTCCTTCCTATGAACATCTCGTTTGAGCATCTCATACTCGCTCCGCTTCACGAGCGGATCTTTAATCTGCGTCGCATCATCCAGATACTCGATGAAGAGGTTGAAGAGCCTGATCACAATCCGGATCATCTCGTCCAGCCTCGTTGCAAATGTGCTGTGCTCGATTACCGTCTTGTCCAGTTCGAATATTATCTTCTTTCCGTCCTCTGTTACCTTTGCATGGATCTCTTTTTCGAAGGAATCCAGCTCCTCCAAGAGCGATATATCCAGCCTATCATTACCACCGTTTTTCTGCAGTATAATCCTTCCAACACCGTTGACCAGGACAGATACCATAAACTCTATCAATGCTCGCCAGCAAAACTCGTAATCGGCGATCAATAAACTTGTGCTGTTTTCTCCAAAAAAATCACATACATCGATGACTACTTCACTGGCCTGCCAGTCCTCATGGAAGGAGGGAGTGTGAGGAGTTTCTTCCGGCAATATATAAAGCAGATCGCGACTTGCATTGGTATAGACTACCACGTTTTTTCCTTCGGCTTCATACACATCTCCGTCATCACCATCAACTTTAGTACTTTGTATCAGGTTGTGCTTCTCCACAAACTCTGGTAACAGCGTTATGATCCCATTTTTCTTCGGTTCTCCTTTCCGTCCTACCGGTTGAACCTTCCTGATCACGTGATACCAGTCCGCAGTCCCGATCTTGACAGACGCCATATCGATCCCTCTTTACGATATACGTTCCTGGTGATCGCATATATATGTTTTGAGCCTGCACAACCCGGCAATATTTCATTTTACAGAAATGATCCTGCTACCCAGGCAAAAAAATGGCGAATCCGCGAAACTTGTGTAATATCCATGTCCATTTCAAAGATACTGGTAACAAAGTCCTAATACATGACTTTCGGAGATTCAGATTTCATAACCAACCTAAATGATACGAACTGTTATGGCCATGTATTAAACTTTATCAAGTGGTCATCGAGATCATGGATATCCATCGTATTCAATATACGAAGACCTTTATTAAGT
>JAUWQF010000045.1 GCA_030611205.1 Methanothrix sp.
GAAGAGCTCAAGGCCAAACTTGAATGGACGGCTTGCAGGCTGGTTGGTATTAGGCGTGAGGCCGTCCTACAATTCTAGCAGAAAGTTTTCCATCTCACGGAGAATGGCGTCTTCGCGTGCCCCCCTACATTCTGACTCACGCGAAGGCGCGAAGACGCGAAGTCCTGATGGTTGTAGAGCTCCCTTACACCGCCTGTGGGATCTTCTGCCCTTCGCCCGGAATATCTTGGAGGTGGTGGGCGCCGAGGACTGGGACCGCTGATTCTCGGAAAACCCCCTTATCGACGGGCCCCCTGTGCCCTTCCGATGGGACGAAGAGAGGCGGGCTCGTCTCAGGGCGGAGCTCGATGCGATCTACGCCCACCTCTACGGCCTCGGCCGCGAAGACGTCGACTATATCCGCGATGCATTCCCGATCGTGAAGCGGAAGGACGTGGAGCGGTACGGGACGTACAGGACGAAGGAGATGATCCTCTCCCATTACGACCGATATGCTGGGATGGGGATCAACGCCCCGGAGCAAGGGTGAGATGGCGTATGGGAATGCGCCATATAGAAAAACGATATCTGTAGCCGAAGTTACTTGAAATTAGCTCTATGGAACATGGCCACATGAGATATCACAAAATGGGTTTACCGATGCTGATTGAGGCAAGCTGAACACGTACAAATATGGTATCCGATACTTGTATAAGGAAGTCAGACATATAGTGATAAAGGTGGAACAGATATGGAGGAGCCAAAAGTAGCATTGGAACTTGATGAACTTATAAAAAACGCGCAGAAGCAGCCATGTATCGCAGACCTGATGTTCGTTTATGGTCAATATGATGAAATGATGCAGAAAAGTCGGGTGTATTTAGAAGGTGTAAGACCAAAAGCCATTATCTCGGCTAGTTCTAATTCATCATAAGATGGAGGCTCTTTTATTCCCACATGGGGAGAGATACTCACCGAATTGAAATACACGGATGAACACGGTGTGAAACCACCGTTTGATGCAGTTCGGCGGAAATACTTGGTTTCTACCTACAAAAACACTGGGCGTAACACCATACTTTACGCAACAAAGTGGACTCAAGCAAGTAATATTGATCCTGAACTTATTAGTATCACGGATGAAGACGTTCAGGGGTTGATGGTGGTAATTCACGGTCTAAAAGGTCCACATCTCGATTTGATTGTTCATAGTCCGGGAGGCTCTGCAGAAGCAACTGAAGCAATTGTTTCATATCTTAGAACCAAATTCAGCGATATCCGTGTAATCATCCCACAATCAGCAATGTCAGCAGCAACAATGCTCGCATGCGCATCAAACAAGATCGTCATGGGAAAACATTCGTTTATTGGCCCGATAGACCCACAGTTAATGCTTCATACTCAGGTTGGAGTTCAAGCAGTTCCAGCACAGGCTATATTGGATCAATTCAAATTGGCAAAGTCTGAATGCGAAGATCCGAAGAAACTGGGTTCGTGGCTCCCAATTCTAAGTCAATATGGTCCCGCGCTCTTAATTCAATGTGCGAATGCATTGAAACTGTCTGAACAACTGGTTTCGGAATGGCTCGAATCATATATGTTTGCAGGCAGAGAAAATGCTAAAGACATCTCCAAGGGAATCGCAGCCAAACTTGCAGATCATAAAGAGTTTAAAAGCCATGGGCGACATATTAATCGTGACAAAGCAAAAGAAATGGGTTTGATTATTGAAGATCTTGAAGATGACCAAGAATTCCAAGACCTTATACTATCGGTGTTCCATGCAACCACTCATACTTTTAACGGAACAAATGCGGTAAAGATCATCGAAAACCATACTGGGAAGGCATTTGTCAAGCAACAACAAACAATTTTAATTCAGCAAGGCCCACCTCCACCCAAATCACATGTTGAGCTCCAAGAATGATGCTTTATCCTGTGGCAAACGTGGATTTGCTGTTTTTAAAACGAAATGGGATGGTTGGAGCTTCTGGTGATGGTAGTCGGGTATATAGGATCGGTGGTGCCTGTTTAGTAAGTCGCGGACATTACCGTCCTTTTTATCCCACCATATTGGATAATTTTAGACCGCCATTGACACAGGGGTTCGACGGCTCCTTGGAGAAGACGAGAGCCCTCGTCGATGCGCTGGCAGGAGGAGGAGGAGGAGGAGGAGGATCGAGGCTCTTCGACCGGCAGGCCGATAGGGTCGAGATGGGCGAAGTCCTCGGCCGACTCTCTGTGGTCCGGTTCCTGGAAGATAAGCTCTTCAGAATCTCCATGAACCTGGACGACCTGGTCGAGGTCTACCGAGCAGAGGTAAGACCAGCCGCCCCAAAGGAGGACTGCCTCCTGGAGATCAAGGCCGCCCTCCTGGCCGGGATGAACACCGAGATCGAGGACCGCGGCAGGACCCAGGCCCGCCTGACCCCTAAGATCCACGCCTTCTTCAACCAGGGCGGCGAGATCAAGAGCTGCATCGGCCCGGAGGCGCCTCACCTGAACGACGTGGGCGAGGTCGTCTGCCCCGACTGCTCAAAAGAGGGCAAGACCAGGAAGACCTTCCCCCCCCTCTTCTGCAGGGCCTGCGGCCAGGAGTACTACAGCACAGCGTCGAGATAACGCCCGAGAGAAGCCTTCGGCCCAGAGACATGGACGACCTTGACATCGAGGGCGAGCCGGCCTACATATTCCTGGGAAGATACGACCGAGAGGCAACGCCTCCACCCGACCAATGGCTGATCGAGAAGGGTACCGTCACCAAGGCGCACAAAGAGCAGATAGAGCTGGAGAAGGCCGAATACTGTCCAGACTGCAACAGGCTCTACAGAGAAGGCGACTTTGAGCGGTGCCTCTGCGCCACCAGAGTCCTGGTCACCATCGTCCCCTACCCATTCCTCTTCTGCCCCTCCGAGGGCTGCGGCGTCTTCTACGACCGAAGACCCCGGGAGTTCAGCAAGCTCTTCTCATTCGGAACCGTGGGCAGGTCGACGGCCACCGACGTCATCGTCTCTCACAACCTAAACGCCCTTCCCGAAGGCGAGAGGAAGACTCTGGTCTTCAGCGACAACCACCAAGACACCGCCCTTCAGGCATCTCACATGAACAACATCCAGAAGAGGATCCGTTACCAGTAAATAAGCGCTGAGGGTGAGATTCGAACTCACGAGGCGCAATGCACCACCGGTTCCCTTGTCCCGCGATACGCGACTTCAAGACCGGCGCCGTAGGCCGCTTGGCTACCTCAGCATGCACCTCTTTTGTGAGCCTAACTCCTTTTAAGCCTAGCGATCCTCCCTCGACAGTTTTAATATTCAAGCCTGTGATGGGAATACCATGCTAATCAAAGGTGCCTCCCTCCTCCAGGCCGGAGAGGTGATCAGAGACCGGGACATCCTGATCGAGGATAATAGGATCATCAAGATCGGTCGCAACCTGAAGGCAGAAGATGACGAGATCATCGATGCCAAAGGGATGCTGGCCATCCCCGGCCTGATTAACGGCCACACCCACCTGGCCATGACCCTCTTCCGGGGCTACGCCGACGACATGAAACTTATGCCCTGGCTGGAGGAGAAGATCTGGCCCCTGGAGGCCAAGCTCACCCCGGAAGATATCCGGTGGGGGGTGAAACTGGGATGCCTGGAGCTGATCCGGCTCGGGGTCACCTGCTACAACGACATGTACTACTTCATGCACGAGACCGCCGAGGTCACCAGAGAGATGGGGCTGCGAGCCATCCTTTCCGGGGTCTTATTCGACATGAGACCCGACCTCATGAATGAAGCCGAACCCTTCGTGCGCCGGTGGAAGGACGACGACCTGATACGACCGGCCATAGGTCCCCACGCCACCTACACCTGCTCGGAGGAGACGCTCCACAAGGCCAGAGACCTGGCAGAGAAGTACGACCTCATGCTCCACATCCACCTTTCCGAGACCAAAGACGAGGTCGATCGCTCCATCGATGAGCACGGCAAAACACCGGTAGAGTTGCTGGATTCCATAGGGTTCCTGAGCGAAAGGGTGGTCGCAGCCCACTGCATCTGGCTCTCGTCCGGGGACATATCCACGCTGGCCAGAAGGAAGGTGACCGTGGTCCATTGCTCGATCAGCAACCACAAGCTGGCCTCGGGCATCGCCCCTTTGGACAAGCTCCTGTCCGCAGGGGTCAACGTCTGCCTGGGCACCGACGGAGCCTCCTCCAACAACAACCTGGACCTCTTCCAAGAGATGAAGACGACCGCCATCGCCCAGAAATGCGCCCACTTCAAACCGGACCTCTTCAGGGCAGGCGATATCTGGAAGATCGCTACCGAGAACGCCTATGCAGCCTTCGACCTCGACCTGAGGCTGCAGGAGGGCTCCCTGGCAGACCTATCTCTGATCGACCTCAAGAAACCCTGGTTCTGTCCGCGCCCCCTGACCAACGCGGTATCCCACCTGGTCTACAGCATGCTGGGCGGGGTGGACACCACCATCGTCAACGGCCAGGTTCTGATGAGAGAAGGAATCATACCCGGAGAAGAAGAGATCCTGGAGAAAGCCCAAGAGCAGTTCGAGGATCTGGTGGCCCGGTAGAGCCCGGTAGATCACCACCATCGTTTTCTCTTCCAGGGCAGGCGCCTATCTCGTACGCCCAGGTAGAGAACGATCGAGAGGACGACCAGGACGGGAAGGACGAAGACCACCTTCGATTCGCCGGAATTGCCCACCGTCACCAGGGCGGCCGACACCTCGGTCCTGATCTCGTCTCCTGTCCTGTACAGGACCTGGACGATGATGGCGTAGTCACCCGGGTCGACGTCCCCGGTCGTCTGGACCGCGAACTCCACCTCTGCCGAACCTCCCGGACCCAGGTCGTCCACCACGGCAGGATCACCGGCCCAGATGAAGGGCGCCTGAGGGATGAGAGCGATCTGCATCTCTCGGGCGCTCTTGTCTCCACGGTTCGTCAGCACCACGTCCAAGGTGAAATCTTCTCCCGGCGACGCCTCTCCCTCACCCGCCACCATGATCCTGGGCCCTTTGAAGACCGAGACCTCTATGGGGATGGTCTCTTCTGCCGGTTCTTTCTGGAAGCGGATCTCAGGGTAGCGCGGGTCACCCCCTACCATCACGTTCTTCAACCTCTCGTACTCCACGGTCAGAGTGAAAAGGCAGGTCCCTGCGTCTGCGTCTGCGTCCACCTCAACCTGGAACTCCAGCGGTCTTTCCAGCCTCTGGCCGCGGGAAAGCGAACCTCCCGGCTGCGGACCCGATATTACGGTGATACCCCCGTCCTCGCTCCGGAGCCTGGCTTCGACCCCCGCGGCCTCTGATGCCCCCATCTCGAGATCCTGCTCCAGCAGGGCCAGCATCTCCTCGTCCTCGTTCGAAGGCCTTTCTTTCGGCTTCATGCCGGTGACATCGCCAACGTTCTCCAGCGTCACCCAGACCGATCCTGTCCGCCCGATATCCAGCCTGGCGTCTGTCGAAGATGCGACCAGGCGGGGTCCACCCTCGGCTGAATAGTAATCGTCTGCCGCTGCCGTATAGGCCACCAGAACGAGGATAAGCATCGCCAGCATTTTCATTGCCCGACCAATGGCGCTCATTTTTTTCATCATCAGAAATATTTTTGACACCGCACCCTCGTACAGTTCAGATCCATCCGTAATGCGCCATCACCTCCGTATTGAGGTCGTAGAGGAGGCTGTTCTCCACGTACCCGAAGAATAGACATCCTTTGCAGCTCCGAGTGATCTCCCGGCGTCTCTCCCGAGAAGACCTCCAGACGTTCAGGAGCCCGTCTTCAAGATGGCCCAGGGTTTCTCTCTGGACCCTGCAGTTCACTATGCTCCCGTCCGCGGTGACATGAAGGACTATATCGCTGGCATGACACCTGAAACTCGGATTCTGGTCCCGCACCATCTTGAGGTAGGTGAGCGAGTTGATGATGGGATACCCGTTATTCTTCATCTCCAGTAACCTGTCCATCGTCTTCCGGTACCTGGAGAGGTCTCTTATCGCCATCTCATCCCAGACCTCTCTTTCCACCCCCTCAAAGACGTGGAGCGGCTCGAAGGATATCAGGGTGCCCATCTCTTGCGCCAGACGCACCAGGTCCTCGACCTCGTCCAGGTTCTTCCCGCTTATCACACAGTTGATCAGCACCTGGTGACCTGCATCCTGGGCTGCCCTTATACCCTCCAGCACCGGGTCGATAGAGGCTCCGCGGATCTCCCGGTAGCTCTCGATCCCGTCCACCGAGACCGATAGGCGGTCCAGATCGTCGAGCTCGTGAACCCTCTTGCGCAGAAGCATCCCGTTGGTGATCAGAGAGGTGACCAGGCCCCGTTCTTTGGCATGATGAAGGATCTTTGGCAGGTCCTGTCTCAGCAGAGGCTCTGCGGTCCAGGCGTTGTAGACACCGATGCCGAAAGACCGGGCTTCGTCCAGGAGACCGAAGATCGCCTCGGTGCTCATCTCCTTCCCGCTCTCTTGCCAGTAATCGCAGAACTTGCACCGGAGGTTGCACCGGGCGTTGATCCCGTGAGATAGCACGAAGGGCCTCTTTCTGACCCTCATCTGCCATAACGCCCGGGATGCCAGCAAGGCCGATCCCGGCGAAGGTCTCTTCATGAAGGCTCTATCCCAGGAGCCTGGGCGGCACCACCTGGCCCACCAGGAGGGCGCTGTAATCCTCGGCCCTCCGGACCAGCTCCGCCCTGCCGCCGTTCACCAAAACCTCGGCACACCGGGGCTGGCCGTTGTACTGAGACGCCATGGAGAAACCATAAGCACCGGTGTCCAGGATAGCCATAAGATCGCCCATCGCCACGGCGGGCAGCATCCGGTCTTCGGCCAGCACGTCTCCGCTCTCGCATATCGGTCCCACCACGGTATATTTCTCTTCGGGTTTTTTATCGGCCTTGTTGGCCACCACGACGTGGTGGTAGGCGTCGTAGATCATGGGCCTGGCCAGGACGTTGAACCCGGCATCCGCCCCCACGAAGTTGAGGTGAGACCTCTTGACCACGTTCACCCTGGTGAGCAGTATGGCGGCATCTCCTGCGACGCTTCGACCCGGCTCCATAACCATCCTGGGACGTATGCCCAGGTCGTTGCACCCCACCTGGAATATGGGAAGAACTCTTCTGGCCAGATCGGCAGGACCGGGAGCCTCCATATCTGGCGCGTACCCGATGCCCAGACCGCCGCCGAAGTCCATCATCTCCAGATCTGCGCCCAGGTCCACGATCTCGGCGGCGAGGTCCATCATCCGGGACGCGGCTTCCACGAAGGGATCGATATCCAGGATTTGCGACCCTATGTGACAGTGGAGGCCCACCGGCCTCACCCCTTCCAGATCCAGGGCGGTTTTGTAGACATTCACGATCTCTTCCGAAGGTATCCCGAACTTCGAGGTTCTGAGACCTGTGGCGATCTTGGGATGGGTCCTCGCAGAGACGTCCGGGTTAACCCTGAAGACGATCTCGATGGTCTTCTCTTTCTCCATGGCGATCCGGGAGAGAGCTTTCACCTCCTCCAGAGAATCGGCAGAGACCCTGACGTTTGCCTCCACCGCCAGCTCCAGCTCTTCTGCCCTCTTGGAGTTACCGTTGAAGAGGATCTTGTCCATGGGGATCCCCGCCATCCTGGCCAATAGCAGCTCCCCCCCGGAGAAGACGTCTGCCCCGGCGCCCTCCAGAGCGAGGATCCTGAGCACCGCCAGGCTTCCATTGGCCTTTACGGCGAAGTAGATATCGGCTTCGGGAAACGCCCTGCGATAGTTCCGAAAGTTCTCTCTCAGCCGTCCTTCGCTGGTTGCGTACAACGGTGTACCAAACTCCTCCGACAGGGCGACGGTGTCCGCACCATCGATGAGGAGATGACCGTTCTCGACGCTCAGGTGCTCTTTCGTCCCCAACATGACCGAGCCCATGTACTGCAGGTTACTAAACCTTTTTCGTTGTATATAATGTATAACATTGTATACTTCGAGTAAATCCGACCGAGGGGAGGATTTTCTCGTGGCCAGAGGCTGTCCAACAATCCAAAACCGAGTGATGAAGAAGTCCAAATAGGGCTTTAAATCCGAAAAGAACGATGATTTCCAGCGTCAAAGTCGATTGTGAGACAGCCTCGCCAGGATAAAACAGCGTCACTCCAACCGGCAGACCTCGATTCCCGCCAGCTCCAGAAACCTGAGCGCCTCTTCGTCGGGGTAGCCGTGTTTGTAGACCACCCTGCAGATCTTGGCGTTGATCATCATCTTGGCGCAGAGGATACAGGGCTGGTGGGTACAGTAGAGGGTGGCTCCCGCAGTACTCGCTCCGTGGAGCGCCGCCTGGATGATGGCGTTTTGCTCGGCATGTACCGCCCTGCAGAGTTCGTGTCGGTGCCCGCTCTCAACGCCCTCTCGGCGACATCCCAGATCGAGACAGTGGGGAAGCCCGGTGGGCGCGCCGTTGTAGCCTGTGGTCAGGATCCTCTTCTCCTTCACTATTACCGCGCCCACCTTGTGACGGAGACAGGTGGACCTGGTAGCCACCACGGATGCGATCTCCATGAAGTACTCGTCTAGGCCGGGACGGTCCATCAGAGGTCAATTGCGGTCCCTCTTGATATCTTTTTCCTCCCGGCCTCTCTGGCGGCAAGTTTAATATCTACCGCTGCCTCGATCAGAGCCCATGAGCATACACTGGGCCGATGTGGTTGCCGAGAGACTGGCAGACCGAGGCCCGCAGACGGTGGCCAGCGGCATCACGCCCTCCGGTCAAATTCATATCGGGAATATGAGAGAGATGATGACCGCGGACGCCGTCTACCGGGCTCTTCTCGATAAGGGTGTGGACGCGCGCTTGATATACATCGCCGACACCTACGACCCGCTCCGGCGGCTCTACCCATTTCTGCCAGAGTCGTTCTCCGAACATGTGGGCAAGCCCCTATCGGAGATACCCTGTCCCGAGGGCTGCTGCGATAGCTACGCCGACCACTACCTCCTCCCATTCTTAAAGACCCTGGACCGACTAGGCATAAAGCCCCAGGTTTACAGAGCAGACCGCCTCTACAAAGAGGGGCTGTACGTAGATGCCATAAAGACCGCTCTTCGGAAGAAGGATATGATAGCGAAGATCCTGAAGGAGGTTTCAGGAAGAGATATGCCCCCCGACTGGTACCCTTTCGATGCCATCTGCAAGCGGTGCGGAAGACTGGGCACCACCAAGGTTGCCGGGTTCGATCTCGAAGGAGAGACCGTGGACTACCGGTGCGAATGCGGTTACGAGGGCAGGGCCAGCATGAAGGGTGAGGGGAAGCTGGCCTGGAGGATCGACTGGCCTGCTCGCTGGTCGATACTCAATATAACGATGGAGCCCTTCGGGAAGGATCATGCCACCTCGGGCGGATCCTATGATACCGGCAAGCGGATCTCCGAGGATATCTACGGATACGAAGCGCCCTACCCGGTGGTCTACGAGTGGATCCACCTCAAAGGAAAGGGGGCCATGCACAGCTCCACCGGGGTGGTGGTTACCATAAAAGATATGCTGGACGTGGTTCCTCCGGAGGCTCTCCGATACCTGATCCTCAGGACCAAGCCGGAGAAACATATCGAGTTCGATCCCGGTATGCCCCTCCTCAGCCTGGTGGAAGAATACGACCAGCGAGCTGTCGATGAGAGGACCATGGATCTCTCGACGATAGGAACCGGTCGGCCGTTTCCCATCCCCTTCCGGCACATGGTCACCGCCGTCCAGATTGCCCGGGGAGACGAGGATGTGCTGCTGGAGGTGCTGGATAGGAGCGGTTACGATACATCCGACCGAGAGACGATCTTTGCCAGGGCGGCCAACGCCGAGGTCTGGCTGGAGAGGTACGCGCCGTCCTTCGTCAAGTTCCAGCTCCAGGACCAGCTTCCACCAGGAGTGAACAACCTGAGCCCGGAGGTGAGAAAAGGTCTCCAGGTCCTGGCAGAGCGGATCGGGGGCGAGAATGCAGAGGAGATCCACAGCGAGGTCTACGCCGTGGCCGAGGATATGGCGATCAACCCCAAGAAGCTCTTCCAGGCGATATATACGGCATTCCTGGGTCAGAAGCAGGGGCCGAAGGCGGGCTGGTTCTTATCCAGCTTAGACGAGGAGTTCGTGAAGAGCAGGCTGACGGAGGCGTCCGGGGCTTAAAGCCACCCAAGGCCAAGCAAGTCGCGGTTCCTTCGAGACGAAGCGCAAGACTCCGGATGGAAAGCTTCCAGGAGATAGCCGAAGATGGTGAGGATCACCCCGGTCGTCGACGTACCGCTGCTCCTGGTAGAAGGAGAGCTGAAGGTGCTGGTGGCTGCCGACCTTCACATCGGTCTGGAGCACGATCTGTGGCTCGGGGGAGCCAGCGTTCCCAGCCAGACGGAAAAGCTATTCTCCCGGCTCCGGTCGCACCTGAAGAGGATCGGACCGGACCGGCTCGTTCTTCTGGGAGACGTCAAGCACAACGTTCCTCTGACCAGCTTCCAGGAGAAGAATGAGGTTCCTGCCTTCATCGAGGGTCTCTCCGCCCTCGTCGAGGTGGACCTCGTCCCGGGCAATCACGATGTGGGCCTGAAGGACCTGGTCCCCTCAGACGTGAAGATTATGCCCTCTGCAGGCTACATCCTGGACGGTGTGGGCTACTTTCATGGACATGCCTGGCCCCATCCTGACCTCTTCCGGGCGGATGCGCTGGTATCGTCCCACATCCATCCTGCACTCCGGCTGAGAGACCCGCTGGGGTCCTCGGCCCCCCGGAGGGTCTGGGTGAGAACTCCCCTTCGCGGCGACGTCGTCAGGGAACACTACCGTCGCGACCTGGAGGTGCCGGAGATGATAATCGTTCCTTCCTTCAACCCCCTCTGCGGAGGTTACCCTCTCGATGTTGCCGGGAAGGAAGAACGGGGGCCTCTTCTGAAGATGGCCGACCTGGACCGGGCACGGATATACCTCCTGGATGGTACGGGGCTGGGGCGGCTGGGGAGGATAAGGAAGGCTCACGGCAATCGAAAACGGTTATATTCTGCTAAAGAGAAGTGACCTCATGAACGAAAGGGAACGGCTGCTGGAGCTGGTCCGGGAGAAGGCGCTCATAAAAGGGAGGGTCACCCTATCTTCGGGCAAGGTCAGCGACTACTACATCGACGCCAGGAAGGTGGTCCTGGACCCGGAAGGAGCCTACCTGACGGGCAAGCTGCTGCTGGATATGATCGAGCCCCGGGCCGAGGCGGTGGCCGGGATGACCCTGGGCGCGGATCCCATCGTATCCTCGATATCGGTGCTCAGCCACATCGAGGGGAGAAACCTCGCGGCGCTCATAATCAGGAAGGAGCCGAAGAAGCACGGCACCAGGAGGTTCATCGAGGGGCCTACCCTCCCGGAAGGAACGAAGGTAGCGGTCGTAGACGACGTGGTCACCACCGGTTCGTCTCTTATCAGGTCTCTCGAGCTGATCGAGGCCGAAGGCTACCGCCCGGTCCAGGTCCTGGCCGTGCTGGACAGAGAGGAAGGCGGCCGCGAGAGGCTAAAAGCCGCCGGTTACAAGCTCGAGCCCATCTTCGCCAGGAAAGATCTGGATCTCTAGCTCACTATCAGTCGCCGGTTGTATCGGTCCCCGTACCGGATGGGCGAGCAGGACGCGCTTGTGTTGAAGTATACGATCTTGGAGAAGATCGCGTACTCGCCTTTCTCCACGCCCCAGATCGGATAGGTGACGTCTTCGGCAGCCCCCGGGTCCAGCTTTACCGATCTGTCGCCGGAGTTTACGGCTACGACGCCGTCCGGGAGGTCCGGGGTGATGGTAACCTCCATAGAGCCCTCGTACGGGTTGCTGAGCTTCAGCATGACGTTGACTTCTTCCCCCACACCCACTTCGTACCGGTCCAGCTGCTGGACGCACTGGATCCCCACCACCAGAAATACGAGAAGGACCGGTACTATCTGAAGTCGCTTCATAGTATGTTCTCCTAAGTTCGGTAAGGATTTAAAGATACCTTTCACGTAAGTGTTATATGACTCTTACTTCTGCCGTATAGGCCATTTTTCAGCCCGCGAACATAAGATACTTATCGTGGCCCCGCCAGTGTTAGGAGTAGATGGAAGTTTCCTACTCTGCTTGGTGTTCGGTCGCCGATGAGAGTCGCGTGGTTGGCGGGGAAAGTTTCTCCTTTCTATTCGACCGCCGCTACACCAACCGGCTCAACCGGATGAGCCGGGTATTCTTCGAGGCCTACGTCAAGGCGGCCACGGAGCTGGCAGCGGAAGAGGACCGTTTTCCCAGCCTGAGCGAGATAGAGTCCCGGATGGAGAGCGGCGCGATCTACGCGTATAAAGACCGGCTGATGAGGACCACGGACTTCTTCGACGAGGTCAAGATATCCGGCATATCCTACCTGATGCCCAAAGCGAAGCGCTTCATCGACGAGACCGACACCTATTCGGATCTAATACTGGACTTCGACCAGGGTGCGGCCACCCTGCCCAAGAGAAAGAAGGTTTATCGAGCCGAGGGTTCGGAGGACGCGGAAGAACCCGATTCGGAAGAGACTGCGAAGGAACCTGAGGCGCCCGAAGAAGCAGAAGAAGCAGAAGAAGATATAGAGGATCTGCTCGAAGCCGCGGAGGAGGTCCCAGAAGAGGAGGCGGAATCCAAGATCACGGAAGAAAGACCCATCGAGGTCGGAGACGGTCCGATGACAGATCCTGTCGTGACCGAGGCGGTCATTCCTTCCCAAAAAGGTCTCTTCGAGAAGATCGATGCCAAGAGCGGCCTGGTGGTCATTGGTCTGGCGATAGTCCTGGTGTTGGTAGTGATCGCCTTTTCCGGGTCTCATATCTGGTCACCGGCTCCACCTGCACCAACACCAATACCAGCACCGCCGTCGGTCTGTTACACCACCTATCTCACCAACGAAAGTGAAAGCGTCTGTCTGAACCTCGACGTCAGCAACCCCCTCGGCCTGGATAGCGGGATAGAGATGACCCTTCCGCCGGATATCGATCGAAGCATAAGCGCTACCGGTGGCGTGGTTACCATATCGTACTCCAACGGCACCATGGTCCAGTTGTACAGCAACAACGATGCCAGTATTTCCATCCGCTTGGCGGAGGCCTTCGAGAGTGTCCCCGTGACGTTCAACCTGACGGCGCCCGCAGAGTTCGATACCAGTCTGACGGTCCACAAGGAAGACTACCAGGTCGTTCGCAGGAAGGGGACGATATCTCTGATATGCAACTGTACTGAGGACCGCCTGAAGTTTGAGCAGATCTACCATGAGAAGAGCGTATCTGGCGGCGGTAGTGCCCAGAAGGGAAGCGCAAACAACGATACGAAGAGCGACTGAGGCAGGCATCTTCGACCCCGGGCGCAAGCCGATCCAGAGAGATGGGTCTGTGGAGGTCCCGGTCAAGAGGCCGATGGCCGGTCAGAAGACGGTGCGCCAGGAGCATCCTGAGTTCTACCATAAGACCCCCGGTTTGGTCGACCTCTTCCGGGACAGGGACAGGGACAGGATCTCTCAGGAGCAGGTGGCGCTCTTGCCCCGGTCCTGGTACATCTTGGGAACGGTGATAACGGTGAAGATCGATCCCCGCGTCGAGGACCTGAAGCGGGATATCGGGTCTGCTCTTCTCTCGATCTATCCCCGGTGCAGGTGCGTCCTCCTGGACAGGGGGATCGAGGGCCAGTTCAGGGTGCCAAAGAGAGAGGTGATCGCCGGGTCGGGGGCCGAGACCGGGACCGGGACCGAGACCGAGACCGTCCACCGGGAGAACGGGGTGGTTTTCAAGCTGGACGCCATGAAGATCATGTTCTCTGCCGGGAACCTCAAAGAGAGGATGAGGATGAGCCGTCTTGGCGATGATGAGTTCGTGGTGGACATGTTCGCGGGCATAGGCTATTTCAGCCTGCCCATGGCGGTCCACTCCCGGCCGGATCGCGTCCTGTCCATCGAGCTGAACCCTTTGGCTTATGGATACCTGACAGAGAACGTCAGGCTCAACAAGGTGGAAGGGATCGTGGACCCGGTTCTGGGCGACTGTGCCGAGGAGGTTCCCGTGGGCGAGGCCGATAGGGTGGTGATGGGGTTCGTGGAGTTCACGGACCGGTACCTGAAAGAGGGGATCCGGGCTCTTCGGCCCGGTGGTACGCTCCACTATCATCAGACTGTTTTTGAACATCTCTACCCGGGCGCCCTTGTCGAAGACGTGAGGCGCAAGGCAGAGGACCAGGGGCGGCGGGTCCGGGTTCTGAGGTGTGCCCGGGTAAAGAAGTACTCGCCGGGGGTGGTTCATGCTGTCCTCGACGCTGTGATCACCTGACCATCCGAATCTGTGGCGTCATTATGGGGTTGGAAATATTGAGTTTGGAGTGCCAACTATGAATTCAAAGATCTGATGTGTCGCTGGATAACGTTCCCACTACACTATATCACTACCGTTCTGCAGTAAGAAACGCCAAAAAAGAGCAAGATCGTGGTCGAGCGCGGCCAGATCGTCAAAATCGGAGGGTAAAACCGCGAATGAACGCGAATGAACGCGAATGAACGCGAACAAGTAAATCCTCCCTTCGGTCGGATTTACTTGAGCACACAAATTTATACTTTGTGTACAATTAAAAGAAAATATTAGCGTTCATTAGCGTTCATTAGCGGTTGAAATAAGGAGATTGCATGTGTTTAGCTCCCTCAGAAAGAAGTCATCTGCTACAAGGCCAGCGTTTTCTTGGGCTGGGAGCGTCTTGCGCATCGGATAAGTGTCAAACTTAGCGTTCAGGACTATAGATGTGGAATGGGCTGCTGTAGTAGGATTTTAGTGAGCTAAAAATCCAACCTCATTTTGACCCCATAGATCCAAATAGTTATTATCCCCAAAAGAGAAGGGAGATGGGTGATCCGAAATGAAGGTATCCTGGTTGGGACATGCCTGTTTTGAGATCGTGGATTCTCGAGGGACGAGGATAGTCACCGATCCCTTCGACGAGACCGTGGGATATGAGGTTCCTCGCATCAAGGCCGACGTGGTCCTGGTGAGCCACGATCATCATGACCACAACAACGTGAAGGCCATAAGGGGGGATCCCCAGGTGGTCAGGGGTCCTGGAAAGCATCTCGCCGCGGGGATCGAGTTTCGTGGGGTGCCCACCTTTCATGACGAAGAGAGGGGGAAGCTTCGCGGCCGCAATACCATATTCTGCTTTGTCGTAGACGGCCTGAGGGTCTGTCATCTGGGCGATCTGGGCCATCTCCTCGGCGAGGATGATCTGCGCGCCATGGGCGAGGTCGACGTGCTCATGATACCTGTGGGCGGGGTCTACACGATCGACGCCGATGGCGCGAAGAGGGTGATCGAGCAGATCCGGCCGCGTTTGGTCTTCCCCATGCACTTCCGGAGCGAGGAGTTCGATGTTGCGCCTGTGGATCTGTTCCTGGAGGGGCTGGAGGTCGAGCGCCCTGGGCGGAGCGTCTCCCTGGCGCGCGAGGACCTGCCTGCCGCGGGCGCGGGGTGGAGGGTGGTGTTGCTGGATTATGGGGGGGCGACAGATCGATAGGTTAATACGTGAAAAGCTCGATGAGCGGAACTGAAGCCCGGTGATGTAGCGGTCAATCATACGAGGCTCTGGACCTCGTCACCCAGATTCGAATTCTGGCCGGGCTATTGTGATATTCCATAGACTATGTGAACTTACATGTCTCGTTGGTAGTGCCTTTTCAAGATGTTGGTGTTTTTCGGAAATACTATGCTGAGGACGGTTTTAGGCAGAAGCGTGTTCAATCGATATCATCAACTAAAACGTTATCTAACCCATGTTCTTCAGATCCCCAGCTAAACTAGCTATCCGGTGTGTTTAAATAACCCCCTAGTCGCCCTATTGCTATGGTTTTCTCTTATAAAAATGAGTGACGTATAATTTATACAGAGAACAGACTTTTCAGCCGAAAG
>JAUWQF010000027.1 GCA_030611205.1 Methanothrix sp.
CACGGTGAAGGGCGTCGGTTACAAGAACGTTGAGATCATCATCCAGACCCAGTACGGCCTTGCCGGCAACAAGCTTGTCGAGAAGGAGTCTGGGAGCGGCAACGTGATCATCGAGAAGACGGAGATCGAAGCCGAGAGAGATGCCTGGAATAAGAATCCGTACGAGGTCTGCGTTGATGATGACACATGCTGTCCTGACTACATCAACTTCACCAAGGAAGCTGAGTTCGAGTACATGCCTGTGAGTTATCAGACCGGCAGGTATGACCAGAAGTGGATCGAGAAGCTCTGCGTCCAGAACTACTTCATCGGCGCTGTCGTCGTGGAGATGTACACTCACGCAGAACACCTGCAGAAGAACACCGAGGTGAAGACCCGGAAGGACTGTGCGGACGAGGAAACGTGCGGATGTTGCCTGGGTGCTCTTGAGGCCAACTTCAACTCCGACGTGATCGGTGTTGCTCACATCGGCTGGCTGTCCAAGGACCCAGACGCCACGCAGAAGGGACGTCACGTCGAGTATGGTCGCAGTGTCGAGGACCTCACTGGTGTCTTCTCAATCGAGAAGTTCATCCAGCTCTGGGGCAACGAGACCTGCGGTGATGTCCAGGTCGACTGGCTGCCTTGCATCTGAGCCTTGAATGCGATATCCAGATCGCAAGATCTGGATCGGCTCTCATTTTTTGAGCCTTATCTTATCATCGAGCTTGTCTTGTATCTGCTTTCTCTTATCGCCTCACTTGTTGTGTAATACGAGGCCAAGCAAGAAAATGTTCGCTTACGCTCACATTTACTTGAGCACATAAAGTTATACTTTAGGTACAACGAGAAAATCCGCCCTTCGGTCGGAGTTACTCGCAGTATACAATGTTATACATTATATACAAACACAAAAGTTCTTTAGATCTCATGATGTCGTTTTTACTAGAACCTTTTCGATGATGCTTCGAGTTCCTTGGTCACGCACCTCATAGATCTAGCCGCTGCTGGCAAGGCTTCGTATTGGGCGATCATTGAAGATTGTAGCTCTCTGTCTTATCTTACCGGTGCGCCAGGCTAGATCCACCAGCATCCGGAAAAAAAGGTTGTTGAGAGGCAGCATTCCCAGGCTACCTATTGCCCCCCAAGCCGAAGCCGCGCGTTGTACTGCGTGCTGGTGCACTCTGCGCTATGCGCTGTACCTCTCGTAGAGGCGGATGTCCTTATCCCCGCGCCGGTCGTCCACCCACACGATCTTGTTGCCTCCCACGCGCGGATCGGTCTGGTTTCCAGGATCCGAACAGATATCGATCTCCTCACCACAGGTCAAGTCCAGGGCGCGGATGTCCCAGTCGCCACCGCGGTTGTCCTGCCACACCAGGAGGTCGCCGTCCACGTCGGGGTTGATCGCGTCTCCCACAGAGGAGGTCTTCTGCGAGACCGCGCCCGTGCCGAGGTCGTATGCGTGGATATCCCAGCTGCCGTTCTGATGGTCCTGCCATACGATCAGTCTGCCGTCCGTGGCAGGATTGATCTGATCATTGGGCCCGGTGAATACGGGGATTTTTATCTCTCGCCCTTTCCACATGTAGATGTCCCAATCGCCTTTCGACTTATCGTAGTACTGATAGACCACGATAGAGCCTCCTGCATTGGGTTTCATGGGGTCCGCGCCCCATGGCGGTATCGTCTCTTTCGGCTCCAAGGCGTAGAGAGACCTCTTCCGGACGGTCCAGCGTGAAAGCCGGTCCTCCCAGGCGAGGATCTCCTCGCTCACCGACGGCGGCGAGGCCACGCTCAGCCCGCCCTCCAGCCAGCTACGGTTGACGGCAGGTATGTCGAAGGTGAAGAGGGCCCAGCTCTCTAAGTTGGGCACATAATGGGTCCAGACCACGATATCGTTCTTGATATCCGGGTACATGTCCAGGTCGGGACCCGCCGCCAGAGGCCACTCCAGGTTCTCCACCAGGTTGTAGATGTAGACGTCGGGGTTGCCGGTCCTGTTGTCCATCCAGACCACCCAATCCCCACTGACGGCGGCGTTGGTCTGGTCCCCCGGAGCCTCGCAGATTATGCTCGTCTGGTCCGATGCCAGGTTCAGGTACCCGAACTTTCCGCTGGGAGATCTCATCCAGACCAGCTTCTGGTCGAAGTCCAGCTCGATCTCGCCCGGACCTTCGGCCACCTGCTCGACCTTCCAGCTGCTGGGATCGAACCTGTATATCGACCAACCTTCCGCGGTCTTCTCCTGGTAGACTACGTACTTCCCGTGGACCTTGGGCCGGTGCTGGTCACCGTCCAGGACG
This sequence comes from Methanothrix sp., assembly GCA_030611205.1. Taxonomy (GTDB): domain Archaea; phylum Halobacteriota; class Methanosarcinia; order Methanotrichales; family Methanotrichaceae; genus UBA204. The sequence continues at coordinate 2,286 of JAUWQF010000027.1, forward strand.
AAGGGGATGGCCCTCTTCCAGCCCAAGGAGTAGCGGCAGATGTCGCCGGAGTTCTGGTCCTCCCAGACGATGAACTCGCCACTGATATGAGGGCAGACCTGATCGCCTTCGCCCGTGAGCCTCATCTCCTCGCCGGTGGCCAGGTCGTATGCGTAGATGTCCCAGTCACCGTTCCTGTCGTCCTCCCAGACGACGATGTTGCCGCTGATGACAGGATGCATCTGCTGGCCTCTGCCGGAGGCCACCGACCGAGTGGACCCCTCATTCAGGTCGTGGAAGCGGATGTCCCAGTCTCTGCCGGAGTCGTCCATCCAGACCACCCTGTCGCCGGATATCGAGGGCATCGTCTGGTCGCCCCTGCCATCGGCCACCGTCACCTCCTCGCCCGTGGTCAGATTGACCAGGCGGACGTCCCAGTCGCCGTTTCGCTTATCGGCCCAGACCACCCTGTCACCGCTGACGTCAGGGTGCCTCTGGTCGCCCGGCGCGCGTACTATGGGCCGCTCGAACCTGTTGAAGAAGTCAAACCCATATAGGTCCCAGTCTCCGGACCGTTTCTCGCTCCAGACGACCAGGCTGCCGTTGGTCGCCACGTCGGCCTTTTCCAGCCCGAGCAAGGGGAGGTTGGAGATATCACGGGTCATTATCTGGGGCGTGCCGCTGCTATAGTCCATCCAGACCATCCTCTCTCCGGAGAGGAACTGGGATCCTGCTGCCAACCTCGCAAAGAAGGGGTTGCCATAGCCGTCATTGGGCTCCTGGGTAAGTGGCCCCGTTACCGCCGGAACCTCTCTATCCAGAACTAGATCGTAGAGATAGATGTCCTTATTGCCATTCCTGTTGTCAAGCCAGACCACGTAATCGCCACATATTACAGGCAACCCCTGGTAGGCCAAATCGGTGGCTACCGGCTTCTCCTCGCCGGTATCGAGGTCGTATAGGTAGATGTCCAGGTCATCGTTCCTTTCGTCCATCCACACTATTTTGTCTCCGTCGATCCAGGGTGCTACCTGCTTATTTGGGTCTGTGGTAACCTGGGTTTCTTCACCCCCGGACAGGTTGTAAAGATAGATGTCCCAGTTTCCGTTCCTATCATCCGCCCAGATGACCCTGTCACCCTGGACAAAGATAGTCGCCTTCTTGGAGACGGCGCTGGTTATCTGTCGGGTTTTTTGGGTTGCTATGTCGTATAGGTAGATCTGTTTGTCTCCGGTCCGATCATCGATCCAAACCACTTTGCCGTCGCCGATGGCCGGATACCACTGGTTGGACGGGTCGTCGCAGATCGTTTTCTCTTTCTTCGACCTCAGGTCGTAGAGGAAGAGATCGAGGTTGCCGTTCCTCTTGTCGGTGTACAGAATATGATCGCCGCTTATGCCAGGGCTGCTCACATCGTCGGCAGAGCTGGTGATCTGCGTCTCTTTTTTGGTGCCCAGGTCCATCATGTAGACGTTGAAGTGGCCCGTCCGATCGTCGGTCCAGACTACCAGATCCCCTTCTATCCAGGGGTTGGTGTGGTTGTAGGGACCAGAAGTCACAGGCTGGTCCGGCTCGACCGCGAAGTCGTATATGTAGACGTCAGGGTCGCCAGGATTGTCAACATCGGGTTCTCCTGCCCGGTAGTCGGTCCAGACGAGGCCCCTCTCGCCCAGGGCAGGTCCCGTCTTTTGGGATCCGGGGCTTATGATCGTCTCCGTTTTGGTATTGGTATCGTAGATGCAGACCGTCGTCATGTCGTCGCGGTGATCCTGCCAGGCTACCAGGTCTCCATGAACCGTGGGCGCCGTCTGGAGGCCCGGTCTCTTGAGGAGGGTCTCCTTCTTCCTGGCGAAGTCGTAGATCGCTATGTCGTAGTCTCCGGTCCGGTTGTCGGACCAGGCCGCCAGCTTCTCGCCGATGGCAGGGTAGGCCTGTTCGCCCGCTGCGGTGCACAAAGCCGTCTCCCGGCCCCTCGCCAGGTCGTAGAGGTATATGTCAGAGCCTCCATTCCTGTCGTCCACCCAGATCACGCGGTCCTTGCAGATCTGGGGCTGGATCTGGTCGCTGGAATCAGAGGTGATACGCTTTTCTTCTCCCGATTCCAGGTCGCGGAGATATACGTTCCAGTCACCGTCCCTGTCATCCATCCAGACGACGCGATCGCCGTCGATGTCCGGCAGCAGCTGATTATTGGGATCGGTGCATACGGCTCGTTCCTCTCGGGTTATGAAGTCGTACAGGTAGATGTTGGAATCGCCGCTGCGCATGTCCTGCCAGACGATCCTCTCACCAGATACGGCGGGGTTATCCTGGAGGTCGGGATAGAAGGAGACTCCCCTCTCCTGGCCGGTCTCCAGGTCGTACATGAATATGTCGAAGTTGCCGCTCCTGTTGTCTGCCCAGGCCACTATGTGGCCGTCGATCGCGGGCTGGTTCTGCAACCAGGCCCCTGTGCTGATGGGCCGTTCTTTTCCCCCACTCAACCCTTGGGCGGTCGCCACTAGCAAGACCGCCGTTAATATCAGAATAATTCGCTTTGCCATCTTATACACTCGCCTTTTGATGTATCAAGCTCGGCGTTGATCTGGTTGGCGTTGATGATATAAGATATTGCCTCTACCCCCCAGGAATCGTCTCTTTTGGAGCATGACAGGTACATATTATGACGATCAGGATGGATTTCGAGCGGGTAAATCCGACCGAAGGGCGGGTTTTTTCCGACAACGGAGGCCGTCCTACAATTCCACACGACAGCATCACCCTCAAACCAAGATAAGATGAAAACATACCAAAAATCAGCCAACTACATTTTGGCTTTATAACAATTACGAACAAGTTGGTATCGGGGGCTGATGTGAACCAAAATAACGAGAACGCAAAGAATGATATCACCCTTTGCGACTCTGCGCCTTTGCGTTAACTTGACATTGTTACATTAGAGGTAAAATCAATAAGAGTAGGCAGTGAGGGCTTCAGACATATTTACAAAATATATAAAATATCAGTAGCCTCAATTGGGGTTCAATGTGACAATGTAGAGTTAACACCGATTTACACATACCCGATATATATGTAAAGAAGCTTACGATCCTCTGATCACGATGGTGAGGACGTCCTCGTCGGCCAGGGTATGATCCAGGCCCACCGATTGGCTGGGGAACTTGGCGCTCCTCCCCCATACCCTGGAGTACCTGAATAAGCTCACAAAGTCACGATGGAGATGCTCGCAGACCGTTCTCACCGTGGAGCCGTCCAGGATCACCAGAGGCTCTTCCATGTCCGCCTTCTCCCTCTGGGGTTTGAGGTACACCCTGATGAAGCCCAGCTTCTGGTATATGAGTTTCTTCAGCTCTTCTGTACCCTGCTCTTTCTCCACGGACATGGGGATGTAGTCCCGCATGATGGTCTTCTCGATCTTCTTCCTGACGCCTTTGTATTCCAGATCGAACTTGTTGATCAGCGCCAGGCTGGGAACGTAGATCCGGTTGCCGGCCAGAAAGTCGACCAGCTCTTCGGGACCGACATCGTCTCTGATGGTTATGATCCCGTTCACGATCCCGTAGGCCCTGAGGATCTCGGCGATCTCCCCTTCCGTCATCCTGGTCAGAGGGATCGTATTCCTGACGGTTATGCCTCCCCTCTCCGATGGGTTTAGGGTGATGTCGGGAGGGGTCTTGTCCAGCCTCATGCCTGCGTCGTAGAGTTCTCGCTCCAGCACGTCCAGGCGGTAGTTGTAGACGTCGCCTATGATGAGAACGAGGTCCGCGGTCCTGGCGGCGGTTATGACCTCTCTACCCCGGCCTTTGCCCCTGGAGGCGCCCTTTATTATGCCGGGCATATCCAGGATCTGGATCTTGGCTCCATTGTACTCCATGATCCCGGGGATTATCTCCAGGGTGGTGAACTGGTAGGCGGCCACCGCGGCGTCGCTGCCGGTGAGCTTGTTCAGGAGGCTGGATTTTCCCACAGAGGGGTAGCCCACGAGCGCAACGGTCGCATCGCCGGACTTCTTGACGTAGTAGCCCTTGCCGCCTCCGACGCTCTTGACCCGCTGCAGCTCCTGCTGGGCCTTCATTCTGGCGATCTTGGCCTTGAGCTTGCCTATGTGGTGCTCGGTGGCCTTGTTCTTCTTGGTATTGAATATCTCGTCTTCGATCGCCTTGATCAGTTCTTCGATCGTTGCCATCTACAACCTGCCTCTGCTGCCTTCTCGGGAGCTCATCTCCGGCCCTTTGAAGACGTCTCCTTATTAATGGTTTGGCTCGGGCGGCAGACACGGATTAACACAGATTTACAGAGATGATACCTGGATCCGCGTCTTAATATAGTCCTGAACGCTAAGTTTGACACTTATCCGATGCGCAAGACGATCCCAGCCCAAGAAAACGCTGGTCTTGTAGCAGATGACTTCTTTGAGATGCTCCACTAAGTATCAAGTCTAACTTGACAATGTCACATGGGACCCCCAAATTGAGGCTACTGGTATTTTATATATTTTGTTTGGGTCAAGTTCTTAGTCGTCATGCATCTATTGATTAAAATCATTATCAAGCGAGTGATTCTGAGGGCGCTAAACACATACTCACTCCTTATTTCAACCGCTAATGAACGCTAATGAACGCTAATATTTTCTTTTAATTGTACATAAAGTATAACTTTATGTGCTCAAGTAAATCCGACCGAAGGGAGGATTTTCTTGTTCGCGTTCATTCGCGTTCATTCGCGGTTTTACCCTCCGATTTTGGCGATCTGGCCGCGCTCGACCACGATCTTGCTCTTTTTGTTCGCGGAACATGCAGATGACTTCTTTGAGAGGCTCCATTAAGTATCAAGTCTAAGGTTCATGACTATACTCGAATCGGTTATGCTTGAAGAGCGCGGGTTGCGGGTGGAACGTCAAGTGTCTGTTGCCTTTGACTTCAATGGCATGCATTTCGACGAGGGACTTCGCGCCTTCGCGTGAATAAGAAAGTGGGGGGCACGCGAAGGAGCCTAGAAGATCATCTCGCCCGCCGGGAGATACGGCGCGGGTCCCAGAACCTCTTCCAGAAGGCGAACCGTCCTCCGTAAGCGCGTCCGAACTTTTCTATGCTCTCTGGGCTGCCGATTATGGCCAGGAGGTCGCCCTCTCTCAACACCATATCGCGATCGACAACCAGCAACCCCTCACCATCGCGTTCGATGGCCACCACGATGCATTCCATCCTACCGAGGAGGTCCAGTTTTCTCAGGGTTTTTCCATCGAGCCCCGACCACCTCCTCACCTGCAACCTGATCAGCTCCAGCTCCTCGTAGATCATGGTCAGCTCTTCCTCACGGGACTGGGCTATCTTGGTCAGCATGTGGCTGGCCACGATGGGCACCGAGGCCACGTAGTCGGCTCCTGCCCGGTAGATCTTCTCCGCGGATATGGCACGGTTAGCCCGGGCCACGATGAAGGCGTCCCGGTTCAGATTTCTTGCCAGGAGGGTGGCGAAGACCACGTCGGTATCGTTGTTCAGCATTACCAGGACCCCCACGGCGTCCTTCACCCCGGCCTCTTCCAGGACCTCCTCGACGGTGCCGTCGCCTACCACCTGATGGGAACATACCTCGCGTTTGTCTATTACCGTGGGTTCGATGCCTCTCTCGGAGAGAACCTTGACTATGCGCCTGCCCACGTCGCCGTAGCCGATAACGATCAAGGGTCCTTCTCTCCTTTTTCCGGTGGTGAGCGCCCTCAGGCGGGTGAGAGAGTCCGAAGTTCCCAGCGCCATCAGCACCGAATGGGATTCGATCTCCTCCTGGCCCGGCGTGGGTACGAACTTCCCCTTCTGCCAGATCCCCACCACCCCGGCTCCCGTCTCTCCGAGGATCGGGTCATGCACCTTCTTGCCTATGAGAGGACTTCCCGGATGGATAGGAAACTCCACCAGAAGCCCTCCGAATATCTTGACCGCGCCGGGAAAGACGCCCTTTCTTGGGCGCGAGGTGATCTGGGCGACGAAGGTGCCCAGAAGGGTCTTGGGCGATATTATCCTGGAGGCGCCTGCGTAGGCGAGGAACCGGGACCTGGCCAGGTCTTCTACCAGAGCCACCACCTCCAGGTCCGAGATCTCTCTCGCGGTGAGAGCTATGTCTGCGTTCATCTCGTCTTTCTCGTTGGCTATCAGGAGCCTGGCGGAGAGGATGTTGGAGTTGAGCAGAACCTCCTTCTCAGAGGGATCGCCCCAGACCACCGGGTACTTGCGATAGATGCTCCTGACCACCTCTTTTGACCGCTCCACCACCACGAAGGGTATGTCCCGCCTCTCGAAAATTTTGGATAGGGTTTCCACGATGGGGTTATAGCCGCAGATTATGATGTGATCCTTCATCTCCGGAGGTGCCTTGTTGGGCAGAGACTGACCCAGACGCTCGAACCATGGGATGAGCACCGCGGGCAGGGCCACGGCGAAGAAGATTACTATCCCGGATATGCTCACCAGAACGCTGAACATCATCCCTGCGGGGCTGACGAAGACCAGCTCGCCATACCCCACGGTGGTCATGGTTATTATCACCCAGTAGACGGCCGTGACCAGGTTCACGTTCTCCATCTGACCCTCATGCAGCATCAGGAACATGAAGATCAGGCTGTAAAGCACTACCGGCAGAACTATGGCGATAGACAGTCTGAGTATTCTGGACAAGCGAAGACGACCTCGTATAGGGTTATATCGAATCATTTTAAAAAGGTTGTGACGTTTCGTCGGTCAGGACCTCCAGAAATTCCCTCGTCCGCCTCTCCAGCCATCTTATCAGGGACCCATCACCGCCTGCTACTATCACCGCCGCGTCCTCCCACCGACCGCCCTCTAGCCCCGCATCTTTGAACCTCAGACAGAATGTCTCAAAAGGGATAGACGGCTGGGGAGGCTCGTTTTGATCGGTCATATACCAGCAGAGGGCCACCCATCCTGCTTTTACGGCCGCGCTGAGCAGATCCTCCGCGGCTCTGGGGTCCCTTTCATCGATATAGGGCGGATCGATCAAAAGCAGAGCAAAATCGCGTTCCCCCGCCAGTTCCATCGCCCCGAAAAAGCCATCACCCAGATGAAGGCCCACCTTGCACCCACCCTCGTCATGACGTGACCAGCTTCTCGCGACAAGGGGGCTTTGGTCCCATAACTCGGCCCTGATCTTTTGACCACGCAACCTCGCCAGCTCCAGGACAAGCCGGGCCGACCCCAGGTAGAGCTCCAGGTCCTTCGGGTTCGCCTCTGAGAGGATCTGGAAGTAAGGAAAGGTCGAAAGGCTCTCCAGCCTAGACCCGCATCTGCCTACGCCCCCTTCCCATTCACCACCCCGGCTGAGCCGGTACTCGGGAAACCCGACGTGGCTCTCCACGTATATCCGCATCTCGTCCTGGAATAGGTGATCTGCGGTCTCGGCCAAGATCAGGTGTTTCCAGACATCTCCGGCGTTCCCGGCATGAGGGCCATGATCATAAGTCATAAGATAACCCCGTCGAGCTGAGAGGCGAAGGCAATCTTTTACCGTATTTTACCGTATGGCCTCCACCGGGATAGCGCCCTGGTGGACGGCGGTGGCCACCAGCGCTCCTTCGATCCCCAGCTCTTCGAGCCTCAACAGGTCACGCGAGTCCTTCACCCCGCCGCCCAATATGAGGTCATGACTGCTCAGGGATACTGCTTCCTCCAGGAAGTCTTCGTCGATCCCCGCAGAAGTTCCCACCAGATCCAGCTCCAGGAGGATTATGCCTCCCAGGTCGAGCTCATCCAGCTCTCTGATCAGGGCCAGGGGAGGGACCTGGAGACGGGGATCCCTCGCAAGAACCTCTCTTCTGGACATATCTATGCTTACCACGATCCTCCTGGACCTCGATGCCCTCCTGATCAGGTCCAGGCTTGCCGTCTCGGTGCCCAGGACCGGTCTGCATCCGTCGGGGAGAAGATCGATATCGGCGAGAGACGATATGCCCCAGTCAACCATGGCGCTGGACCTCTGGGATATCTTCTCGATCAGGTCCAGGTTGTGGCCGGACCCGGTGATTTTGTCCAGGTCTGCCACGTAGACCTCTCGCGGTTTCAGAAGTTCCAAGATCCGGAGCGGATCCGAGGTTTGCACCAGAGAGCTGCTCTTTTCGATCGGCTCGTACGTTTCTCTCTCGCCGCGGTGTGCGTGGACTACCGCACCGTTAAATAGGTCGAGAACGAAGACGCAGCGCGTCATGATTTTGTTTAATCAGGATGGATCGATATGAAACTGTTGGTTAGTCCGATGAGCGTTGAAGAGGCGAAGGCTACGATGGCAGGCGGAGCCGATATACTGGACGTCAAGAACCCGAAGGAGGGGTCACTCGGCGCGAACTTTCCCTGGACCATACGGTCCGTTGTCGATCTGGCCGATGGCAAAGTCCCGGTGAGCGCTGCCATCGGCGACTTCGATTACAAGCCGGGAACGGCGAGCCTGGCCGCCCTGGGCGCGGCGGTCTCAGGTGCCGATTACATCAAGGTGGGGCTTCTGGGGATCGAGACTCCGGAGCAGGCCGAAGATATGCTGAGAAAGGTGGTGAGGTCGGTCAAGGACTTCAACAAAAAGACGAAGCTGGTGGCAGCGGCATACGCCGATTACAAGAGGGTCGGTTCCATATCTCCCATGGACCTATCCCCGGTGGCGGCGAGCTGCGGGGTCGACGTGATCATGATAGATACCGCGGTCAAGGACGGAAAGACCACTTTTGAGTTCATGAACGAGAGCCAGCTCGCGGAGTTCGTCTCGGCCGGTAGAGAGGGCAAAATGGAAGTGGCCCTCGCGGGCAACATAGGGTTCGGGGACCTGGAGCTTCTGAAGAGGATCTCCCCCGACATAATCGGGGTGAGAGGTGCCGTCTGCGGCGGAGATCGCAGAGACGGCATAAAGGAGGAGTTGGTCAGAAAGATGAAGGCCGACCTCTCCTGAAAAGTTTTATAACTTAATCAACAGGGACTTTAGGACGCCCGGCACCCGGGTCAGCTTCTCCAGGGTCTCTTCGGACACGGGGTGGTCCACGTTCAGGACCATCAGCTGCTCTTTGCCGGCTCGACCGACGTGCATCCCTCCGATGTTTATCCCTTTCTCGCCCAAGACAGTGCAACAGGGACCTATGACGTTCGGCTTGTCCTCGTGAGTTACCAGGATCATGTGGCCTTCGGTGGGCACGTAGACCCGGTACTCGTTGATCTGGACGATGCGGCCTTCTTTCTTGCCGTATACCGTACCGTAGACCGATGTGGTGCCTTTCTGGCCCACCAGCTTCAGGGTTATGAGGTTGCTGTATCCGTTGATGGCTTCGGTCTTGCTCTCGGTGAGGGCTATCCCGCGCTCTTTTAGGTTGATCAGAGCGTTCACGAAGTTGACCTTGTGCCCGATGGAGTCCAGAAACCCCTTGACCGCAGATATCGTCACCGGGTTCGAGTCCTTCTCGACCACGGTGCCGCCATAAATTATCTCCAAATTATCGTATCCGTCCTTGCCCAGCTGGCCGATCAGCCGTCCCATCTTCTCCGCCAACGTCATATAAGGCTCCATGACCGCCAGGACCTCCGGCGATATGGCGGGCATGTTCAGGGCGTTGGGGGGCAGCTCGCCTCTGTTCACCGCCAGGATCTGGTCCGCCACCGCTACGGCCACGTTAACCTGGGCCTCGGCGGTAGACGCGCCCAGGTGTGGGGTGACGATTATGCCCTTTTGCTCCAGGATGGGGTTGTCGGTGGGTGGCTCCTTGGTGAAGACGTCCACAGCCGCTCCGGCCACCTTGCCTTCTGCCACGGCCGCGGCCAGAGCGGCTTCATTTATGATCCCGCCACGGGCACAGTTGATCAGCCGGACGCCGGGCTTCATGATATCGAACTCCTTCTCGTCGATGAGGTTCCTGGTACTCTCGGTGAGAGGGGTGTGGACCGTTATGAAGTCGCTCTTCTCGAATATCTCATCCAGAGAGGTCAGCTTTATCCCCAGATCGGCGGCCTTCTCCTCGGTGATGAAGGGATCGTAGGCCAGTATGCGCATCCCGAAGGCCTTCATCCGGGCGGTGATCTCGACGCCGATCCTGCCCAGACCGATTATCCCCAGGGTCTTGTTGTAGACCTCCACGCCGGTGTACATCTTGCGGTTCCACTCCCCGCCCTTCAGAGAGCTGTTGGCCTGAGGTATATTTCGAGCCAGGGATAGCATCATGGCGATGGTATGTTCTGCCGCAGAGATGGTGTTCCCGCCAGGGGTGTTGACCACGATTATGCCCTTTCTGGTGGCGGCATCGATGTCGATGTTGTCAACCCCCACGCCCGCCCGGCCGATGACCTTCAGGTTCTCTGCGGCCTCGATTACCTCGGCGGTAACCTTGGTACCGCTCCGGATGGCCAGTGCATCGTAATCTTTAATCCGCTCGATCAGTTCTTCTGGGGTGAGGTTGGTCATCACGTCGACCTCGGCCTCGGTCTCCAGTCTTTTGACGCCCTCTTCGGAGAGGGGATCGCTGACAAGAACTCTCATGACATTCTCCTCCATTGGTCTGCAGTGATGTACAGGCATTTTATCTTTTCGTCGCGGCAAGGTCCAGATCCGATGAGTCTCCAGACAGACGGGCACCAGGATGCGAGCCTAAACACCAACGACAGACAGAAGAAAAATGTTAAATAGATATAAGTCGTGGCAAAATACAATCAAGTATAGGGTATGTGGTGGGTTATATGAGATATCTTGTTTGTCTTTTGGTCGCGTTCCTCGTCCTAGCACCGCTCGCATTCGGTGAAGTAGGGAACGCTGAAGGGTCCGGGGACCCCATATCGGGCTTTCCCGCACCCCCCAATCCTCGCTCGGAGGGAATGATGCCCTTCGACCTGGACCTGACCGCGCCGGGGTATACATATTCTGGCTGGAATTCCGGATTGTCGGGTTACGAGGCTTATCCAGGCGGATCTTCTGGACCCTCTGGCTATGGCGGTCATTCTCAGGGGTTCGCCGAACCGGTGTCCTACTCTGGTTATCCCGGAGAACCCGGTGCGCCGCCAGGATACGGCGGTTACCCGGAAGCGCCGTCCGGACCGTCGTGCTGGTCTGGTTATCCCGGGGAACCCGGTACTCCGCCAGGATACGGCGGTTACCCAGTGGGACCCTCCGGACCGTCGTGCGGCTATGGCCACAGTCCTGGTCCTCTCACAGGATGTTGCGGGTTCTGGTACACCGACCTGGCGGTCTCGCAAAGCAATACATACTACGTACAGACCTGGCCCCATGAGCTCAGCACCGTGACCAGCGTCCGGTGCGGAGATTGGATCCCGCTCTGGTCCCGAATCGGAACGCCTGGAACCTACTGGTCCTTCGAGTGGACCCTCGGAGATCCTTACCACGGCTGGACGCCCGATATCAAGAACTTCGGGTACAAGAACTTCGGATGGTCCTCCTCCTGGTTCCGCAGCAGCACTCCTGGCTGGCACCTGCTCTGCTACTACTGCAACGACTGGAGTAATTACGTATACATATACGTCAAGCCGTTCCACTGATATTGGACCAAGAGGCGATCTCTTTATATACAGTAAGCCTCGGTCTAGTCAGGAGTATTTCCTGGAGGATATTTATTGGCTAGAAGGTCACAGAAGAGGTCTGAAGGTAGGAAGGCGGTCAAGCAGTGGTACAAGGTAATGGGCCCCGAGATGTTCGGAAACTCTCAGGTGGGCGAGACCCTTGCCAACGACCCGAATAAGCTCATGGGAAGAGTAATCGAGACCACCCTCGGAGAGTTGACAAACAACTTCTCCAAGCAGAACATCAAGCTCAAGTTCAAGATAGACAACGTCGGTGGCGACGCCGCTTACACCAAGTTCGTGGGTCATGAGCTGACCACCGACTACATCAGGTCTCTGGTCAAGAGGAGGACATCTCGCATCGACACCATCGTCGATGTCACTACCACCGACGGCTATAAGGTGAGGGTGAAACCCACCTGCTTCACCATTAAGAGGGCGAGGTCCAACCAGGTCAAGAGCATCAGGGGGATCGCAACAGAGATCATCCAGGAGAGGGCGGACAACCTCGACCTGAACCAGTTCATGCAGGAGGTCGTTTTAGGCAGGCTCTCTCTGGACATCTACAAGAACGCCAAGTCGATATATCCCCTGAGACGGGTCGAGATCCGGAAGACACAGATCCGTGCGGAGCCTGTCGCTTCATGAGGATCATAGGCTTCTTCGGAAAAGGTGGCACCGGCAAGACCACGCTGACCGCCCTCGTCCTCCGTGAGCTGGTCAAGCGAAGAATGGGCGAGATCCTGGTTGTGGACGCCGATCCCAACGAATGTCTGGCAAGCGTCCTGGGGGTGGATCGGCCGTCTCGTCTCTCCGATATGCTCTTGAAGTACAAGAGACAACGAGAGCAGAGCCCCGAACTCACTGGTATCGACATATTCCAGAACCTATTCGACACCCTCCTGGTGGAAGGCGAGCATGAAGGCTACGATATGCTTGTCATGGGTCGTGGCGAGGGCACAGGCTGCTACTGTGCCGTGAACTCTCTCCTCCTGTCGGTCTTCGCCAAGACGATCGATGACGAGCACTACGATTATCTGCTCATGGACTGCGAGGCGGGAGTGGAACACATCGCCCGGAAGACCTCGGCCGAGATCAACGACGCTGTAATCGTCACCGACGCCAGCAAGGTCAGCCTCGACACCCTGGAGCGGATAAAGGCCGTAGCCTCCGAGGTAAGTGCAAGGATCGAGACCTACTACGTGGTAGCAAACCGATGCAGGCCGGATATGCTGAGCCGGGTTGAGGAGACGGCGGAGCGTTTGGGGTTCAGATATCTGGGTGCCCTTCCCGACGATCCGAACCTCGCCGAGATCGCCTACGAAGGAAAGACGGTCTTCGACCTTCCAGAAGACTCGCCCGCGGTCCAGGCGGTCGAGAAGTTCCTGGATGCATATAATTAATGTGTGACATTGTATTCGACGAGTTCATCACCTGAAATTTGGAGATATCATGAAACCGAACCGATCGATATCGGTCTTGCTTGCTCTCTCTATCCTGGCCCTGTGTGCAGGCTGCCTGGACCAGGCGGACCAGGAGCCCGAGAGCATCCGAGAAAGCTCGTACGAGAGCCTCGAGGTGACCATAACATCGCCTTCCACGGGAAAGATCTTCTCCGGAGACGAGAAGATAATCTTCGACTCCACGGTAAAAGACGGGCAGAAGCCCTATACCTACGCCTGGAGTTCGGCTTTGGGCGGGACCCTGTCAAATGAGAAGTCTTTCAAGACGCGCTCCTCCGAGATCGATAAGGGCACCTACGTAATCGTCCTCAGAGTCGCCGATTCCTCCGGACGCGAGGAACAGGCCAGCATCACGATTACCGTTCTGTGATTCATAGCATCGCCTCGTCGAGGGCCTCGCCACACCGGCAAGACCGCACCTTCGGTATCTTGGGCAGAGCATCGGAGATTATATCTCTCAGCCGGTCGATGCTCTCGGCCATCTGGTCCAGAACCTCGGTGATGGTCAGAGCGTCTTTCTTCATCCCGACGGCGACGTTGGTCACCACGCAGATCGTGGCGTAACAGAGCCCCAGTTCCCTGGCCAGAACCACCTCAGGATAGCCGGTCATGCCCACCACATCACCAAAGTTTCTGATCATCCCGATCTGAGCCGGCGTCTCCAGATGAGGACCTTCGGTGCAGACGTAGATCCCGTCGTGGGGCTCCATTCCTGTGGCCTTTACCCCCTCCTTGAGTGCAGCCCTGAGCTGGGGACAGTACGGGTCTGTCATATCCACGTGGACCGCCCTATGCTCGAAGAAGGTCGCTGGCCGAGACCTGGTGAACTCCACGAAGTCATGAGGCACGACGAAGCTGCCCACCTGGTGCCAGGACATGGTTCCCACGGTGTTGGTGGATATGACCCGTCTTGCGCCGGATTTTTTTGCCGCGCAAAGGATGGCCCTGTAGCTCACCCTGTGAGGAGGCAGGTGGCCTTCGCCATGACGGGGTATGAAGAGAACCTCTCTCCCCGCCAGGGCGACCTCCTCGGCCTTCACCTCACCGTAGGGGGTTTCCACGGATACCTCCTCACCCTCCAGGCCGATCCCCACCCCGCCGATCACAGCGATATCCGCTCTCATGTCTTCAACCAGGGATCCGACGCTTAAAGCACTATTCCCAGAATATCCGAAATGCGATGCACAGATACAGCGAAACCTACATAAGGGCACATGAAGGCTGTTGCCTGGAATGAGCCGGTCTCTTAAATAACCCCTCTATATGATGATAAAGAGACCAAGGAACCTCTTTGAGGATATATCCGATGATGGAGTTTACCGCACAGCAGAAGTACGAGTTCAAGCGTGTGCTCGAAGATCTGAGGAGCAAGACGGGCAGGGGGACGGAGCTAATCTCGCTCTACATCCCGCCAGACAAACAGATATTCGACGTCACCTCCCAGCTCCGGGACGAGCTCGGCCAAGCCTCAAACATCAAGTCCAAGCTAACGCGCACCAACGTTCAGAGCGCGCTCGATTCGGCACTGTCCAGGCTCCGCCTGATCCCGAAATCGCCCGAGAACGGCGTGGTCCTCTTCATCGGAGCCGTCGACGTGGGAAGCAACAAGACCAACATGTACAACAAAGTTCTGGAGCCACCTGAGCCCCTCATCACCTACAAGTACCATTGCGATTCCTCTTTCCTCCTCGATCCTCTGGAAGATATGCTGGCCGATAAGAAGACCTTCGGCCTGATAGTCCTCGACCGGCGGGAGGCCACCGTGGGCATCCTGAAGGGAAAACATATCGATACCGTCAGGCATCTCAGATCCACCGTTCCCGGAAAGCAGAGGAAGGGCGGTCAGAGCAGCAGGAGGTTCCAGCAGCTCAGGCTGATAGCGATCCATGACTTCTACAAGAGGATCGGCGAGGCTGCCAACGACGCCTTTCTTCCCATCGACCGCAAGGACTTCCAGGGGATACTGGTCGGCGGGCCTTCACCCACCAAGGAGGAGTTTGTGGACGGCGAGTTCTTCCATCATGAACTCCAGCAGAAGATACTGGGCGCCATGGACGTATCCTACACCGACGAGTCGGGTCTCCCCGAGCTGGTGGAAGCCGCCCAAGACCGACTCTTGGACCTGGAGCTGACCCAGGAGAAGCTGGTCATGAGGCGGTTCATGACAGAGCTGGTCAACGATAAGGGCCTTGCCTCCTACGGGGAGAAAGAGGTCAGAGAGAACCTCCTGCTGGGCGCGGCCGATACCCTGCTCCTCTCGGAGGATCTGCGCAAGACCCGCGCCCGGATCGAGTGTACCAGCAGCAGCTGCAACTTCTCGGAGGAGGTTACCAGGTCGCCCGCAACGCCGCCGCCTGAGAACTGCCCCAGGTGCGGATCATCCCTGATGGTCGTCGATGAGGTGGACATCGTCATCGACCTATCCAACCTGGCAGAACAGAGCGGGAGCAAGGTCAAGATAATATCTTCGGACTTCGAGGAGGGTTCCCAGCTCTACAAGGCCTTCGGCGGGATGGCGGCCATCCTGCGGTACAGGACCAGTAACATTTAAGCTTGGATGTGTCAGAGACGCAACTTAATATGGAAACGATAGAGGTATCCGTCATCGCCGCGGTGAGACCCACCGAAAGTCTGGAGAAGGTGGTCGGAGCCTTGGAGAACATATTTCCCGGCCTGACCCTGGTGATCGAAGATGATCACCTCAAGGCCACGGGCGGCCTGGAACCTCTGAGAAACTTCCACCGGCTGCTGAGAGAAGAACGCATACTGGACGCCGCCAGGTCGGTGATGCTCAAGGGACTGATCGGAGACGCTGTCTTGTTCAGGTTGAGCAAGCAGGCCGCCGCTGCCGGAAGGATAAACTTCCCGCCGACGGAAGAGCCCCTGGGATCGGTACACGTCCAGATCAAAGGGCACGACCGGCTGATCGACTGGCTGGCACCCGAGACGGCGGAAGGAAGACCGATAGAGGAGATCGAACTGGATGACCATGATTAGCTTCTCGTCGAGCGCGCTGGTGGACAGGCCTTTCGACTGGGCCTATGAGCTGGAAGATCTCGGGTACTCCGGCTGGGAGATCGTGAACGAGGGCAGGCAGAGGCTGACCCCGGAGACCCTGAACCTGGCCAGAGATATCTCAGATACCACCAGCCTGGTGATCACCATCCACCTGCCTTACTCGGACCTGAACCTGGCCAGCATGAACCAGCCCATCCAGGAGGAGTCGGTGAGGCAGACGAACGCATGTCTCGACCTGGCATCCGAGTTCAGTCGCCTGGCGGTGGTCCATCCCGGCCATCTATCACCCCTGGGCAAGCAGATGCCCGACCGGGCCTGGGAGCAGAACATCCAAGGGTTGCAGCGGATCTGCGATCATGCCGCCGATCTGGACATGGTTGTGGCGGTGGAAAACATGCCGAACATAGAGTCGCTGCTGGGCAGGACGCCGGGGGAGATTTTGGGCATGCTGGAGAACGTGAACCGGGAGAACCTCGGTTTTGTATTCGACGTGGGTCATGCCAACACCAACGATAACGTGGACCAGTTCCTGGAGATCAAAGATAAGATAATTCACGTCCACGTCCATGACAACCATG
The DNA here is from genome assembly GCA_030611205.1 of Methanothrix sp. Classification (GTDB taxonomy): domain Archaea; phylum Halobacteriota; class Methanosarcinia; order Methanotrichales; family Methanotrichaceae; genus UBA204. The sequence continues at coordinate 18,870 of JAUWQF010000027.1, forward strand.
GTGAGAGAGACGAGCATCTTCCCATCGACTGGGGCACCGTAAACTGGGAGAAGGTGATCGGTGCGCTCAACGGCTACACCGGTCGGTTCATAACCGAGTCCCGGTCCCTCATCGAGGGCGAGAGGAGCGTGAGAAAGCTGAAGCTGTACAGGGACCGGTGCTGAGATGTCACCCTCTGACAACATAGCTCAGGATCTCACCTCGTACTTCGATGCCAAGGACCTGGCCCGGGAGAGGTCGCTCCGCCTCTCCAGGACGATAATCAGAGATTGCGGCGCTGCTATCAGGTCCGTACATCGAGAGGAGTTCGAGCAGGCGGGGAGGCTCATGGACAGGGCAGGCACCGCCCTGGAGGAGATAAATCTCCTGCTCGAAGGTCATCAGGACGTCCGCTACGCCGGGTTCGTGGGAGATGCCGAGCAGGAGTACGCCGAGGCCAGGATCGTCTACTCCATAATAACCGCCCAGGATATGCCCGGTCCCGACGAGATCAAAGTAGGTATGGCCAGCTACTTGACCGGCCTGGGTGACGTTGTCGGCGAGCTGAGACGGCACATACTGGACCTGATCCGCCGGGGTAGGCCCGAGGAAGGCGAGGCCTGCCTGGCGACCATGGAAGAGATCTACCATCTTCTGATGGTCTTCGACTATCCCGACGCCATCACCCGAGGGTTGAGGCGGAAGAGCGACGTGGCCAGATCGTTGCTGGAGAGAACCAGGGGCGATTTGACCAACGCCATGGGGCGGAAGAAGCTGGAGACCAGGCTCCAGAAATTGGAGGATAAACTTAAAGAAGCCGATCACAGACTCTGACCCATGAAGTTCGATCCAGCCCGGATAAGAGAGGCTGCCAACGAGGACTTCGACGCCGCCTGGCAGCAGGGAACGAAGTTTGTCGAGAAACCTGTCCTGAACGATCGCTACCCCAGACGCGTCTATCCTTACGGGACGCCTCACCCCATATTCGAGGTCATCCACCAGCTGAGAGAGGCCTACCTCCGGCTTGGTTTCGATGAGGCCATGAACCCCCTGATAGTGGAAGACCAGGAGGTGTACAAACAGTTCGGGGGCGAGGCCCTGGCGGTGCTGGATCGATGTTTCTATCTGGCAGGGCTTCCCCGGCCCGATGTGGGCATATCCGACGAGCGGGTCAGGTCGATCGACGAGATCCTGGGCCGGGAACTCTCCGCCGACGATGTAGAGACGATACGCCAGATCCTCCACGGCTACAAGAAAGGGACCGTGGAGGGGGACGACCTGGTGCCGGAGATGGCCCAGTCGCTGGGCGCGTCCGACGCCCTGGTATCCACCCTTCTGGAGATGGTCTTCCCCGAGTTCAAAGATCTCAAGCCCGAGCCCACCACCAGGACCCTTCGCAGCCACATGACCTCCGGCTGGTTTTTGACCCTGTCTGCCATCCACCAGAGATCGAAGCTGCCGGTGAGACTATTCTCCGTCGACAAGTGTTTCCGGCGGGAGCAGTCGGAGGATGCCGCCAGGCTGATGACCTACCACTCGGCCAGCTGTGTGATCATGGACGAGGAGATCTCAATAGATGACGGGAAGGCGGTAGCCGACAGCCTTCTTAGCCAGTTCGGGTTTGAGAAGTTCAAGTTTCTGCCTGACGATAAGAGGAGCAAGTACTACGTGCCCGATACCCAGATCGAGGTCTACGCCTACCACCCCGGCCTGGTGGGGTCGAGCACCAAGTACAGCACCGGATGGGTGGAGCTGGCCACCTTCGGGATATATTCCCCCACGGCTCTCTCCAAGTACGATATACCCTATCCCGTGATGAACCTGGGTCTGGGCGTTGAGCGGATCGCCATGCTCCTCCACAACGCCACCGACGTTAGGGCTCTCTCTTATCCACAGTTCTACGCCCCCTGGAGCCTATCGCCCAGGAAGATGGCCCGGATGATCGAGGTGGACGCAACGCCGATCACCGCCGAGGGGAGGGAGATCGCAGAAGCTATCGTCCGGACCTGTCTGGAACATGGCGATGCGCCCTCGCCCTGCGAGTTCCAGGCCTGGGAAGGGACGCTCTACGGGCACAAGGTGGTGGTCTCTGTGGTGGAGCCCGAGGAGAATACCAAGCTCTGCGGACCTGCTTACCAAAACGAGGTATTAGTCTACAAGGAGAACATCCTGGGGGTGCCCAGAATACCCAGGTGGGAAGAGGCGTTCGAAGACGGTGTGTCCTCCGGGATAAGGTTCGTCGACGCCTTTGCCGAACTCGCTTCTCGCGAAGTCGAGGTTGCCGCGTTGCGAGGCGAGGGCACAGAGACCAGGGTGAGGATAGTGCGGGGACCGGGAGATGTGAACCTCAGGGTCGATCCTGCCCTGGAGAGGTACATCACCAGCTACAAACGGAAGATAGACGTCAGGGGGCCTGTCTTTACCACGGTGAAGAGCGAGGTTCTAGACTGAGGTGGGGTCCGAAATGAGAACGCCATATTCTAACCTGAAGGAGAAGAGGGCTGCCGGAGAGGCTGCGGCAGACCTGGTGCGAGACGGCATGGTCATCGGTCTTGGAACGGGGTCTACCGTCGCCTGGACCATACGGCGGATCGGAGAGATGGTGGACGGGGACGAGGACGGGGACGAGGGGATCGATATCCTTGGGGTTCCCACCTCTTACCAGGCCCAG
>JAUWQF010000121.1 GCA_030611205.1 Methanothrix sp.
TATACAAGTAGAGGATGTACTCTTGAAGAGCCGGATGAGGGAAAACCTCAAGTCCGGTTCTGTGAGGGGGCTCATAGTAACCCTGGAGCTATTACTCCAAAAAGGGGTGGCTATGAGCTCTACTCGACATACTTTATGTACGACCAGAAAATACAGGATCGCAATCGGGAGACAAATCAACATACCTGAGTAGTTACATATTTTCTTTTAATTCGCGTTCATTCGCGTTCATTCGCGTTCATTCGCGGTTTTACCCTCCGATTTTGACGATCTGGCCGCGCTCGACCACGATCTTGCTCTTTTTGTTCGCGGAACATGCAGATGCCTTCTTTGAGATACTCCATTAAGTATCAAGTCTAAGGTTCATGACTATACTTGAGCACATAAAAGACTTAAGAGATGCAGGTGGTAATAAGAACATGGAAAACGACCTCTTCACCGCATACGATTCCAATCCCAACTTCACCGGCAGGGAAGACATCCTGGACCGTCTCCGGACCGCATCGGGCTCGGAGAGACCGACGGCGCTGGTGGGGGCCGACGGCAACGGCAAGACTTTGATCGCCGCAGAATATGCCCGCGCCCGAATGACCGAGTACGACTTCGTCTGCTGGGTCAGGGCAGGAGACCCGATCACCCTGATATCCGACTACGCGGAGCTGAACAAGACTTTGGGGCTGCCCGATACCGAAAACCTGGTCGAGGCGGCGGAGGCCGTCTCGATCTGGCTGGAGCAATACGACAGGTGGCTGCTGATATTCGACGACGCCTCCGATCCGGGAATTTTGGCCGACTATCTGCCCCGGGGCGGATCTGGTCAGATCGTCATCACCTCGTCCAGGCCGGGATGGGATGAGGTCGCCGCCACCCTGGTGGTGGGAACCCTAGACCGGGCCGGGTCCGTCCGTCTTCTCCTGAGGCGGTCCGGTCGAGAAGATGAGAAGGCAGCAGAGGCCTTGGCAGAGGCTCTGGGCGATCTGCCTCTTGCCCTGGAGATGGCGGGGGCCTACATCGCCTGGACGGGGGTGTCCCTATCCAGGTACCTGGAGATGTACAAAAAGAGGCTCCAGGAGATCGATCCCCGTGGTATCCCGGCACCGGTGGCGGCGGCCTTCGAGATATCCTTCGAGCAGGTCCGGGCGGTCTCATCGAAGGCGGTCGAGTATCTCAACATGTGCGCTCTCCTCGCACCCCAGTACCTGCCCATCGACCTCTTGATCGGGGCGTCGGTGCTCCTGCCCCAAGATCTGGAGACCGCAACGGAGGCTCTCTCCAGACGGGGCCTGGTCGGATCGGGCAAAAACCATCTATCCGTCCACCCTCTGGTCCAGGCCCTGGCCCTCCGGCACCTGGACGAAGAGAGTAAGAAGAGCTGGATCGAGGCCACCCTGGTGGCCATGGGCGAAGCCTTCTCTACCTACATGGAGAACATCTTCACCTGGCCTGAATGTGCCCGTCTTCTCCCCCACGTCCTGACGGCGTTGGAGCATGCAGAAGAAGAAGAAGAAGAAGCCGACTCGGAGGCGGCCTCCAAGACGGCCTCCACCCTGTTGAACCAGGTGGGCCTCTACTTGCACCGACGGGGTTACTTCGCCGGAGCCAAAGAGGTCCTGGAACGGCTGCTGACCCTCGACGAGAAGACCTATGGACAGGATCATCCCGAGGTGGCCACCGACCTCAACAACCTGGGGTCTCTGCTCAGGGTCATGGGCGATCTGGACGGGGCGAAGGCGATGCTAGAGAGGGCACTGGCGATCGAAGAGGTGGCAGAAGAGGCCGACAGCCTCAAGATAGCCATCCGGGCCAACAACCTGGGCACTGTGCTCAGGGTCATGGGCGATCTCGAAGGGGCGAAGGCGATGTTCCAGAGGGCTCTCGCCCTCGACGAAGCCGCCTACGGTCCCAACCACCTCAAGACCGCTATCCGCATAAACAACATGGGCGAGGTTCTCCAGGATCTCGGCGATCTCGAAGGCGCCAGAAGGAACTACGAGCAAGCGCTCTTGGTATTCCGGCGGTTCCTGGGCGAGGACCACCACTACGCCCAGAGAGCACAGGACAACCTGGACTCGCTATAACATGACTTTCGGGTATGTTGATTGGTCTCCCGATTGCGATCCTGTGCTTTCTGGCAGAGCAAGATCGGAGGGTAAAACCGCGAATGAACGCGAATTAAAAGAAAATATTAGCGTTCATTAGCGTTCATTCGCGGTTGAAATAAGGAGATTGTATGTGTCTAGCTCCCTCAGAGTGAATCCGACCGAAAGGAGGATTTACGCATGTCTTTCGTCATGTACGGCTCCGCCAGGACGTAGCCGCGCCGCCGGTAATAAGGACGCGCCCCTATCCCGCTGGTAACGAGGAGCGAGCCGTACCCCGCATCCCGGGCCATCTCCTCTGCGGCGGCCAGGAGCTTCGACCCGATGCCCCGGTGCTGCCAGCCACCCTTCTTGCCCAGAGGCATCATCGGGCCGTAGACGTGAAGCTCCCTCACCCTGGCCTCTTCACCGAGACGGAGACGGAGGAAACCCGCCAGGGTACCGTCCTCGCCTTCGTAAGATAAGAAGTGCTCCGTCCCGCCACAGGCCCGGTAAGTCAGGTCTCCAAAAGAGATATCCATATCCTCCACCCCGCGGAGACCTGCCTCCCGGCAGCGGATGCACTGGCACTCCTTGCCTCTGCTTTCCAGCCGTTCTCTGGCAAGCTGGCGGAGGTTGCTCTTCTTCACCCCGGCCACGATCTGGTGGGCGGGGATGTCCCTCTGCACCCGCTGGATCCTGGTATACGGCGGGACCATCTCCTTGATCCTGGATACCAGCTCTGCAGCCTCCTCGTCGCCGAGAGGGAGAAACTCGCCTCTCCGGTAGAGGTCGCAGAGAGGCGTCCCGTCGATGACGAGGGCAGGATAGATCTTGAGGTAGTCGGGCCTGAACTCCTCCTTCTCGAAGAGGTCCCGGAAGCTTTTGAGGTCCTGCCGGGGGTCGGATCCGGGGAGGCCCGGCATCATGTGGAACCCCACCTTGAGACCGGCCTCGCGGAGGGCCCTGTTCGCGGATGTTGCGTCCCGGACGGAATGACCCCGCCTCATCTTTTCCAGGAGCGCATCGTCGGTACTCTGGACCCCCAGCTCCACCTTGGTCCCACCCAGGAGGAGAAGGTTCTTTATCTGGCCGGGACCGCACCAGTCGGGCCTGGTCTCGAAGGTGGTTCCTACGTTTCTTACGGTGGAGGTTTCGTTCTCCCTGGCGACCTCCGAGAAGCTCTTCCTCACCACCGTCCCATCGCTTTGGGAGGGGTAGTCGTTCATCGCCTCGATGCACCGCTTCACGAACCAGTACTGGTAACCCAAAGGACGCGAGGTGATGGTGCCTCCCATGACTATCAGGTCCACCTTGTCCAGAGGATGGCCTATCTCCGCCAGCTGCGACAAGCGCGCATGGACCTGGTCGTAGGGATCGTAGCCGTGCTGGCCGGCCCTCATGGCGGCAGGCTCCTTGCCGGTGTAGCTCTGGGGGGTGGCTTTTTGCCTGCTCAGCCCGCCGGGGCAGGGGATGCAGACCCCGTGGGGGCAGGGCGCGGGCGAGGTCATGGCCGCCACCACCGCCACCCCGGATAATGTACGGGTAGGTTTCCTGACCAGTAGCTTGAGCCGGTCTCGTTCTCCGGGAGCCGCCTGGCCCAGCAGGTCGGCGTTTTTGGGCAGGCCGTCCAGCCCGAACTTCTTGCTGACCTCTCTCTTCCACCGCTCCAGCTCGGGCTGAGTGGTGATCCGGCCTTCCAATACGGCCTCCACGATCTCTCTGAGGGCGGCCTTCAGTCCGTCTCCCAGCGCACAACCTCCGTTAGGTCCCTCTTGGAAGGCAAAGCGGGACTCTCGTCAGGCCATCCTGCGGAGACTATTGCCGTTGGCACCAGACGATCCGGCAGGTCGAGGATCTCTCTGACCATGTCGTCGTCGAAGGCACCGTTCCAACAGGCTCCCAGACCCATATCGTGGGCCGCCAGTAAGAGAGTGGTCGTGGCCGCGGCGGCGTCCTGGATGGAGAATAGTTGGCCCCGGTCTCCGTACCTCCGGCCGGATCTGATGGGATCAGCACAGACCACGATGAGGACCGGTGCCGACGCCAGCTGAGACTGACCGTACGCGGCCGCCGCGAGCATGGCCACCAGGTGAGGTCTGGTGACCACAATGTACTCTCTGGACCTGAGGTTTCCTGCCGATGGCGCGGTCTCTGCAGCCTCCAGCAGGGCGCGGATATCGACCCTGGACACAGGCTCGTCTTTGTACCTCCTCACCGACCTGCGCCCCTTGAGAGCATCCATGAGGTTCATCGGTTCTAGAAGGCACCTGCCGGATATAACGATTTGCAAGCCGGAGAGAGGCCGTCCTACAATTCCAGCAGAAAGTTTTCCATCTCATGGAGAATGGCGTCTTCGCGTGCCCCCTACTTTCTGCCTCACGCGAAGGCGCGAAGACGCGAAGTCCCTCGTCGAAATGCATGTCATTGAAGTCAAAGGCAACAGACACTTGACGTTCCACCCGCAACCCGCGCTCTTCAGGCATACGCACAAGGACAGCTTCATAGACCAATTCGAGTAATCCCGGCCCGAGATCCCGATGAAGGTGGAATGCCGTATCCACCACGACGGAAGAAACTTCTTCCACATTATAGTCATGAACCTTAGACTTGATACTTAATGGAGCAGCTCAAAGAAGTCATCTGCATGTTCCGCGAACAAAATGTGACAGTTGTGGAGTCAAGCTTTCACGAATGCAAACCGGGCCGGCGCAAACTGGCTGTAAAGGTGGTGGACATCTTCGGCAACGACACCATGACGATCGTGGACGTGAATATCTGAGGGGAAAACCGCGAATGAACGCGAATGAACGCGAATTAAAAGAAAATATTAGCGTTCATTAGCGTTCATTCGCGGTTGAAATAATGAGAGAGTATGTGTCTAGCTCTCTCAGAATCACTCGCTTGATACGGGTTTTAATCAATATAGAGATAAAATCGATAACAGCAGGTGGTGGGGGGCGTCAGATATATTTACAAAAATATATAAAATACCAGTAGCCTCAATTGGGGTCCCATGTGACATTGTCAAGTTAGATCGGATAAGTGTCAAACTTAGCGTTCAGGACTATAGTCCCTTCGCGTCTTCGCGTGAGTAAGGTAGACGGCACCGTCTATCAACCGGTCGGTCTTTTCGATCCGCGCCAAAATGGGCCACAGGGTGAGCGCCTGGCCTGGCGAAGATGGATCTTAGCCGACCGGGGGGCCCGGGCCTCGCCCGCTCTCGTATGTGGCATTCCGGCGCCTGGGCTGCGGGTCCGAGGTCTTGGTCGCCAAGGGGCCCTGGATCACCGGAGACGCACCCCGCTTGAGACATGCCACAGGATCTTTGGGTGTCGGGTGGGCAAAGGTGGCATGGCATCGGAAGATCTGGTATTCTATCGCTGCGGGCGCGTATGAGGGGGAAGAATCTCGTGAGAACGCCGCCGCAAGCACCCGAAGGATCTCCTATCGGGTTTACAGCAGGAGTTTATAGCAGGAACGAATACTCTGAATAGGTGACTTGCTATGTGGACATTAACTGCGGTGGTGCATAAAGAGGAGAACATGTACGTGGCTCAATGTCCTGAAGTGGGGACGGTCAGCCAGGGCGAGACCCTAGAGGAGGCCGTCGACAGCCTCAAAGAAGCAACAGAACTCTATCTGGAGGAGTTTCCCTCAGACGATATGAAGAGGTCCTTCATAACCACCTTTGAGGTGGCTTCGGTTGTCAAAGCTTAGGAAGATCTCTGGCGAGAAAGCAGTCAAGATCCTCTGTAACAAATTCGGTTTCGAGATTGCGGGCCAGAGTGGAAGCCACGTCAGACTCTCAAAGATGACCTCAGAGGGAAAGGTCGGGACCGTGGTGCCAATGCACAAAGAATTAAAGTTGGGCACGCTGAATGGTCTATTGAAACTGGCGAAGGTCGGAGAGGACGAATTTTTCGAGTATTTGTGACGTGGGTGGGTGGCAGGCCAACCAATGCAGGCGCCGGCGGGCGCCGGGAAGGGCAGCCCGGTTATAGGCGGATCGAGGACGACCGAAACCCCAGCCGGGTTCAGGCCCCGCAACCCTCGCCCTGCGGCCTTCTCCACCATGACTATCTCGTCGTCAGTAAGGCCGTAGAGTCTGTAGACGACCTCGTCTATCTGCCGGCCGGGTCTTCTAGTCCCTTCGCGCCTTCGCGCCTTCGCGTGAATAAGGTAGATGGCATCGTCTATCAACCGGCCGGGTATTCTAGTACATCTGGGCTGAGATAAACCTAATGATAATGTTTTATATATAACCATTGACAGATACTCTGCAGAAGGGGAGTATCATGCCTGGTCCGAAACCTACAGCAATCAACTTGAATGATGTCGAGCGCCAAGGTTTGGAATTGCTTGTTCGTCGGTATTCTACAGGACAGCAAAAAGTTATCCGAGCACGGATTGTTTTGCTGGCTGCGATTGGCAAAAATAATCACGAAATCGCTAATGAATTAGAGGTGTCCTTG
>JAUWQF010000035.1 GCA_030611205.1 Methanothrix sp.
GGTCAAAAAATGGGATATTGAGCTGGACCGATTCGGCAAGGATAGACACAATAAAAAGAGAAATCCCAGTTTCCAGACCTGGCTTTACCTTCACGATACAGAGCCAAAATGGGGAATTCTCTCCAACGGTCGTATGTGGCGGCTCTACCATCAGGATAAGCCTCTGGATGTTTATTATGAAGTTGACCTGGCCTGCATGCTAGAAAGCGGAGATCTGGAGAGCTTCAGATACTTTTACTACTTCTTCCGGAGAGAGGCATTCCTTCCCAACGAAAAGGGCGAGATCTTTCTGGACGTGGTGCTGAAAGGATCACAGGACTATGCCCAGGAGATCGGGGATAACCTGAAAGAGAACGTCTACCGGGCAATGAAGAATATCGCAGACGGTTTCTTCCACTGGGAAGAGAACGGCCTCGAGCCCAATAATCCAGCGGATAGAGCGCTGGCGCAGAAGAATACTATGATTCTGCTCTACCGTTTTCTTTTCATGCTTTACGCGGAAGGAAAGGCGCTTTTAGATCTCAAAGACGAGCAGTATAGGGATTTCTACAGCTTCGATCGGCTCAAGAAGGGTGTGGCGGATAGAGAAGATGGACACCAGAAGGGGCGCTACCTACCCATCAAGACCACGCTGTGGAGCGAATTGAATGATCTTTTCAGGTTGATCGACCAGGGCAGCAAAGTCCTGGGAATTGACGATCAGATCCACGTTCCCGCCTACAACGGAGGTCTCTTCGATCCGGAAAGGCATCCCGATCTGGAGAGATGGACCATCGGGGATTCCTTTTTGGCCAGCGCCATCGATCTGCTCTCAAGGAGCAAGGTTAACAGTGGAGCCCGAGGGTTTGTGGACTACTCTACCCTGGAGATAAGGCACCTGGGCTCCATATATGAGGGTCTTTTGGAGTACAAGCTGGAAGTTGCCGAAGAGGACCTGGTTGTAACCGGTGGCAAAGCTCGGAATTGGGTCACTCTGGAGGAGTTCAACGGTCGTCGCAAGAAGAAGATGGCCTTCGAGGACTTCAACGATTTTGACAAGGTAACGAAAGGAAATCTCTACCTTACCACGGATAAGGGAGAGCGCAAGGCCACAGGCTCATACTACACACCGGATTACATTGTGGACTACATCGTGGAGAACACGGTGGGGCCGGTGGTGAAGGAGCGTTGGAACGACGCCTTGTCGGAGAACCGAAGCTTAATAGATGCCACCTTGTCGGTGAAAGTGTTGGACCCTGCCATCGGCAGCGGTCACTTTCTGGTAGGCGCAGTGGAGTTTTTGGCCGGGAAGCTGATGCAAGCCGCTGAAAGGGATATCGACTGGAGCTGGGTAGAAGATCATGGTCAGTTTACCAATGAGTGGGCCAAAAGGGAGGTGGTCTCCCACTGTGTCTATGGCGTAGACCTGAATGAGCTTGCAGTGGAGCTTGCCAAGGTATCCCTCTGGCTGACGACCATTGCCAAGGACAAGCCACTGAGTTTTTTGGATCACAGGCTAAAGCAGGGGAATAGCCTGATTGGCGCCAGGCTCTCGGACCTGAAATTTTATCCGGGCGCAAACTCAGGCACGAATAATAAGGACCAGGTGACTTTGCCCTCTTTTGTCTCCCCTCTGTTCATTCAGCATCTGATAGGAAAGATCGAGGAGCTGGAGCAGATCAGGGATGATTCGCTCTCGGAGATCAAGAGGAAAGAGGAGGTCTTCGAGGAGTTCAAGGCCTTGCCGGAGTACACCAAGGCCAAAGCCATTGCCAGTGTGCACACCGCGGTCTACTTCGGAAACGAAGTCGAGCCCAGGACTACGCCCCAGGGAACAAAGAGCGCGGACCTTGTTTATCACGACCTGTTTTGGGCGGTGGGAGGCGACGAGAGGGAATGGACGCGGAAGACTTCTCCACCATGGTTCAATCGAGCGCAGGAGATCGCAGAGGTGCGGGACTTCTTCCACTGGGAGTTGGAGTTCCCGGAGATATTCTTTGAGGGCGGGGCAGTGAAGGAGAATCCAGGGTGGGACGCAGTGGTGGGGAATCCACCGTATGGCGATGTGCTGGATAAAAAAACAAAAGAGTATTTAAATAATATGGACTTCCCAACAACTGGTGGACGTGCAGAGGTATATGCAGACTTCATCTACAACAGTCTACATAAACTCTCATTTAATCACACACTCTCATTTATCATTCCAAACACTTTGCTAGATGGTGCACAGTTTACCGGCCTAAGAGAGATGCTATCCACTGAATATATGATAGAGCACGTTAGAGATTATCGTGGTTTATTGGTTTTCAATGATGCTAATGTGCAGACTATGATAATTATATGCCGCAAAGTTATACCTTTTGTGGATTCCTATAATGCTTCTTATGATTATTGGTCCACGACAGAGAAACAATTTGAACAAAGTGAGCTATCTATTACGGTTAGTTCTGATGCACCCTGGAGAATGGAAAACTCTATTACAAGAAAGTTGGGCAATCCGTTAATATATGTTTCTTTAGAGCCAGGCATCGGATCTTGTCACGATGCTGGTGTTGACTATAAATGGAAAGGTGTCGGTTGGAAAAACAGAGGTAAAAAAACGAAAATTTCTGAATTACTTTTCTATGTGGGGGAGAAACATCATAATGATGATTATGCTTTGATTAAAGGGGCTGATATTGATCGATATTCATTGAACTTTAGTGATAATTGGTTAATCCACGATTTTGAGCAGTATAAGACAGATAAGTCTGTTGTGCAAGTCTATTTAGATTTAGCTTTGGTACCTGTTAAAATTCTTACTCGACAAACTTCAGACCGAATAAGAGCTAGTGTTGACTACGGGCAATATGTAACGGCCAAATCAATTCACACAACAATTATTGAAAAATCGGGGGGTCTTGACCCCTTTTATACAACCTCTGTTTTGAATAGTAAACTAATCTCTTACATATACCAAATACAAACTGGTGAAGCTGGGCGTTTATTCGCACAGGTTAAATTATACGATCTTCGACAACTCCCCATCCGCCGCATCTCCTTCACCACCCCCAAATCAAAGCGCGTCGCCCTGGCCTCTCAGCTCAAGGACCTCTACGCCGCCCACGACTTCGAAGAGATTCTCTCTCGCACCGACTCTTACTTGCCAAAGGACACCGAATGCAACTTCATTACCGAGCAGGAAAAATCCGACGTCGTCCACGATCTCCTGGCCTTCCTGGCCGAACAGATGATCCAAATGAATAAGGATAAGCAAGAGGAAATCAAGGACTTCCTTGGCTGGTTGGAGAGAGAGATTGGCGCTAAGGTGGCCGAGTTGACAAATAAGACAAAGGTCCAATCCTACTTCGAAGGCGACTTCGAGCAACTTCTTGCCATCCTCAAGAAGAACAAGCGGAAGCTATCCATTGACCCTGTCCGCCGACCATTCCAGAAGGATCTGCGCCGGGAGTTTTCCGAGTCGATGGATAAGCTGGACCCACTACTTACCAAAATTGAAGAGACCGACCGACTCATCGATCAGATCGTCTATAGGCTGTATGGGCTCAACGACGAGGAAATCAAGATAGTGGAAGAAAGTCTAAACGAATGAAGCTGGGCTTCATTATATTGACCAGATCGATATGCATTGAGGTTATGGTCGAACCTCTCAACCAAATCAACGATCTCTTTCGGGGCTGCCAAAGTTGATCTCCTCCGCCATTTTTTTAACGTTGTTGAACTGCCGAATTATTCTGCGCCGGGCTAATGTAAGGGCCTTGTGGGAGGTGCGAGGGCGAAGCGGTGGCGGGGCTTTCGTGACCTTCGTCTTTATCAGGCCCGAGGGGCACGCGTCGTGTGGTGTGCGTGGGTCGTTATATTAATGATCCCTCCTCCTAGAGTAAGATAAGATGCTACACGTTTTTGTAGACGAATCTGGCGATCAGGGGTTCAATTTCGAGAAGGGTGCATCAAGATATTTCATAATAGGATTCGCGTTTTTCCCTACTACCGATTATAAAAATGGCGTAGATGCAGTGAAGCAGCAGATTGCTGGTTACAGTGGGAAAGTACCCAAGCATCTTCATTTTAACAAATCTTCGACTAAGGTGAGAATTGAATTTTTAAAGACAATGGTAGGAAAAAGGGGGCGATTCGGTTATATTTATGAAGACAAAGGACACATTTATGAATACCTTAGAGAGAACCCAAAAATCAATTACAATTACAATCAGATGGTTTATTATTTAATAGAGAATTTAATAAAAAAAGAACGTGTCCAAGACAATATGACCATATATATAAGTCAGCGTTCTTCAAGCAAGAATATTAAAAAAGGATTGTCTAGATATCTTTCTTCACAGGCTAATCGGCTCTTGGTACCTTATCAGTTATATCCTCGATTCGTGAAGCCGTATAACAGTCGAGGTGCTGATTGCGCAGATTTTGTATGTGGTAGTGTGCGTAGGTTGATAGAGAAAAAAGACCAACAATACTATGATATAATTAAAAATAATATTATCATAGAAAAGGAACTTTTTAGACGGTAGCACTCCCGACGGATCATCCTTGCACCTCAAGGTACACGTCACCGCGGGTAACTAAGTATACGACGGTCATATAGCTATTAATACGTTGCGCTCTCTTAATAATTAGAGAAGTATTATGACGTAGAACCACACCCTAAAAGAGTTTACGTATCAAGCGAATTTTATAGTATCTGTCACTTTCATCGATCCGTTAATATTCGATATGCGCCTAAATCGCTATCGTGCGCCTTTGCCTATGTTTCGAACATGTTTTCTGGCTCGTCAATGATGAGTATAGGCGACGAGATAGACAAGATCACATAGTCTAGGAACGACCAAGTTTGTAGAAGTACCCCTACGCCATATTTCATAAAAGTATTTTTTGTTTAATAACCAATTTCGTGACATAATTTAAAAATTAATCCAATAGTCCGAATTTGGCTCGCTCGCCGAACCCTATACGATACGATTTCTTCCTGTGCTCCAGGTTGGCGTTCAGGTACACCGACGTCGTCGGGACGTAGATTATGAACGTGGATTTCTCCGACTGCAGGCTAATCGAACCAAAAGCAAAAAATTTGGAACTATTAGGATATCCCGTCGTCCTCTTACGTGAACGGTACCGTCACCTGGAACCTGATCGATATCATGCCTTTCACGACGAAGAAGATCGTATACAGAACTGAGGCGCTTCAAAGCGGGACCTTCGTCAACGAGGCTCGCGTCAGTGTTCGTTCTGTCGACGGGACCGTTGTCCGGCCGATCTACGTAAGCGCGACGGTGACCGTAGGCGAGTTCGAGGGCGAGAGATCTGCGCCTGGGTGGCAGCCTCTTGACTGGGGGTTCGACTCGGGTTGTGAGGAGTGCAGCGAGCTGGCATCCTGCGGGATGTCGGCCTGCGCCTCTACACCTCGGATCTACACATAATCGTGCCCCGGTCGGGGCGGCATCGCCCCCTTGTGCCTGCTCTTCACGATTCTTTCTAGAACCAGGTAGGTCCACCTTCGACCCCTCGTAAGATCTCTTCAGATCCTCGCGGCTTCGTCCCTGCTCCAACCCCCTGTGTATGGCGTCGGCATCTTGGTAGCTTATCCCCAACTCCTCTTCGTCGGTCTGGCCGGGCCATAGACCCGCGGTGGGTGCCTTCTCCAGTATGTGCCGGGGCACGGCACGCCGAGATGGGCGCCCAGGGCTCTGACCTCGTCTTTGTAGAATCTGGCCAGGGTCTCTCCTAGCCGGACCCGGAGGTCGAGGGTAAGGTGCCAAGGTCAGGATGGCAGCCGCCTGACAAGGGGTTCAACTATACAGGATACCCGAATGATCTGACCCATGAAGGAATCTGTGCGCCGGCGTCGTGAGAGGTGTCAGCATCTCTGTTTTAATCCCGGAGGGTCCTTCCCCGGTGCATCTCCATTTCAGGTATCACCAATAAATATCACAAAATCCAGGCCTCTTACCCGTTCACAAAGTCTTTTATCAGCAGTGATAAACGCAAGTTCTAGGTCTTTTGCCAGTGCAACATAAAAAAGCGTCATAAACCGTTATGTCATACTCAAAAGCAAGTGAAACTGCCACGTTTATAATCCCACGCATCGGGGTGACAATGTTCACATCCATGTCGAATATAGATGTTAAAGCGTCACTGACATCATTAGCATCAAAACTTGGATTATATTTCAAAGCGTTAGCCAGTTCATATAATAGCAAATCCGGCACTATAACCCTTTCCTCCCCCATCCTAATTCTTTCTCTTATCTCTAAGGCTTTATCTGTGAAATCCTCCTCAGAGAACCATTTTACAACAACCGATGTATCCAGGATAATCATCTTGATTCACGCCATTTACAGACCTCTTTTGCTCCATTCCAACCCTTAGATTTCTTCCTCAATCTATCTTGGGTTAAAATAGCATTTTCTATTCTGGTTCTATCTCTCAATCTCGCCCCTACGATCACCTCCAATCTTTTTTCAATCGCCTTTATCTCAGCCATTCTTCCCACCACCATTTTCTGTCACATCTAACGTCGGTTCTTATTTACGTTTGCTTCTCTTTCAATTCTTTCAATATAACTATTCAGCCCTTCTTATCTCATAGACATAAAATACATTTCCATCCAGGACGCCCCACAAATCAAGACTTGGTTAAGAGCTAGCTGGTGGAGGTATATAGAACAGTCCCTCTAAAGCACCTTAACAGCATCGGTGACGTGAATGGAGTTCTTCCTAACGGCAGAGATCTATTCCCGTGGTGCGACAGAACGTATTCGCACCCGGTGTGCCCCGGAACGTGCCTGATATCTTCTGCGTTGTCAAGTGGATCCTCCGAGTTGTACATAAACGATTAGCACCTCCCCCCAGCACCAACCAGGCCTGTGTATGCGAATGCGGCGGTGACCATAGGCGAGTTCGAGGGCGAGAGATCTGCGCCGGGGTGGCAGCCTCCCGACTGGGGGTTCGACCTGACCTGCGAAGAGGCGTGTGACTCGGTCTCCTGAGAGAGAGCCGCACTGCGAAGGAAAGCCATATACCGGTGCAGGTCGAACCTCCTGCCATGATCAGGGGTAAAGCATGGGTCTTCGGAAACGACGTGGACACCGACGTCATAATCCCCGGCCCCTACCTCCGGACCAAGGACCTGAAGTCCCTGGCCGCTCATGCCATGGAAGGGCTGGACCCCGAATTCGCCTGCAAGGTTCGGAAGGGCGACGTTATAGTGGCGGGCAGGAACTTCGGATGCGGCTCTTCCAGGGAGCAAGCTCCTCTGGCGCTGAGAGAAGCAGGGGTCTCCTGCGTGGTGGCCAGGTCTTTTGCCAGGATCTTCTACAGGAACGCCATAAACGTGGGCCTGCCGGTGGTGGAGGTCGATCTTGAGTGCGAAGAAGGAGACGAGGTGGAGGTGGACCTGGCCCAAGGAACGGTCACCATCGGTGACAGGACCTATCAGGGCACCAGGCTTCCCGATTTTCTCCTGGAGATCCTCCAGGATGGGGGTCTTGTGGCCCACCGGAGACGGGAAAAGGAAGGGGTTCTGTGATATTCCCAGGCGATTTCAGGCTCGTGGGCACGGCCACAGAGGCGCGGCCCGGCGATCCCATATATTTCTCCACCCGGTACATCATCCACTTCGGTGAGGAGACCACCATCTACAGGGTCGAGGTGGAGCCCGGCGAGGGGTTCATGCGCCCGGCGAGGTCCTTGGAGCCCATCGCCGGCGGCGGCGAGGTCCTGGTCTATCCGGAGAAGGTGGAGACCAGGAACAGGACGGGACTGATCGAGCTGGCTCACCGACTCTGCACAGGCAAGGTGAACACGGTGATATTCAGAGGGCCCGACGAGCACGCCACCTTCGTCCACCGACCCGACCTCCGGACCATAACGGAGGTCGAGATCCTGGACGTGATCCCGCCGGAGCCCTCCTGGCTGGTCTACGTGATCGAGAACCTGGAACGATCCGGGATCTTCGGCAACCTCGTCCTGAAGTTCAAGAGCCGGGTGCTGGATCTGCGCAGGTATGAGGGCGAGCGAGTCTACTTCCCCTGCACGGCCTCCGGCCTGGGGCGGTCGCTGGACTCGGATAGGGTGGAGACGGAGAACCCCCGAATCGTGGGGTGCGAGGTCTCCAGAGCGATCTTCAGGCAGATGTACCCTGGAAAAGAGCACGACTTTCTGAACACCTGCCCCCTCTCCAACGCCGAGCTGGAACCGAGGGGTCCTTTCATCACCCGATGCTGCAAATCTGAGAGACGGGGCATCACGAAGCTAAATGGCCACACCGGGGTGGTGGTCCACTGGGGCGATGGTGCCCCGGAGATCGCGGAGGCGGTAAGATGTCTGGCAGAAGAACTGAGAAGAGAGTCGCGGTCGTGAAGGGCGACGGCGTCGGGCCGGAGGTGATTGAGAGCGCCCTCCTCGTCCTGGAGGCGGCTGGCGCCGATCTGGATATTGTACCGGTGGACCTGGGTTTTGGTCGCTGGGAGAGAACGGGAAAGGCCATGATCGAGGAGGACGTGGACCTGATCAAGGGCTGTGACTGTGTACTCTTCGGGGCCATAACTACGCCGCCCGACCCCGATTACAGGAGCGTTCTTCTTACCTTGAGGAAGGAACTCGACCTCTACGCCAACATCAGGCCCTTTTACAAAGGAAAGATCGACCTGGTGATCGTGAGGGAGAACACCGAGGGCATGTACTCCGGGATCGAGGACGTAGACGAAGCCCGGGCCACCACCCTGAGGGTGATAACCAGGTCAGGATCCGAACGAATCGCAGAGAAGGCCTGTCAGATCACCTCCACCAGGAGAAAACTCACCATCGTCCACAAGTCGAACGTCCTCAAGAGTGACTCTCTTTTCTTAAGGACCTGCAGGGATACCGCCGACTTGTGGTCCATCCCTTACCAGGATATGCTGGTGGATGCCGCCGCCTACAACCTGGTGATCAGACCCGAGAAGCTCGACGTGATCGTCACCACCAACCTCTTCGGCGACATACTGAGCGACGTGGCGGCGGGAGTAATCGGCGGTTTGGGCCTATGCCCCAGCGCCAACCTGGGCGAGAGGTATGCCCTCTTCGAACCCATCCACGGGAGCGCGCCAGATATCGCCGGGAAGGGCATCGCTAACCCGGTAGGAGCCATCAGGAGTGCGGCCATGATGCTGGAGTGGTTCGGCGAGGTCGAGAAGGCCAGACGGATCGAGGTGGCGGTGAACGATACCCTGGACGCTGGCCTAAAGACGCCCGACCTGGGCGGCGGCCTCACCACGGAAGAAGTGACCGATGCGGTTGTGAAACTGCTGAGACGATCGTAGATCGGCGTCTCGGCCTCGTCGGTCGCTCGGACCTCGATATCTGCATCCCATGTGACATGTTAGGCTATATTTCCAAAACCTAACTTATGTCGGGATACCTATTTATGGACCTAACAGCGTTATCCTCTTCTCGTAGTACATAAAGTACAACTTTATGTGCTCAAGTAAATGTGAGCGTAAGCGAGCATTTTCTCGTTGTACATAAAGTACAACTTTATTTACTCGATAGCATCGCCGGAAACGGGCAGGATGGTCCTCGGTTCCCAATGAGTCGCCGTGGGGGACGAGGCTCTGCTCGTACCCCCTTGGTGGGGGAGGGATCCGGCCTGCAGAGTAAGTAACATCTTGGAAGAATGATCTCATGAATGCCAACCTATCCAGAAAAGCAGAAGATTACCTCGAGGCGATCTTCAACATCACGCAGGAGAAGGGCTACGTCAGGATAAGAGACATAGCCGCAGAACTCGGGGTTAAACCTCCGAGCGCCGTCGAGATGGTGAAGAAGCTGGACAACCAAGGCTACGTGGTGCACAAGAGGTACGAAGGGGTATTCCTAACCTCGGTGGGAGAGGAGGTGGGGAGAAGGCTGAAGGACCGGCACGACACGATAAGGGCCTTCTTGATATCCATAGGCGTGCCCGAGAAGATAGCCGATATGGACGCCTGCACCATGGAGCATGAGCTGGCCACCAAGACCGTGGAGCAGATCAAAAACCTGGTCAAGTTCATCGAGCTTGGGCCCGAGAACCCTGAGTGGCTGGATCACTTTAGGACATTCTGCGATACCGGGAAGCACTCGTGCAATAAGATGAGAGACGCATACTCTGCCAAAGAGGAGCTCTCTATCAATGAAGTCCACGAAGCCAAAGCGAGCGCCAACTGATCGATGAACTCGTGCCACCAATCTCCGAAGGTGATTCGGTGGATGGACGACAGCGATATCGATCGGCTGGCAAGGCAAGAAGGCCGTGGCCGAAAAGCGTATATGATCCCGGGCCGAGCTCTTCACAGAACAACGGCACGGCATAACGTTGCCGTCTCTTCATTGGAGGTTTTTCGTATGGCAATAATAGCAGGTCCAGACTTGGGGGAACTCATCGACCACGGCGCGGTCCAGGAGATGATCGACCCGGAGGTGCAGGTCCAGATGTGCGGGGTGGACCTGACCCTGAGAAAGGTGGAGAGGCTCGTCTCGATGGGCGTCGTGGACTATGACAACACCGAACGCCGGGTCTCGGATACGAAAGAGATATCCTTCGACGGCTCGGGCTGGGCGGTTCTGGAGGAAGGTGCCTATCTGGTGACCTTCAACGAGGTGGTCTCCATACCCAGGAACCTCGCCGCCACGGCCAGTCCCAGGTCCAGCCTCCTCAGGTGTGGGGCCAGCATAGAGACCGCCGTCTGGGACCCAGGATACAAAGGCCGGAGCCAGTCTTTGCTGGTGATCTACAACCCCTCGGGCTTGAGGCTGAAGAAGAACGCCCGGCTGATGCAGCTTGTCTTCCAGCGCCTCAGCGGTGCGGCAGAAAAGGTGTACAGTGGAACATACCAGGGCGAGAACCTCTGAGAGCGCCCGATCAAGGTCTTTCAGATAGGTCCACCTCGGCCTAGAACGACACACCCGACAGAGATATGTGTTCTGAAAACGAAGATATATCGCATGATCACAGTCGAAGTGAGAAATCAGGACATGGTGGCGGCCACCGCCCAGGGCCGCACCAACCTGCCCGGCACATTATTCGGCGGGAGCGCTCCTCTTCTCCGACCATTTTTGCCCCGGTTGGAAGAGCTCCTCCCACCCGATGAGAGGGGTCGCGGTTCCAACTACATATCTTCCACCCTGCGAGTCCACGTGAACATAGTCCGGGCAGACGAGGAACGACTCCGGTTAGAGAGCGAGGATAGATCCGTGGAGATTACCAAGTCCGAGCTGGAAAGCATCCTGGAAGAGAAGTACCCCGCCTTCGAGCACCACAAGCTGAACCTCCCCGGCCTGCTCTTCCTCCAGAGCGGCCCCGCGCTCCAGGCCTGCACGCTGAAGAAGCTGAACCAGGACCACGGGGTGAAGGTACCGGACGGTCGCCGGGCCCAACGGTACGTCTTCCACACCACCGTGATCTCCATTCGCGCCGACCCCGAGATGATAAGGATAGAGTTCGACCTGGATCGTCTTCCTAGCGTATCAGATGTCTGAGCTTCCAGAGGAGCCTTGGGTTCTGCTTGGCCAGCAGCTTGAGCAAGTTTTTCAGCTCCAGGTTGGCGACGTCTTCGCCCCCCAACGAGTGAACCAGACCGTTCAGGTCGGAGTCGGTCAGGGTGACGAATAGCTCTTTCACCGAGTAGTTTCTGCCGATCCGCTTGCCGATGGTATCTCTCCACCGGTCCTCATAGATCTTGAGCGCCTCTCTGCTGAGGTCACCCTGCGGAACCAGCTCTGCCGCCACCTCCCCAGCCATCACCCCGGTTCTCATCGCGTTGATGATGCCGCCCCCGGTGATGGGGTCCGACTGTCTGGCGGCATCTCCGACGAGCATCACCCCGTCAGATGTGGTAGACTCGATGGGACCCGATACCGGAACGCCTCCGGCCATCATCTCCAATATCTTGGCCTGGGGCATATGCTCCTTCAGGAACCTCTGGAGCAGCCTGAGGGCCATGCCCGGATCCGATCGCGAGCCCTGGATACCGATGCCCAGGTTGGCCAGGTTCTTGCCCTTGGGAAAGGCCCAGATATATCCCCCCGGTGCGATCTCGTTGCCCAGGAAGAACTCGCAGTATTCGCCGTCGATCTTCACGTCCTGGACCAGGAACTGAGCGCCGACCTCTATGTCCTGGGGCTTTAGCACGGTATCGATACCCGCCCAGCGCCCCACCTTAGACTCTACGCCGTCGGCCCCTATTATGAGGGGCGCTTCGATCTCCATCTTCTCTCCGATGTGGAGCGCGGTGATGCCGGTGGGAACGCCGTTCTCTTCCAGCAGACCTAGGGCCCTGGTCTTGACCATCACCTTGGCCCCTGCCTCGGCCGCCTTCATCGCCAGCATCCGGTCGAAGACCTTCCGCTCCAGGACGTACCCCACCTCGGACCCGGCTCGGTCCTCGGTCATGACGAAAGATGTACCATCGGGAGCATAGATGCGAGCACCCTTGACCTCGGCGGCGATCCAGCTCGGGTCGGGCTCCACCATCTTGGCGAGGGCCGCCTTGCTCACCCCCTCTGCACAACGCACAGGATCGCCGATCTCCTGTCGCTTCTCCAGAAGCACCACATCCAATCCTTCATCGGCCGCGGTCTTCGCCGCCATGGAACCGGCAGGTCCGGCTCCGACCACCACCATATCGCACTTCATGCCTCGACCTCTTCCGTCAGCTCCAGCGCTCCCAGAGGACAGATCTTGGTGCATATGCCGCATCCAACGCAGCTATCATCCACCTCGAGCCAGGTCTCCACAAGCTCCAGGGCGGTGGCAGGACAGACGCCGACACAGGCACCACAATAGCCGCACTTGTATCTGTTGATCACCAGCAAAAGACCACTTCTCCTCTCAATAGACCACTTTGAAATCCTCGTAGCCCTTGCATTTCACCTCAGATATATCCATACCGGAGACCAGGGCCTGGGCCGGACCGGTCTTGAGCAGGTTCAGAAGCTCGCCGACCTTCTGTTTGTCTCCTTCCAGGACCGCCTCTACGCCGCCGCCAGGGAGGTTGCGGACCCAGCCGGTCACATTCAGCTCTCTGGCGTTGGCCTTGGAGAAGTTGCGGTAGTTTACGCCTTGAACCCTGCCGGATACTCTCACTCTTATGCATTTCGTCGGGTGGGTCATCAGAGGTCACCTCAGAGCCCGGTCACCAGCTCTTCGAGCGCCTTCTTCTGGTCCGGAGCCTTGATTATCCCCGAGGCCAAAAGGACGCCTTCGGCCCCCAGCTCCAGAGCAGCCTTCAGGTCTTCTCCCTTGCTTATCCCCGCACCGCAGAGAACCCCCACGTTCTGTGCGATCTTCTTCACAGCTTCCACAGAGCCGGTCACCACATCGGGATCGGCTTTGGATACCGGTATGCCGCTACCTATCAGCTCCGGTGGCTCGACAGCCACGTAGTCCGGCAAAAGGACCGCGGCCGCTTTGGTGGTGGGAACGTTGTTGGTGCAGACTATGGTAGTCAGCCCCGCCTCCTTGCAGGCGACCAGCGATGCCTCGATATCGGCCAGCTTCAGCCGTCTCTCCGAATGATTTATCAGTGTGCCGCTGGCACCGGCAGCTTTGACCGATGCCGCGGTGACGTGGCCGGTGTAGCCACCGTATCCCACACCGTCGACGTGCTGAGCATAAACGGGTATGGAAACTTCGCTGGATATTAGGTGGATGTCGGCGGTCTGGGGAACGACGATAATATTTACACCATACTGTTCCGACACTTCTTCACAAATCTTGGATAATTTTAGGGCGGCTTCGCCCGTAGACTCCTGGTAAGTCTTGAAGTTGAGTGCGATCATGGTTATCACCAACCGGTACGGTCCAGTGCTTCCGCATGTTGAGAGCCTGGAACACCGTCCCTTAGTCTCTTTCACAGGACATATACGTTCTGGCTGGGGTCGTCTAGCCCGGGGGATCCTTCCGACCCACCGACCCGGGTGGCCAAGGATCTTCCTCAGAAGAGGGACGTCTGACAGATTTACCGAGCGATGACGAGTACATAAAGTTATACTTTATGTACAATAAAAAACGGCTTTCCGAACGCTCGCCGTGATGGGAACGTTGACGTTGGTCCTCGACGATTCGCAGACGCCGTTCAGCTCAGGACTTTGTCCTTCAAGATGTACTTTATCAGGTCTTCGGAAAGCTTTGTCTCTCTTTTGACTTGCGTTATGGTATCTTCGATGCTGTGACCTTCGCCTATTAGGTACGCTATCTTATCTACAACACCGTCCTCTACGGTGTAGTACTCCTCTAGATCCTTCCTGTGTCCCCACACGTCCCCTTTCAGAAGCGCTACCCCCTGAATCTCCAGGAACTGTCGGGCCGCTTTGGACATGGTGTGGTGGTAAGATGGTGGGGTCTGTACAGCCTTAAGCCGAGGACATTGTTGTATCAGTCCCATCACGTCCATGTTGGATGCCCGGAAGGCGAGGTGGACCAACTGCTCGTTCCGGTTCAGCTCGGAAATCTCATCTTTGTTGCTCAACACTTTGATCCTCATAAGAGATACGACATAGTTTAAAATATTTATAGTTTATGGTAATGCGGAATAAGTAATATTAATTGATTGAATGTAAAGGACCTACGTTATAAAATGTTTAGGTGTGGAGACAAAATAAATAAATTGTGTAAGAAGTTTGCCTCTGAAAACTACTTCCCGCGGAATGATTTGATCGCTCTCGCACAGTTGGCCAGATGCCGGGAGGCCATCTCCTGGCTGGGCCAGGATCCCAGACCGCAGTCGGGACCTGCATACTTGATCCTCTGTCCGAAGATCCGGTAGGCTTCCGCCAGTCTCTGCTCCATCAGGTCGGGCGACTCCGCGCCGTGAACTTCCCTTTCCAGCCTTTCGGGTTCGGTCCATAGGTTCGTCTCCAGCCTATCGTTCAGCGTGGCCACGAGTCTGAGTATGTCTGTCCTGGCAATCCCCGCCCTGATGTAGGTCTCGTGTTCCTCCAGCATCTCCAGATCGATCAGCCTCAGGTAGTCGGGGTTTGCTGCCGACTCCACGCCGATGACATTGATCCCCGGAACCCTGCAGCAGAGCTCGACAAAGAGAGGCGAATGCAGGTGGACCTCGCAGTCGACCCCATTGCAGGGTCTGGTTGCCGTCTCCAGGGCCGTCTGGATATCGTCCTCTTCGAAGATTATGTTGGAGCTGATCCCGAGGCTGGGTTCGTCTACGGAGACGACGGCAACGTCGAAGGACCTGGAGGCTAGGGCTCCTTCTAGGAACCTGGCCACGCTCTCGGCCATGTTGAATAGCAGGTCCGAGTAGTCTGTGAGACCGAAGGCTGCCTGGTATAGCTCCACCGGGCCGGTGACACATACCCTGGCCTGGAGACGTCTTCCGTCCTCCATCATCCGGGTGCCCGCCCTCTCCAGGGCTTCGAGCTCGAAGATACGGGCGGCCTCTCTCTCGATCAGATAGGGGACCTCGGACTTGTCGGGGTCCTCGATGGGGTCCATGAACATCCTGATCATGTCCCTGAACTGGGGGTAGTTGGGGATCTCCACGCCTGCGGAGATCTTCTGGAGAAGGGCGTCTTCGACCATATCGAGGTAAGGCTCGTCTAAGGAGATGTCCTCTCTTCTGACCCCCTTGGGGAGGGGGTAGCTCCCGATCTCGTCGAAGCGGATATCTCGTATTGGGGGTTCAGGCGTCATAGCGTCGACCTCTCCTCTCCTCTCTACCTCTCTAACCGAAGAGCTCATGGAGGCTCTCCTTGAGGCGGTCGTACCCTCTGCCGATCCGGTAGAACTGCTCTTCTTTCTCTTCCAGCCGGGATATGGACGGGGGAACCGGCGGCTCCAGGCCCACCGCCTTTACGATCTCTTCGGGGAACTTGGCAGGATCCGCGGTCTCCAGAGAGATGCAGGGTTTCCAGTCTTCCACCTCGTCGATGTAACGCATCAACCCGGCCCAGCCAACGGCACCGTGGGGTTCCAGCAGCGTATCGTAGCGGTTGTAGGCCTCGCTTATCGTCTTTCTCGTCTCTTCGTCGGATATGGATACCGCGAAGAGGTCTCTTTTCATCGCCTCCAGGTCGGGCATCTTGTGAACAGACCCCAGCTCGTCCATTTTGCCTCCGTAGTACCAGAAGAGCCGGGCCAGGTTGCTGGGGTGGCCCACGTTCATGGCGTTGGATATGCACTTTTTCGATGGGCTGATGGGCTTGTAGGACCCTGTGGCCATGAATCGGGGAAACTCGTCGTTTTCGTTGGTGGCCACCACGAACCTTCTCACCGGCAGGCCCATCCGCTTGGCGATCAGGCCTCCCATCAGGTTGCCGAAGTTGCCGCAGGGAACGGAGATTACCAGGTCTTCCATACCGACGCGGGACCAGGCGTAGAAGTAGTAGACTGTCTGGGGGATCAGCCTGCCCACGTTGATGGAGTTGGCCGAGGATAGGTTGAGATGATCAAGATCGGGGTCTACGAAGGCCTGTTTCACCATCGCCTGGCAGTCGTCGAACTTGCCGTCCACCGCCAGGATGTAAACGTTCTTCCCAAGAGTGGTCATCTGTTTTCTCTGGCGGCCTGTGACCTCTTTTTCCGGGAAGAGGACTACCATCTCGATATTTTCCAGGCCATAGAAGGCCTGGGCCACGGCGCTTCCGGTATCACCAGAGGTGGCGGTGAGGATGACCATATCTTCGTCCTCCTGGCGGAGGAAGTACTGCATCAGCCTGCCCATCAGCCGGGCGGCGAAGTCCTTGAAGGAGCATGTGGCGCCCTGGTCGAGTCTCATCACATACTTCTCGTCGTAGATCCGTTCTACGGGGACGGCGAAGTTGTAGGCGTCTTCCAAGATAGCCTTGAGATCATTTTTGGGGACCAGGTCGCCCAGGTAGAGGCGTACCACCTCGAAGGCGATCTCCGGGTAGGTCATTTTTGGGAACCGGGCCATCGTTTCCCGGGAGAGCTGAGGTATATCCTCCGGGACGTAGAGGCCCTTGTCCGGCGCCTGGCCGGTGAGGAGCGCTTCTTTGAAGTCCAGGAGATCGGGATGGCCGTTGGTGCTGGAGTACATAATTTTCTTCATGGGCAAGGCTCTCTTGTGAGGGATCGTTTTTAAGCCTTCGCAGCGGTCAGGCGCCTTCGAAGGCCGCGTCGATCAGGCTCCGGCCCCGGTCTTGTTGGTAGGACTCCGCCACCTCTTGGAGCATGGCGTCGAACTGCTCCTGGGTGTAGTTGAGCTGTGAGGCCAGTACGTTGACGTTGGTCACTGCCTGCTTGTGGGCGGCGTGGCCGATGTCCTTCAGGATCATGACGCTCAGGGTGACTAGCCGCAGCCCCTCTTCGGCGCGCCCCTTCTTCGCGGCTATGACGCCGATCTGAGCGAAGGTCATGGCCTCGCCCGCCCTGTCCCCGATCTGCTGCTTCATCTTCAGCGCCGTCTCGAACTTATTCCGAGCCTCTTCGTACTCACCCCGGTTCAGGTCGATGGAGGCCAGATTGTGCAAGGTGTCAGCCTCGCCCGCCCTGTCCCCGATCTGC
>JAUWQF010000120.1 GCA_030611205.1 Methanothrix sp.
TTACATTATGTACGGCGACCACTTGACAGAACTGTGGAACGCTCTGAGATAGTTCCTTCTTCTTTTTTATTTTTCTTGTAGTACAACTTCTGAGGTGGCCATCACCTGCTTGAGCTGTGCCATTCTGTAGCCGGTTACCACCTGGCGTCTGCCGGAGAGCATCTTGTCCAGTTCAGGATCGCCGGTATCCACCAGGAGGTAAGGGGTATCTCGGAGCTTGTGGGGCGTGGCCACGATTATCAGGTTATCCGGTCCCACGCGCCTCAGCACCTTGGGACTTATCTGTTGGCTACCTCTCCCCAGCACGAACCCCTGGGCACCTATGGGGCTGATGATGATCTTCGCCTTCTCCACCTCATCCAAGACGCTGAGAAGATCTTTCTCGGAGGCGTCCTTGCAGACGAGCTTCCCGCCACGGACCACGTCTACGCCCAGCAGCGTCTTCTCGATCCCCAAGACCGCTCCAATCTTGCTGGTGGTGGTTCCCGCGCCGATGATGTAGGCAGATCCGTCACGCATGAACTCTGAGGCGAATATCGCTATCTGGTCCTTGAACTCCTCTTCGTTATCGCTCCTGTAGATCTGTTTTCGTTCCTGGACCAGAGCAGGCTTGTAGGGTGTCCTGGCCAGGCCGTATAGGCTCGCCTCCAGGATGCCCGACCGGTACATCTCCTCGTCCACGTCCACGATCTCTGTCTCTCTGAGCCTGAGCTCGCCACGCAGGTATCCTCCAATCAGGTCTGCGGCCGCTTCGGGGCTGATGGCGAAGACCCCCGAGTGCATCTTCACCCCGGCAGGTATCCCTAGTATGGGCACATCCTCGGCCGCGCTGGTTACGTCTCGGGCGGTCCCGTCGCCGCCGCAGAATACTATCAGGTCGACCTTTCTGTCGAGGAACGCCTTGCAGGCGGTCTTGGAATCTTCGGCACCGGTATCCTCCGGGGCCTGGTAAACAACCTGGTACTCAAAACTGCTCTCTTGGAGCACTCGCTCGCCCATCTCGCCACTGGCGGTAAAAAATAAGACTTCAGGACCAAGGCCTCGAAGCGCTTCTAGCGCCGCCTTCGCCCGGTCTGGCGATATGGGGCGGGCACCCCGTTTCCTGGCCTCCGCCACAAGTTTGTCGGTCCCTTTCAGGCCTACGGCACCGCCCATGCCCGCCACGGGGTTGATCAGAAACCCCACCGTCTTCAGATCATCATCTCCAAAAGACGGAGCTTTAGAACTTGGGTAGCTTTGCCAGAGATTGCTTTACCAGCTCCGCCGGGTACTCGTAGTCCTCCAGCGTACCGTCGTGGTAGGCGTCGTAGGAGGATAGGTCAAAGTGACCGTGTCCGCTGAGGGCGATGAAGATCGTCTTCTCCTCACCGGTCTTCTTGCACTCGCGGGCCTCGTCGATGGCCGGCTTGATGGCGTGAGCGGCCTCGGGCGCGGGGAGGATACCTTCCGACCTGGTGAATATGGTGGCCGCTTCGAATACTTCGTTCTGATGGAAGGCCAAAGCTTCGATCAGGCCGTCGTGGACCAGGTTGCATAGCAGCGGGGCGTCGCCGTGGTACCGGAGCCCGCCCGCGTGGATCGCCGGGGGTATGAAGTCGTGGCCCAGGGTGTACATCTTGAGAAGGGGGGTTAACTGGGCGGTATCGCCGAAGTCGTAGGCGTAAAGTCCCTTGGTGAGGGTGGGACAGGCCGTCGGCTCGCAGGCCACCATCCGCAGGTCTTTCTTGTCCTTGAGCTTGTCCGGTATGAAGGGGAAACACATTCCCGGGTAGTTCGAACCGCCGCCTACGCAGCCGTATAGCACGTCCGGGTAGTCGTCTGCGATCTCGAACTGCTTTTTCAGCTCCAGTCCTTCCACGGACTGGTGGGTGAGGACGTGGTTGAGCACCGACCCCAGGGCGTAGTTGGTGTTATCGTGGGTGGCGGCGTCTTCCACCGCCTCGGAGATGGCGATCCCCAGGCTGCCGGAGGTCTCGGGATGGTCCTTCAGGACGGCTCTGCCGGACTCGGTCAGGTTGCTGGGGCTGGCGACGCATTCGGCTCCCCAGGCTTGCATCATGCTCCGGCGGTAGGGTTTCTGGTCGTAGCTGGCCCTGACCATATAGACCCGGCACTCAATGCCGAAGATACAGGTGGCCAGGCTCAGGGCAGATCCCCACTGACCGGCGCCCGTCTCGGTGGCGATCCTCTCGACGCCCTCTTTCATGTTGTAGTAGGCCTGGGGTATGGCGCTGTTGGGCTTGTGGCTGCCCGCGGGGCTTACACCTTCGTACTTGTAGTAGATCTTGGCGGGGGTGTCCAGCACCTTCTCCAGGCGGTGGGCGCGGTAGAGGGGCGTGGGTCTCCAGAGGCGATAGATGTCGCGGACCTCTTCGGGTATATCGATCCAGCGTTCGGTGCTCAGCTCCTGTTTGATCAGCCCCTTGGGGAAGATGGGTTCCAGGTCCTTGGGCTCCAGCGGCTTACCGGTGGCCGGGTT
This sequence comes from Methanothrix sp., assembly GCA_030611205.1. Lineage (GTDB taxonomy): Archaea > Halobacteriota > Methanosarcinia > Methanotrichales > Methanotrichaceae > UBA204. The sequence goes on from JAUWQF010000120.1 coordinate 2,480, forward strand.
CAGGGGGGGTTCCAGGGGTGTGGGCAGGTCTGCGGCCACGTTGTACCACTTCTTGGGTATCTCTTCCTCGTCCAGAATTATCTTGGTTCTCAATGGTGGCTCCTCCAGAAAATGCGAGTTTTAATGTACTCTTATGCGTGTTGCCGTGGTAATGTCGGCGTTATTTTTAAGGCTTTTGGGGTTGAGATGGCCGGGCCCGGAATATAGTCCGGAACGCTATGTTTGACACTTATCCGATGCGCAAGACTATGCCGGCCCAAGAAAACGCTGGCCTTGTAGCAGATGATATCTTTGTGATGCTCCATTAAGTATCAAGTATAACTTGACAATGTCACATGGGGCCTCAATTGAGGCTGCTGGTATTTTATATATTTTATAAATATGATGGGGTTTAAGTTCTTAGTCGTCATGCATCTATTGATTAAAACCATTATCAAGCGATTGATTCTGTGGGAACTAAACACATACAATCTCCTTATTTCAACCGCGAATGAACGCTAATGAACGCTAATATTTTCTTTTAATTCGTGTTCATTCGCGTTCATTCGCGGTTTTACCCTCCGATTTTGACGACCTGGCCGCGCTCGACCACGATCTTGCTCTTTTTGTTCGCAGAACATGCAGATGACTTCTTTGAGATGCTCCATTAAGTATCAAGTCTAAGGTTCATGACTATAATATGAAGGTATGACGGTGATGTGCAACCCGGGGGCGTCGACTTGGTAGTGGTCCTTTCTCACGTTATTATCTTTGCTATCTCTCATCAAACTCGAAAGACTTGAACTTGAGGACTCTGCAGTTCTCGTTTACCGTTTGGATCGTCTTCTCCTTTGCGCCCTCTGGAATATCAGCCTCGATCTCCATGGTCACGGTGACCTTCGCGCCTTTCTCCAGGCGGAGATGCTGGATGATCTCCTCTGCGATACTTCCCGCATCTCTTCCGACACGGTCAGAATTGAGATCCACGGAACCATAGAACCTTCGCATCTTGGGCGCTTCTGGAAGGCTCCACTATGACAACAGCCATCTCACATCCACAAAGTTCGTGCTTTTCCACGGACATCGACGGGAAGGGCAGAATCGCGTCATCGTCCCGCATATGAGACAGCTTCAGCAGATCCTCTAGCTCTTTATTATTCATAGGACGCCTCGGTATTCTCGAATAAGGATGATGAGACTGGTTTGAGTCGAGGTTGCTAAAATATTTGATGCTACCGCTAACGTCGCCGTTGTGACGTTCCGGTGCGATGATCTGTCAGGCAGGATGATGTGGAAGTCAGAAGCTTGGGATAAGATAGATGCCGAGTAAATCCTCCTTTAGGTTGGGTTTACCCCGAGTACATAATATCATACATCACACAAAATAAAAAAAGAAGAAAAAGCCCTCACTTGAAGGCTGCTTCCAGCGGTGGTACCACCTGTTTCTTTCTGGAGAGAACTCCTTCCTTGTAGATGGACTGGTTCTCGATCTTCCCCTCGAAGGCCTGCTCGAACTTCTCGACGGGGGATCCCACGAAGAGCAGGTCGCTGGCCTCCTTCATCACGTCGGTAAGCATGATGAGCACGAAGTCCAGGCCCTCTTCCTTCCTGACCTCCTCCATATCGGCGAGGATCGCTTCTCTCCTGTCGGCAAGGGTGGCCATGTCCATGACCTCTATCTGACCCACGCCCGCCTTGGTGCCGGCAAAGTCGAAGTGCTTGTAGTCACCCTTCACGATGTCCCGGGCGGTCTTGGACGAGATGTCGCTCTTGGCGCTGAGCATCGCGATCCCGTACTCCTGGGGGTCTTCGCCGCAGATCTTGGCCAGCTTGGCCACTTCTTCCTTGTCCTTCTCGGTACAGGTGGGCGACTTGAAGAGGACGGTGTCGCTCAGGATGGCAGACATCATGACTCCTGCTATCTCCTTGCCGATGACGACCTTGTTCTGGTCGTACATGGCAGATATGATGCTAGCAGCACAGCCCACGGGCTCGTTGTGGAAGAATATGGGGCTCCCCGTCTGGATGTCGCCGATCTTGTGGTGATCCACAACCTCCATCAGTTCGGCCTCGTTGATGTTATCCACCGCTTGGGCCACCTCGTTATGATCGACGAGTATTATCTTCTTGCCCTTTGCGTCGGTCAAGACCTCCGGCACCGGCACGTTGAAGTGCTCGAGCACGAAACGCGTCTCGTTGTTGATCTCGCCGGCGGCCGCGGGAACAAATATCTCCGGCAGTCCGAGCTGGTTCTTCAGGTTCGCATATGATATGGCCGATGCCACAGAGTCTGTATCCGGACTCTTATGGCCAACCACGTAGACGTTATCAGCCAGGTAAAACACCTCCAAATATTCTGAACGCATAACTTTGACTTAAACCTTACCCGACGGGCGGTCGATAAAATAATTAAATATTATAAAACAAGCTTGGAGTTGCCGGGGCGTCTTGGTCGCCATCTTTATATAGTATCCTCACTATACATGTGTCGTTCTCTTAAGAGGACCGGCATGAGCTCAGGCATCTGCCGTTGCCGTGATCGCCGGTGCAAAGGGAGAACTACAAAGAGCCGCGTTGATAGGTCCTTGGGGGAGACATTGACAGACGTCTACCGATGACCTCAAGACAACCCAGATGCGGTACATGAGAACGCCCGCTGCGAGGGTCACTGGGCTGACAGCGGATTGATCCGGCGGATGAGGTTCCGGAGTTAGCAGAGCATCGGGCGACATCTTCATCATCTTTTCGTGCTCCTCAGATCAATGATCATGAGAGGCTATCTTATCACCCTCGAGGGCATCGACGGTACCGGGAAGTCCACCGTCGTTGCCATGCTGGCCCGGATGCTCGAACGAAAAGATGGTCCCGACCGGCCCTTTGGGAGAGAGTTCGTCTTCACGGCAGAGCCCACCGGGAGCGATGTCGGGCAGCTGCTGAAGAGACGGCTCCAGACAAAAGAGACCTCGGGACTGAAACACTTGGAAGACCTCTTTCTCTTCATGGCGGACCATGCAGACCACCTGGCCGGAGAGGTAATCCCTGCCCTGGAGAGAGGCGCGGTGGTAATCTCAGACAGGTACTCGGACTCCAGGGCCGCCTATCAGGGGGCGACGCTGCGCGGCATCGTGCCGGACCCGATGACCTGGGTCAGGGAACTGCACCGGCCCTGGAGCGTGGTGCCCGACCTGACGATCCTCTTCGTGCTCGACCCTTCTGCGGCAGTGGTGAGGTGCCGATCACGTTCTGGTGATACGGACCAGGAGAGGTTCGAGCAAGAGGACCTCCTCCGGAGGGTGGCCGGGAACTTCCGCCGTCTGGCAGAGCTCGAGCCGGAGAGGTTCGTGCTCATCGATGCAGGCCGCGATCCGGAAGATGTCTTCGAGCAGGTGCTGGCGGCGATAACCGGTTTCCTCGATCGCGGGGTCTGAGGGGCGCGGGCAGGTCCAGGGCCATCCTCACCAGCCTTTTGGCCCATCTCAGCTTCATTTTCTTCATGGGGGCCACATTCTGGTCGTCATAATCGAACCCTGCCAGTTTGATCTTCGAAGCCCCGAAACATCTTGCCAGAAAGACGCATCGGTCGCCGTCTGTGAACCCTCCGAAGTTGTAGATCTCATCGAAGGGCCTGGACTGGGTGGTGCCTATCACCTTCGACATCTGAGGAACGTACTCTTCAAGGGCGGTCATGTTATCTCCATGGGCGTGGACTACCACCAGGGAACCTCTCCGGTTGGCGGCGATTATGTCGGGGACGGTGCCATCGAGGTCTGTTACTATCACCTCTGGAACGATACCCATCTCCAGAAGAATCGTGGTGGCGCCGTCGGCCGCGATCACCACATCTCCCGGCGAAACGTCTCGCAGCTCCCGGGCCAGGCTGGGCGCGTTCCCGCAGACCAGCACATTGCGGCCTCGGACGATCGCGTCCAGATTGCTCTGCTCTCTCTGGTCCGGTCTCGACCACAAGAGAACAGAGAGTAGACGTGCCGCCTCTTCATCACGTTCTCTGGAGAAACCGAACTCTTCCAGGATCTCCAGGTATATCGGCTCCCAGGACTCGAACCGCATGATGGAAAACTAAACGTAGCCAGGTATAAGCCTTTTCGGCTAAACAGGATATAATAAAAAACGTCCGCTTGT
>JAUWQF010000044.1 GCA_030611205.1 Methanothrix sp.
TTCACACCCGATATGCAACACGCGGCAGGAATGGGGTCAGGTACACCGTTCTTGAGCCAGCATCTTGCGTTCGGTCCCTGGTATCCAGGTTTGACATAGGTGAATGCCTTGCAGTTGGGATCGTTGGCACACTCTTGTGCGCATAACTGGGGGTCAGGAGTGCTCAGATCGAAGTTTCGGTAGTCCATACCCGGCCTCTCGATGTCTTTTTCCATGCTGATGCCTGCATCGACACCTGCCTTCACACCCGATATGCAACACGCGGCAGGAATGGGGTCAGGTACACCGTTCTTGAGCCAGCATCTTGCGTTCGGTCCCTGGTATCCAGGTTTGACATAGGTGAATGCCTTGCAGTTGGGGTCGTTGGCACACTCTTGTTCACATAACTTGGGGTCAGGAGTGCTCAGATCGAAGTTTCGGTAGTCCATACCCGGCCTGTCGACGTTGTTTTCCATAGCCGATCCAAGACAGACCGACATTAACAACATCGTAGCTAACATCATCATCGTTCTCTTTTTAGGAAGAGACCTTTTGTAGATCATTTGTAATAGACCTCCTTCTCAACATTAAATAATGAACATACTCCTAAATAACTTTTGCCCTATCTCCACCTTTATCGGGTAGTCGTCCTCGATTATATCTGGCGATATGGGCCTCGTAGATGGGCGGGATATATTTAGGACCGGTACCACCAGCCAGAATTATGAGGTATTTATATAATCATTTGGTAATAGGTCGTTGTGTGTAACGCATATTGAACCACCGCCGCCCCATATCTATGGAGTATGATTACGGTCGTATGATGAGCGTTTAACACAAAAACGCATCGCATCAAACCCATTCTGCGACCTTAGTTTTCCTGGTCGTCCCAGTATCTCTCCACGTCCAGCTCCCCGGAGGCCTTCTGGCGTGCGGCACGACCTGCGATCTCGTACGCCTTTGGGAGGAAGGAGGCGAGGTTTGCCTTGCCTATGGAGAAGGGCGCGTCACCGAGCCTTCTGAGGACGGCGTTCTCCACCACCGGGGGCGCGGGATCGACGACGATGGCGTCCAGTGCGTCCCCTGCCTCCCAGAAGGTGTCCAGACACTCTTCGAGAGGTCTGACGTCGTCGCCAGGTATGGCGTCCGCCGTCTCTTTCTCCCCTCCGGTAGCCTGGGCACGCCGCACCCGGAGCGCTTCGATGATCTCCTCTTTCGTCCGGCCCCGGAGCTTGAAGATCAGGAACGGGTCGTCGTCGAACTGCTCCGCCAGGAGGTAATAGACCGCTGCGATATGCTTGCAGGGGTTCGCCCAGTCGGGACATGAACAGTCGGTATCCAGATCCTTTATTGTCTTCGGGAACAAGGAGACTCCGGCCTCGGCGAAGGCATCCTCGATATCGGCCGGCATCTCTCCCGAGAGCAGCTTTGCCGCGAATATGGCCTTCGATGCCATCGCCTCTATCACCTTATCCCAATCGTCCCCGGTGATGGGAGTCAGTTGAATTTCGATATCGTAGGGTCTTGAACTTACGCCCTGGACCTTCGCCTCCACGATGCCGTTCTGAACGTCGATGGAGATCACTTGCCCCTTCCGGGCATAGGCGCGTCCCCTGCCCAGCCTTGCACCCATATTGAAGGACTCGAGGACGCCTATCCAGCGTTTCGACCACCACTTCTCGCCGATGGCACCCCGTTTGCTCTTCGCCTTTATGCCGTCCTTTACCTCCTTGGGCTTTGCCGGTTTGTAGTATCCCCAGTAGCCGTTCGCCATACTCAATCACCCGTTCCGACGGCGCTGCGGCTCAGGGTGAGGACCTCCCTGAGATCTTCGGTGGAGAGCTCTGTCAGCCACGCCTCGCCCGTACCGATGACGGCGTCTGCAAGCTTCTTCTTCTCTTCGATCATCTGGTCTATCCTCTCCTCGAGCGTGCCCGTACAGACGAACTTGTTGCTGAAGACGTTCTTCTGCTGGCCGATGCGGAAGACGCGATCGGTGGCCTGGTTCTCTACCGCCGGGTTCCACCAGCGGTCGAAGTGGAAGACATAGTTGGCCGCCGTGAGGTTGAGCCCGAAACCGCCTGCCTTGAGCGAAAGAACGAAGAGCGGCGGGCCTGCAGACTGGAACCGCTGGATCATATCGTCTCGCTTCTTCTTCGGCGTGCCGCCGTAGAGAAATAGCGTCTCGCATCCCAGCTTCTCCTGGAGATGGTGCTGTAGCATGGCTCCCATCCCGGCAAACTGTGTGAATATCAGCGCTTTGTCTCCTGCGGCGAGCACCTCCTCCAGCATCTCCACGAGGCGGATCAGCTTTCCGGAGCGCTTGTCCAGAGGGCTCCCGTCCTGGAGGAAGTGGGCCGGATGGTTGCAGATCTGTTTAAGCTTGGTCAGGGTGGCCAGGACCAGCCCTTTGCGCTCGATCCCCTCCAACGACTTTATCTTGTCCAGCATGTCCGCAACCACGGCCCCGTAGAGGGACGCCTGCTCGGGAGAGAGGTTGGTGTATATCTTCGTCTCCACCTTCTCGGGCAGATCATCTATTATCGTAGGATCGGTCTGGAGACGCCGGAGGATGAAGGGCGGGGTTATCCGCCGGAGCATGTCCGCACGCTCTTCGTTCCGGTACTTCTCGATGGGCAAGGCGAAGTCCTTGCGGAAGCCCCGCGCAGATCCCAGATAGCCGGGGTTGAGGAAGTCCATGATCGACCAGAGCTCGGATAGGCGGTTCTCCACCGGCGTTCCTGTGAGGGCGATCCTGTGTCCCGCCTCGATGTTCTTTAGCGCCGGTGTCTGCTTGGCGCCCGGGTTCTTGATGTTCTGGGCCGCATCGAGGACGACATGCTCCCAATGGACCGTCGATAAGACGGCTTCGTCCCGCTGGGCGGTTGCGTACGTGGTGACGACGATGTCATGTTCCTCTGCCGCCTCTGCGAAGTCTTTATCTGTGAGCCTCTGGGCTCCGTGGTGGACCATGACCTCAAGCGACGGTGCGAAGCGCTCGACCTCTTTCTGCCAGTTGCCGACCACCGACATGGGACATATCAGAAGCGTCGGTGCCGGCGGGTCCCGGCTTTCGCGTTCGTGGAGCAGAAAGGCGATGAGCTCGATCGTCTTTCCCAGCCCCATATCATCTGCGAGACATGCTCCGAGACCAAGCTTGTGGAGGTACTTGAGCCAGGAGAGGCCCTTTACCTGATAAGGGCGGAGGACGCCTTCGAAAGCCGGGGGCGTGTTGACGGTTTTGATCTTGCTCTTCCCGGAGAGGCTCTTCAGGATGTCCCCGATCCGGCTCTCTGCCTCGACGTCCACGACGGGAAGACCCTGCTCTTCCCTTTGACCTTCTGCCTCCAGTCCGAGCAGCATCGCATCCTTCAGCGTCATCTCGCCGCCTTCGCGCCTCTGCTCGAAGAACTCTATGGCGGTCTCGATATCCTCCGTCCGCAGCTCTACCCACTTGCCCCTGACCTGGACCAGAGGGACCTTCAGATAGGTCAGCTCCCTGAACTCGGCCTCGGAGATGGTCCCGTCACCGATGGCCACCTCCCAGTCATAATCCACGATGGATTTCAGGCCGAAGATCCCCATGCTTATGGCCCGTCCGCTCTCGTCCAGCGGGTCCTTCAGCTTGAGCTTCAGGCCGATACGGGCGCCTGGTTTCTCCCACCATGAGGGGAGGAGGACGCCGAAGCCGTTCTGTTCCAGGAGGGGTGCCGACTGGCGCAGGAAAGAGTAAGCCTGCTCTGTCTTGAGCTCCAGCCCCAACGGGCAGGCGGTCTGGAGGCTTCTCTCGATCTGGGGGAAGACCTGGGTGGCCCGGCCCAGGTCGGCGAGGAGCTGTTCCTGGGGGTTTTTGAAGCTCCGTTTGAGGAAGGTGACGGTCTCTGATCGCGCCTTCCATACTTCTTCTACGGGGACCAGGAGGCTCCGGTCGTCCCTGGCCTGGAGGAGGAAGCGGACCATCCACAGGTCTTCGTCCTCCGGGCATGATGGAGGTTCGAGCCTGAAGCAGGTGCGGAAGGGGGCGTTTGGTGTAGCGGGCCGGAGCTGGGCGAGCCATGCCGTCATCTCGTCCGAGAATGAGGCCAGCGCCTCGGCGGGCGCATCGATCGAGGGATCTTCGGCGGTGATGGCCCCGAGGAACTGGCGCGGCAGAGGGTCGACCTTGGAGGGGCGACCCCGGCGCGGTGGGAGGAGATCGGTGGTCTTCAGAGACTGCCGGACGAAGGCGTCTACCGTCTTCTCGATGAAGCTCATGACCTGTTCGTGGGGCGACGGGGATTCGTCCCCTGCGCCCTCCCCTGCCGGGTGGCAGAGTGCCCTACATATGGGAGGCTGCACTCCCGAGAGGATACGCACCCGTTCCGAATCTTCTTCGTCGATCACCGGCACCCAGACGCTCTTTTTGGCCCTGACCGTGGGCGCAAACTGCTCTCTGGCCACGATCTCAAAAGAGAGCTTCGCGGTTTCGATCCAGAACCGGAGCGAGCTGCCGAAGGCGACCCCGTGGGGTGGGTGGGCAGGCAGATCGAGGAGGAGGTCGAGGGCTGCGCAGGGGTCGAAGGCCAGCGTCTCGACATCCCAGGGGAGCAAGCCGGTGGCTCCTTCAGGCATGCCATCCTCCCGGATGAGCCACGGCGACGGTAGCGGGCCTATCCTGGTTGCGGGCAGGCGAAGGGTCCTTCTCTCGATCCTGGAGGGTCTCTGGCCGAAGATGATCTCGATCTCGTCGTGCAGGTCGTCGCCCGAGAGAGTGAATGGATGGGGTCTCGATTTTGGTCTCTTGGGAGGCCTTCCCCGGACCGGCGGGACGTTTGGCGGGAGCACGGACGACTCCGTCCAGAGATGGAGGCGGTCAATATCCCAGGTTGCGTGTAAGACGAGCATGGTCTCGTTCTTCAGACAGGGGTGTGGTTGTATAAAGGTTTCTCGTTGTATCTTGGGTTGAATCGTCTGTTTCCTACTTAACGCAAAGGCGCAAAGGCGCAGAGACGCAAAGAGTCTCATTGTTTTCTTTTGCGTCATCGCGTCCTGGCGTCTTTGCGTTCTCGTTCATACTAGTATCTCATTTGAATTATACTTCCCATTCCGGACCCCCCTCCAAAATTGCCAATAATTATGGGATCCAAACTTTCCTTGGAGTGAAGGACCACTACATGTATAACAAAGAACACATTGCAGCGACCAACCACCTCTGCCAGATTATAGTCCTGGACGCTAAGTTTGACACTTATCCGATGCGCAAGACGCTTCCAGCACAAGAAAACGCTGGCCTTGTAGCAGATGACTTATCTATTGATTAAAACCATTATCAAGCGATTGATTATGAGGGAGCTAAACACATACAATCTCCTTATTTCAACCGCTAATGAACGCTAATGAACGCTAATGAACGCTAATATTTTCTTTTAATTCGCGTTCATTCGCGGTTTTACCCTCAGATTTTGACGATCTGGCCGCGCTCGACCACGATCTTGCTTTTTTTGTTCACGGAACATGCAGATGACTTCTTTGAGAGGCTCCATTAAGTATCAAGTCTAAGGTTCATGACTATAATCTAGCAGAGGTGGTTGGTCGCTGCAATGTGTTCTTTGTTATACATGTAGTGGTCCTTCACTCCAAGGAAAGTTTGGATCCCATAATTATTGGCGATTTTGGAGGGGGGTCCGGAATGGGAACGAGAGGGGGCTTGCCGTCCCTTTTCTCGTTGTATATAATGTATAACGTAACTACTCAGGTATGTTGATTGGTCTCCCGATTGCGATCCTGTGCTTTCTGGCAAGAAAAATAACCGCGGAGGGCGCAGAGGAACGCAGAGCATTTACCCATTTATTTCCCCTCCGCGCCCCTCTGCGTACTCTGCGGTTATATTCCGTGTTTGGTTACACTATGCCCCATGTCTCGGGTAGTTCCTGCATAGTGAAGTCTCCCGATCGTGGTTTAGGTGCCTGAGTAGTTACTGTATAACATTATGTACTCAAAGTAAATCCGACCGAAGGGAGGATTTTCTTGCCCGCAAATCCTCAGGATCCCGGCCCTCAGGTCCCCTTCATGAACTCCTTCGCTTCTTCAGGGTGCTCTCTTATGCAGGAGAGACAGACGCCCAGGACCTCCGCTGCCTCGCCTTCGCCGCAGATGAGACACTTCATTATATCGACCCCAAGAGATTTTTCTAAACTCCGGTCACAGAGGTTCCAAAGAAGATCATTGACTTGGATATGGCGCTTGGACTGAACATATTCCCTAGATAATGCGGAGTTAAGGTTTGAAATAAACAGAGCAGTTAGAGCGATTAACTATCCCGAGAACTCGATGTCTCGTCGGGAGGCAAACCTATTCTAGATAAATAATTTGCAAACCGCTGAGAGATATCCTCCCTATACAATTCTCTAACTTGGCATATAAAATTATCTTTTTTTAGCTGTTCTAAGTGTTCAACGTTTACAGAGAAGTAATGTTTAAAATCAATAATCCGATCAGCGATCGGAGAATCTGGTGAAAACTTCAAGTAATGATATCTGGGGGTTTCATTCTTTATCAGATTATTAAGTCGCGTACTAGGCTTTCTTCTTTTACCCTTGGGTATTTGTTGCATCTTAAGCCCAAGTTCTTCCAGATGAGTTCCCGCAATAACTTGTTCACTTACATATAATGGCGCTACTAACGCGGAAATTAATTTTTTGTCATCATTTTTAATATTTTCTGCATCAAATCTATTTTTATAATCTCTCTCTAAATCACAATCCTGTGTTAAAATCACAACCAATGGAAAATCTATTATAGTAATTTTAAGATTCTCTTCCAATTCTTCTATTTTTTGTATATAATGTACATTCTTAATAACATCTCCTTGACAAAGTCTTTCGCTGGATGAATAATTAACTTCTATCATGAAAGATTCTCATTTAAGGTGTTTGAATTACTTTCACGACTATAGTCCTTATTCTTGGTTTGGATGTTTCGTACCTAAGGAGAGATTTCCCGAAAGATTCTGGTGACTTATCATCGTAATTAAGTTCCCTGATTATAACATCATGTGCTACATCTGTCCTCTTTTCTGCTTTATCTTCGTAAAAATCATTACTCACCTGATTCCACCTCCTTCATAATATCCCGCAAGTTATCCGTGATGGATAGTTCGAAAAATTCTATTATCTTATCATGAATACATTTTAAATTAGTTTCTATTTCTTGTTTATTCTGAGGCCCCTCGCAATAAGCATCATAGTCGAGTACAAAGAGCTTTTTCCTAATAGTCGCAGGATAGTCTGGATTATGCATCCCATATTGGAATCGAAGCATTACATCTTCATAGTTCAATTCAAGATTATGAAAAGCCCTTGAGATATACTGCCAATGATCAGTAGCAATGTTAAATATACACAGCATATCCTTATTTAAATAATCCGTCCAATCTATCGGGCTGCCTGATTCGTGTGATTCAATATGATTTATATATCGAAGTCCTAAACGAGTTACCTGGAGTTCTGGATTTATACCAAATAAATCATCTAATAAAGAAAGACAAAGTTGTTCAACCTGTTTAAACGAATCAGAATCCCACGTTTTATGGCTAAAATATGCATAATCATTCGATATACAAAATTTTTTATCCCTATTTTTCCCATGATATGCCCACTGAGTGTACTCCTTAATCACCTCAACTGGCTTTTCATCGGCAGATCCTGATATCTTAATAGTTTTTTCAATAAGATCACTCTTCTCGGGAATCGGATAATGAATAAGAATTTTCTTTGTGATACTGGTGGGCACCCCATCTTCTAGTTTCAATGACGTATCTGGGAAATCTATCCTCAATATGACCTCTTTAAGGTAGTTTCGCTTATATTCATCCGTCATTTTAACCCCCATCCCCATATTTAGAACGGTCTCAATAACGATTGCGTCATCAATCGATATAAATCTTATCGTGCAGAAAAAGATTTTAGTCAAATTGCGGCGGCGCACCCCGCAGCAAGCTATGGGTATTCAATTTAAAACGTAACTACTCAGGTACCTAAACCACTATGGGAGGATTTCACTATGCAGGAACTACCCGAGACATGAGGCATACTGTAACCAAACACGGAATATAACTGCAGAGCACGCAAAGGGGCGCGGAGGGGAAATAAATGGTTAAATGCTCTGCGTTCCTCTGCGCCCTCCGCGGTTATTTTTCTTGCCGTCTTTCATCGCAAGCCATCCTTCGCGTCTTCGCGTGCCCCCTACTTTCTTATTCACGCGAAGACGCGAAGTCCTGATGATTGTTCCCAGAAAGTACAGGATCGCAATCGGGAGACCAATCAACATACCTGAGTAGTTACTTTAAAACAAAGATCTGAAACTACAAACCAGAAAACCCCACCCAACGAGTTATCTGCAAAAATAGAGCCTCGCGCCAGACCCACCGGCCCAGCGCCCTTTCCCTTCACTCGATGAATATCGCCGGCCTTCCCGGCTCCGCGTTCCTGGACTTGCCCATGGAGTCCTCCCCGGGCTCGTCCGCAGAGCGTACCTCGACTATGCTGCCCAGCGCCGTCTCCAGGTACGCCTGTTCCCGGCCCAGGGTCTCTTGCTCGTCTAAGAGCAGGCCCTCGCCCGTGAGCGCATGAGCGCCCTTCATCAGCTTCTGGGCGTACTTGGGCGCCTCCTTCTTGTGAGCTCTGACGCAGGGGTCGGCCATGGCGGTCTTCATGATCGAGCCCACGCTCAAATCGCCCTTCTCCTTCAGATCCAGGGCCTGCTTGAGCATGATCCGCTTCCATTCCGGCGCGGTGTACAGTGTAACCTTCGTAGGAGTCTTGTTTGTCACCCTGAGGATCTCCTCCACATCACTCAGGGTCCTCTCCAGGAGAGCCTCGGCCATCTCCGCCTCCTCGTCTATCAGCGCAGGATCTGGCACGGGCCACCCGGCCAGAGAGACGTAACCCCGGCCCTGCGCCTCCCAGATCTCCTCGCAGACGTGGGGCGTGAAGGGCGCCATCAGCCTCACCCAGACGTCCAGGACCTCCCGGAGCCGGTTTCTTCCGCCCCGCCTTTGGTACCATCGAATATCGTTGATCATATGGTAGAAGGCGTTCTGGAGAGCCCGCCTGGTCTGGAGGGACTCCAGCGCCTCGGTGGTCTCAATGATCCTGCGCTGGAGGCGGCTCAGCATCCATCGGTCTATCAGCACCAGCTCGGCGTTCTCGTCGATCGTCTCGTCGGATAAGATCTCCCTCGCCAGATGATAGAACCTGGCCACTTGATTCCTTGTGGCCTCCACCCCCTCATTCCGCCAGTCCGCGTCCTGGGTGTGCTCGGCACTGGAGAGGATGTACAGCCTGGTCACGTCGGCTCCGTTCTCCTTCACCGCCCGGCTCAGGGTGAGCAGAGGACCTTTGGACTTGGACATCTTCTTCCCCTCCAGGGAGACGAACCCGTTCACCGCCATGGCCCTGGGCCAGAGCTCTCTGGGGAATATGGCCACATGATGGTAAAGGAAGAAGAGAAGGTGGTTGGCCACCAGGTCCTTGCCCGAGGACCTCAGATCGACAGGATACCAGTAAACGAAGTCGTCCCTGACCTGCCGGACCGTCTCTGGAGGTATCTCTGTTTTCTCGGAGACCGATTCTGCCGTGCCCTTCCCGAGGAAGACGTAGTCGAAGAACTCCGGGCAGAGGTTCTCGATCTTCATGCCGGAGTTGACGTACTTGGCCAGGATGTAGTAGGCCATGTAGATCGTGGAGTCGCCCAGAGACTCGATCAGCCAGTCCTTATCCCATGGCAGGTGGGTGCCCAGCCCTTTTCGCCTGGCGCAGGCCTTCTCCTTCAGCCAGTCTATCTTGTTCTCGAACTCTGTTCTTATCTCCTCAGGGATCAGTTTCATGCCGGCCAGGCAGTCCAGCACCTGCCCCTTCCAGCGAGGATCGGAGTAGTTGAGGAACCACTGGTCCTTGACAAGTTTCACCACGCAACGTGACCCGCACCGGCAGATCACCGGGGTCTCGCTGAACTCGTAGAAGATCTCGGCGATCTTCTGGTCGATCAGGTCGGCCAGAAGGATATCTTTGATCTTGGATACTGCCGTGCCGGCGTACTTGCCGGTATTCTCTTTGAGAATCCCGTTGTGGAACTCTCTCCTGTAAACGAGCTTGGTGGCCTCTTCGGCTTTGGGATCGTTCTGGTCCGCCACCTCCAGCTCCTCGACCGCCTCCGCGGCCGGGAACTCGCCGTACTCCGGCACCTCGATCAAGGAGATCATATCGATCTTCCGGAGATCCTCGGTGATGCCGTAACCGCTCAGGTCCTGATCGTAGAGATCTTTCAGGGCGAGATAATCGTAAGGGGCATGAGCCGGGACGCTCATCACGATACCGCTGCCGTTATCGGGATCCACGAAGGTGGCGGGCAGAACGAGAATCTCGGCCCCGGTCAGAGGGTTCGTTACCCGCTGGCTTATCAGGTCCGAGCCTCTGACCTCGCCGGTCCGTTCGACCTCCCGGTCGGTATGGGTCAGCTTCTCATAAGCCTCGTGGCTCACGATCCAGGTTTCATTGTTCACCTCGGCGACGACATGCATCACCTCGGGGTTGACCCAGAGGTTGGTCACCCCGAAGACGGTCTCCGGCCTCAGGGTGGCGCAGGGGATAACCCGATCTCCAAGCTTGAACTTGATCAGGGCGAAGTCTATGATGGTGGCTTCCTCGCCCTTGAGGATGTCATGATCTTCCACCGGGTTCTGGTCGTTGGGACACCACCTGACCGGATGGCTGCCCTTGGTCACGTACCCTTTCTCTTGGAGGATGTAATACTGCCACTCTATGAACTTGTGGTAGGCTTCGTCGGTGGTGGTGAACTCCCGCCGCCAGTCGATGGAGTACCCTATGGACCGCATGGTAGCCTCGGCCTCCCGCTTGAAGTACTCCACGATGGCCTCCGGGGTGGTCAAGGTGCAGAAGATCTCCGGCGGGATGTCATGATGCTCGGTGTACACCTTCTCGATCTCGGGGTTGTGGTTCCGTATAAGCTCGCTCAGGCCTACGATCGGGGTCCCGGTGACGTGAAACGCCATGGGGAACAGCACGTTATCTTCCTGCATCCGCCTGAACCTCGCCACTACATCCCCTATGGTGAACGTCCTGGTGTGACCTGCGTGCAGGTTGCCGTTTAGATATGGGTAGGGTATGGTTATGAAGAACTTGTCTCGATTGTCGGGTTCGGCCTGGAAGATCCCCTCTTCTTCCCATCTGCGCTGCCATTTGGATTCGATATCAGAAGCTGAATAATCTCGGAGCAAAATTCTCTATCCTCCCTCTTCTTCGGATCAGAGCGACCTCTCTTCGGCCACCATCTTCTCTATCCTGGCCACGGCCATCTCGATCCTCTCGGTGGGCTGGGTCACGGAGAACCTGACATAACCCTCGCCATACTTGCCGAACCCCACACCAGGGGTGGCAACGATGCCCAGACGCTGGATAAGCTTTTTGGCGAACTCGCCCGAGTCTCCATCGATCCAGGCCCAGAGATAGAAGGTTGCTTCGGGCTTATCGACCTTTAGACCCAGCTTTGTCAGGCCGTCGTAGAGCCGTTCCGTCCGCCTCTGGTAGGTCTTTCTCATCTGGGCTACGAACTTCCCTGATTCGGGACTGCGAAGGGCGACTTCGCCCGCGTCCTGGACCGCGCCGAAGATGCCGGAATCGATGTTGCTCTTCACCTTACCGATCCCTTCGACGATCTCGGGGTTGCCCACCACGGAACCCACCCTCCAGCCGGTCATGTTGTAGGTCTTGGATAACGAGTGAAACTCTACCGCCACCTCCCTGGCACCATCGACCTGGAGGATGCTGGGAGGCCTATCATCACCGAAGTAGACCTCTGAGTAGGGGTTGTCATGCATCAGTATGATGTCGTAATCCTGGGCGAACTCGACCAGCTCTCTGAAGAAGGCGAGGTCGGCACAGGCACCCGTAGGGTTGTTGGGATAATCGAAGATCGCCAACCTAGCCTTTCGGGCCTGGTCGGCGGGGATGGAATCGAGGTCGGGCAAAAAACGGTTATCTCTCTTTAGGGGAAGGATGACCGGAACGCCTCCGGCGAAGAGAACTGCGGTCTTGTAAACGGGGTAGGCGGGGTCGGGCACGAGGGCCAGATCACCGGGGTTCAGAAAGGCCATCGGTGCGTGGGCGATCCCCTCCTTGGAACCGATCAAGGCCAGAACCTCCGACTCGGGGTCGAGCCTCACCCCGAAGGTCTCTGCGTACCAGTCGGCCACTGCGGTTCTGAAGGAGAGCTTCCCCTCGTAGGAGGGATACTGATGGTTATCGGTATCCTTCGCCGCCTCACAGAGCGCTTCTACTATGTGGGGCGGCGTGGCCAGATCCGGGTCACCGATCCCCAGATCTATGACGTCCACCCCTCTCGCCATCGCCTCAAGCTTGGCCTTGTCGATTGCTGCGAACAGGTATGGTGGGAGAGATTTTATCCGATCAGCATACATGTAGTTTATCTCCATCAATGGTATTCACTGGCAGCGTCGCCTGGACGAGCTGAGCTTGGTCTCGTCTTCGCACATAGTACTTTCATGTGATATATAAGAGTAGAGGAGTAGAATGATCAAGATCGACGATCTGACCTCTTGGCTGCCCGAAGAGGTCGCGGAACTTTACCGGAAAGATGGGATCCTGGAGCTCTATCCGCCCCAGGCCGATGTTGTGGAGCGAGGGCTTCTGGACGGCAAAAGCCTGGTGATAGCGATCCCCACGGCGGCAGGCAAGACCCTTCTGGCAGAGCTGGCCATGCTCAGGGCGGCCCTGAAGGGCGAACGGGCCCTTTACATCGTCCCCCTCCGGGCGCTGGCCTCGGAGAAGCTGGTCTCCTTCTCCAGGTTCGAGGAGCTGGGGGTGACGGTGGGGATAAGCAGCGGCGACTTCGAGGGGAAGGAAGAGCACCTGGGCAAAAACCAGATCGTGGTGGCCACCTCGGAGAAGGCCGATTCTTTGATCAGGAACGAGACCGGCTGGATACGAGACCTGTCCGTCCTGGTGGTGGACGAGATCCATCTTCTCAACTCCGTCAACCGCGGCCCTACCCTGGAGATGACCATCACCAAGCTGATGCGTCTGAACCCAACTATGCAGGTACTGGGTCTCAGTGCCACCGTTGCGAACGCCTCGGAGCTGGCGGACTGGCTCGGGGCCGATCTCGTCCAGAGCGAGTGGAGGCCTGTATCTCTGAAAGAATGTGTGGTCTGTCACGGAACGGTCTACGATCCGGAGGGATCTTCGACCATCAAGCCGGCCCGTGACGATCTATCGGCCCTTGTGAGGGATACCCTGGACCAAGACGCCCAGATGCTGATCTTCGAGAGCAGCAGGAGAAACGCCGAGGCTACCGCGGTCCGGCTGGCTCAGACGTTATCCGGTTCCGGTGAGGGCGAGAAACTCTGCCGGGAGGTTCTGGCCACGGGGGAAAGCGAGATCTCCAAAAAGCTGGCCGGTTGCGTGAAGAAGGGGTCTGCCTTTCATCATGCTGGTCTGCTGTCGGAACAGAGGCGCCTGATAGAAGAAGGGTTCAGAGACGGAAAGATAAAGGTGCTCGCCAGCACGCCCACCCTGGCCGCAGGCCTGAACCTGCCTGCCAGGCGGGTGGTGATCAGGAGCTACAGGAGGTACGAGGCCGGCCGGGGTATGGTTCCCATACCGGTGATGGAGTACCGCCAGATGGCAGGACGAGCCGGCAGGCCCGGTCTGGATCCTTATGGCGAGTCGTTCCTCCTGGCCAAGAGCGAGCCTGAGGTGGCGGATCTGATGGACCACTACGTGCGCGGCGAGCCTGAGGAGATCTCGTCGAAGCTCGCCGGTGAGAACGCCTTGAGGACCCACATCTTGTCCACCATAGCCGCCGGTTTCGTCACCAGCCCCGAAGAGCTGAGGGAGTTCATAGATACCACATTCTACGCTCACCAGCAGGACACCTGGCATCTGGACGCCGCTTTGGAGAAGACCCTGGACTTCTTAGAGGAGAGTTCCATGATCACCCCCGGTCTGGAGCCGACCTCTCTGGGATCTCTGGTCTCCAGGCTGTATATCGACCCTCTCAGCGCCAGGATCGTGGTGGAGAACCTCATGGATCTGAGCAGGCCTGCCGATCTGACCCTTCTCCACCTGATCTCCATGACCCCCAACATGGAGCTGCTTTACATCCGTTCCGGGGACGGCTGGGTGGAGGATTTCGTAGACGAACACCTCGCCGACCTTTGTCCCGAGGATAACTACGACTGGATGTTGAAAGAGGCAAAGACCGCGGCGATGCTGATGAGCTGGATATACGAGTCCAGCGAGAACGAGATCTGCGAGAGGTACGGTGTCGGCCCCGGGGATGTGAGGAGGGTGACCGAAACTGCAGAGTGGTTGATGCACTCCACCGCCCAGCTATCGAGGCATCTCGACCTGGGGGTCACCCGCCAGTCCGCCCAGCTGGAGAGACGGCTCCACTACGGCGCGAATGGCGACCTTTTGGCCCTCCTGGAGCTGACGGGGATCGGACGGGTCAGGGCCAGGAAGTTGCATCAGGCGGGATACACCAGCCCGGAGAGCCTGAAGGAGGTCGGCGAGTCGGAGATCGGCCGGATCGTAGGTCCCAAGATAGCGGAGAAGGTCATGGCCCAGCTTGGGAGAGGATGATATGAAGGTGAACCTGGGAGGGGTCGTGCCTCTGTCCACGGTGGACTGGCCCGGGGTCGCGGCCACGGTAATCTTCCTGAGAGGTTGTCCTCTGAGGTGTCCTCACTGCCAGAACAGCCACCTCCAGACCGGAGAGAGCCCGGTGGAACTCTCGGTGGTGAACGAGAATATCCAGGAGGCTGCGCCCTTCGTCAGTGCGGTGGTGTTATCGGGGGGAGAAGTTCTGATGCAGCCTTCGGCCGCGGAAGAGATAGCCAGGTTCGCAAGAGTTAGATCTCTCAAGGTGGGGATAGAGACCTGTGGTTACTACCCCGATCGATTGGCCGGTCTCGTAGAAAAAGGGTTGGTGGATAGGGTCTTCCTCGATGTCAAGGCCGCTCTGAGAGATCCGGAGTATGCCCGGGTCACGGGCCGGGAGAACGTGGCTTCCCGGGTGAAGGAGAGCCTGGATAGGTGCATCGAGCTGGGGGTTTCACTGGAGGTCAGGACCACGGTATTCCCGGAGATGCCCTCTTCAGGGGAGCTGAGAGAGATCGCAGGTTATCTTTCCAGGAGGGGGATCGAGGTTCTGGTCCTCCAGCAGGGTCTGCCCGGAGAGGACGAGTTCGAGCCGCTCTCCAAAGAGAGGCTGGAGGAGCTGGCCTCGACCATCGAAGATCTGATAAAGGTCAGCGTAAGAGCGCCCGGGTCGCTCGGTTAGCAGATCGGTTGGTGAGGTAAGGGGATGAAGATCGTAGGTTTCGTGGGTATGCCCGGCTCCGGCAAGTCTGTGGCCGCGGAGGTCGCCCGCCAGAGGGGGATCCTGGTGGTGGTGATGGGGGACGTGATCAGAGATGAGGCGGCCCGCCTTGGGTTGGAGCCCTGCGACCAGAACCTGGGTCGGGTGGGGAACCTGCTCCGGGAGCGCGGTGGTGCCTGCGCGGTTGCAGAGCGGTGCCTGGAGAAGATCGGTCCGGGATTGGACCTGGTGGTGGTGGAGGGGATCAGGAGCAAGGATGAGGTGGACTTCTTCAGGAGCTGCTGCCAGAACTTCTGCCTGATCGAGGTCTACGTGCCGGAGGAGGTCAGGCTGGAGCGGATCGCTTCGCGGAGACGATCGGACGACGGCTCGGATGCGAAGGCCGTGGCCGAGAGGGACAACCGGGAGATGAGGTGGGGGATGGGCCTGGCCATAAATGCGGCGGATCGGCGAATCGAGAACGACGGTCCGGTGGAGGAGCTGAGGAGAAAGGTGGAGGGCCTGTTGCGAGATTATAGTCCTGAACGCTAAGTTTGACACTTATCCGATGCGCAAGACGATCCCAGCCCAAGAAAACGCTGGCCTTGTAGCAGATGACTTCTTTGAGATAAACCATTATCAAGCGAGTGATTCTGAGGGCGCTAAACACA
>JAUWQF010000167.1 GCA_030611205.1 Methanothrix sp.
TCAACTATACCGGGTACCCGGCGGAGATGAGGTGTGAGGAGATATGTGGGATGGGGGAGTGATTATGGGGGATAGGGGAGTGACGGTAGTCCTCTCCGGATCTTCTTCAGGGAGGTTCTGGAGAAGCGGTCTGAGCGGGGGCATGTTCTTCCAGACGGTCGGTCGCGGATCTTCGTGACCCCATCAGACTCCGGTGGTCTAGACTCCAGACCACCACATCGACATGATGCCCCCCCGGACGAACACTCTCTTGAAAATACGAGCGTCACAGGACACACCGCCGTGACCCTCGATGCCTGCAACAATAAAATGTTCGCTTACGCTCACATATATTTGAGCACATAAAGGTATACTTTATGTGCTAAAATAAAATTCAAAGTACACCGACCCGAACCGACGGCGGCTGGGCGTAACATTTATATGGGAGCGTCTTGTCTGAGGTACCTGCGTTCAGTCCCTTGTAGCGGGGTGGGGTAGTCAGGAAATCCCGACGGGCTCATAACCCGTAGATCAGTAGTTCAAATCTACTCCCCGCTATCAATTTAATACACATATTTTATACTTTAATACCACCAATTATCACATCCCATGGGTATTTTCATTTGAATATTACAGGCATTCTATTCATTAAATGTGTATTGTTACCGCACACCGGCTCTATCGCAGGGTTCGGACCGGAAACAACTTTTTCTACCATCAATACACTTGGTAGCAACATGCAGGTTCGAGAGGCAGAGTTTGGATCCCGGATCCACGAATACGATAACGTCCTCTATCTCTGTCACCGGAACGCAGACCCCGACGCCATAGGCAGTGGGTTCGCGCTCCAGCAGGCTTTCGGTGGAGACCTGGGTGCCGTCGACGGCATAAGCAAAGCGGGATCGTGCTTGTCGGAGTGCATCGGTGGAGATATCATCATCGATCCCTCTCCAGAAGGCTACGATTTTGTTGTGGTGATGGATACCGCGGTGGGCCTGCAGATCGGCAACCCGGTTCTCGGAGGCTACGCGGTGGTGGATCACCACCGGGACGAGGACCTGATCGAGGGAGCGACCTTCTACATCCAGAGACCGGTCGACTCCACCGCTGAGATCGTCTGGAGGATACTGGTGGAGAACGGGATCGAGATATCCAGAAACATGGCGCTCGGCCTGCTGGCGGGCATAATCACCGATACGGGAAGGTTCAAGCACGCCAGAGTTGGTTCCTTTCAGGTCGTGGCCGAGGTCTTGGATAGCTGTGATGTGGAGTACGGCGACGCCCTGGATATCCTATCCCGGGAACCTACCAACGTCTCCAGGAGGATCGCTATCCTGAAAGCCGCACGCAGGGCGAAGATCGACTGGATCGATGACTGGATCGTAGCGACCTCCAAGGTCAGCTCCTTCGAAAGCTCTTCGGCCATGAGCCTGATGAGCTTAGGCGCCGACGTCGCCTTCGTGGGTGGAAGACATGGAGACGTCTGCAGGATCAGCGGAAGAGCCCGGCGCAGGGCCGTCCTGGCCGGTCTGGACCTGGCAGCTATCCTCCGGAGCGTGGGCAAGGCACACGACGGCGACGGGGGAGGGCACAAGGGGGCGGCCGCCCTGGAAGCGGTTGGCTCGCTGGCAAAGCTCCTCGCCGAGTGTAAAAATAAGGTTCTGGAGGTTCTGGAGGGACGTTGACCTAACTTCTGTACATCCGAGCATGGGCAGCCCTCTTCAACGCCTCTATGCCCGGCAGGGGTTCGCCCGAAAGATAGGTTATGGAAGCACCACCGCCGGTGCTCACGTGGGAGAACCGGGACTCCAGACCGAGCTGCTCGATGGCGGCACTGGTGTGGCCACCCCCTGCGATGGAAAAATCGGCATCGGCAGCCGCCTTCAGTATCTCGGAGGTCCCCAGGGCGAACTTTTTCTGCTCGAATGTCCCCGAGGTCCCGTTCAGAACCACGATCTTGGATCTTCTTATCCGCTGGGAGAAGTCTACGATGGTCTCCAGACCGATATCGGCGATCTGCAAGTTCGCGGGGATCTTATCCACCGCCACCTCCAACCGGTCTCCTTCCTGGTCCAGGGCTACATCCTTGGGGATCACGACCTTGCCGGGGTACTTCTCCAAGAGGGCCTTGGCCACCGCCACCTGGTCGGAGTAATCCAGACCTGCCACAAACACTTTATTCTTCTCCCCGACGTCCATCCCCGCGGCCATCTGAAAGACGGTGGCCACCACGCCGGTGACAAGCACCTGGTCGACACCACCCCGCTCGAAGACGTTCCGGATAACCTTTATGGAGTCGTCGGCCTTGGTGCCCCCCAAAACGAAGATCGACGGGTGCTCATCACCCTTGACCCCCTTGTCCAGGGCCCGGATCTCCTTCTCCATGAGGAGGCCTGCGGCGCTGGGCAGAACCTCTGTGAAACCTACCACCGAGAGATGAGACCGGTGGGATACCGCAAAAGCGTCGTTGACGAAGATGTCGAACAGGGGGTACAAACGCTGTACCATGTGGCTTTTTGCATGCTCTTCGGGACGTCGGTTGATGGTCTCCTCCGAGTAGAAGCGGGTGTTTTCCAGGAGGAGCACGTCACCGGGATGCGCAGCCTCGATGGCCTTCCGGGCATGAGAACCGAATATATCGTCCACATAGAGCACCTCTTTACGCAGAAGCTTAGAAAGACGCCTGGCATGGGGCTCCAGGGTGGTAAAGTCCTTCTTACCAGCCCGGCTCTGGTGTGCCAAAAGTACCACGGTAGAGTCCTCCAGGGCACGAAGGGTATCTAGATGGCCTCTGAACCTTTTGTCGTCGAGGATGCTTCCAGGCGGTTCCATGGGAGAATTGATATCGATCCTCATCAAAACGCGCTTATCGTATGTCGTTAGGTCGTCCAGCGTAAGATGATCTTTCAATCGTTGGCCCTCCTCGGAGGTGATGCATAACAAGGTCAACATATGCCATATTAGCTTTATCCTACGGTTGTAGACCAAAGGCGCTCCGTCTACATGTAGATCGAGCATTAAACCTGATGATAGACCCGTCTATCTGCCTCATCAACAAAATCTCTTATGTTATTTAGATAGTGAGCCATCTCATAGATTTGGGCTTTGTCATATTTAGACCGCCATTGACAAGATCGAGAAAATCATCCCTTCGGTCGGATTTCACTCTGAGCACATAAAGTTGTGCGCCGAGCTAAGCTTGTAATGTCCAGCTGGTGAAAATCCAGCTTGAGGAAAGGCTAGCCACCACCTCAGAACTGAACCTTGCACCCAGTCCGGTAACGGGCTGTTGTGAAGCCAAGGGA
>JAUWQF010000126.1 GCA_030611205.1 Methanothrix sp.
TCTCACTGATGCTCAAACCCTGGTTGAATAAATCTCGCAACATGAGGAACTCCTCCATATCCAGCATCAACACAACCCCTGAGTTTCAACTCAGGAATTGGCAGGTGGACATTTTTGTTCCGCCATAATTGGACAGTTTTATACCGCCATTGACACTTCGCAGTGTTCCTACGATCTTCCGCTGGACGTCCGATCGAAGGGAGGATTTACTTGCCGTAGTTTGGGCAATCCACGTTCCAACACCAAAATTGCGATAGATATAACTCATCCTGCAAAGCCACTCCCTCACAGTCAGAATTCAGCTAAAAATATATAAAGATTTCAGTTCCCGGTGAACACGACCTCTATTTCCTCGACACAATATCCGGCTATTTTGAGTATAAAATAACTTCACCCGTGTTTTCTATCCCACCATTAACTAGCGGCGACTGACAGGAGATGACTTCCGACGACCTGATTTATGCATGCTCTTCGGCCTGGCATTTCTCGATACAGCCCCAGATCTGTTCTGGGTCGTTGGCTCTGCTGCAGCAGCACCCACAGCGTTCTTTGCCTGTTCGGAATGATATTGATGCTCCGAGACCTCGATTGTCGTTCGCGTTAGCCTCTCGATGCTGCGAAGGATGTTGCGCTCATCTGCCGCACAGAAAGAATACGCTGTGCCGTTTGCTCCTGCGCGCCCGGTACGACCAATGCGATGAATATAGCTCTCAGGCTCATTAGGCAGATCGTAATTTATAACATGAGATATGTCTTCGACGTCAATGCCACGCGCAGCAATATCAGTTGCGACAAGCACCTGCAAGCGGCCTGATTTGAAATCATTCATGGCTTTAGTGCGCTGGTTTTGCGACTTATTGCCGTGAATTGCATCGACGTTGATCTTGTTCTTGTTAAGCATCTGCGCGACCTTGTTCGCCCGGTGCTTGGTGCGGGTGAATACCAAAACGCGATCCATATCCTTCTGGTTGAAAAGCCCCCGCAACAGCGGGTACTTGTTGTTCTGATCCACAAAGAAAACACGTTGCTTTATGCACTCGAGCGTGCTTGCCTGGGGAGCTACCTCGACACATACTGCATTCGTGAGAAGTCTCTTTGCAAACTCGCCAGTCTGCTGCGACACGGTGGCTGAGAAGAAAAGCGATTGGCGTTTTTGCGGCAGGTCCGAGACAATCTTGCGCACATCCTTGATGAACCCCATATCAAGCATCCTGTCTATCTCGTCAAGAACGAAGAACTCTACACCCTTCAGCTTAATGTAGCCCTGATTCATCAGATCGAGCAGCCGGCCGGGTGTGGCTACGAGGATATCGACGCCCCGGGAAAGCATCCTGACTTGTGGCCCCTGCCGGACACCGCCGAATATTGCTGTGTGCCTGAATCTAAGAAACTGACCGTATGTGGCAAAGCTCTGATCTATCTGTGCGGCAAGCTCTCTTGTCGGTGCGAGCACAAGCACGCGCGGATTTCCGGGGATGGGAACCTTGAGATCTTCAGACAACCTTTGCAATATGGGCAGCACAAATGCTGCGGTCTTGCCCGTGCCCGTCTGGGCTATGCCCATCAGGTCTTTTCCCTGCAACAGATGAGGTATGGCCTGCATCTGTATCGGGGTGGGTGTGGTGTATCCTTCTTTGGCTATTGCTCGCTGGAGAGGATCTACGATATTCATATTTTGAAATGACATTTAACCTCGTGATGATTTTTTAGTGATGCTTCTAACTTCTAAATTGAGTTGAAGTTTCATGGATTGGATCTGAAAGACATTTCCAGATATTGTTTCCACTCCGTGCTAACAGAACTAGCATTTCTCAATAAAGTGCCTCTGCATCCGGTAGTGCCACAAAAACATCTCAACATTTTTTTGAATAGATGCAATGAAGCTATTTAGTGGGGGCCGCTCTGAACTATATATCTGTCGGTCAAAACGGCATTGGGACAAAATTCGCTTATGCCCCTTTCCGTGGCCAATGAGGTGCTACACCTTCTATGATCTCGAGCCATCCAACTCTCCAGATATCATGCGCAACAAACTTTAGCTGTGTTTCAGTTGCCTTTCGTGGGTCAAGTTTTTTCCTCAGTGGTGCACCAAATCGACACTTTTTCAGCCGTGGAAGGCTCAACCGCCTCGGCTGCCTGGATCTCGCATACTCGGGTTCTCTCTGAGCACCACCGTGCTGCCGCATGCGTGCGATGCGAGGACACGCGCCGGAGTCTTCGGCTCCGGGATGCGGCGCCGGATCGTGCGTGGGTCGGGTATTTCGGCCGCAGGGAATAATGAGGTGATGGGTGGGGGCTGCGAGGAGCTCGATGGCGTACAGACGAAGAAGGGCGCCGGGGTGGGGCATGTGGTCATCTCTTCAAGCTGCGCAACACCGAACGGTCGCCCGTTGATCGGGACTGCGGAGATAAGCAAAGCTATGAACGAAGCGAGCACCGCTTTTCCTGATGAAAGCTTTCGGATACCAGATGAGATCTCATCAAGGGGTCGGTGGTAGTGTTTGGTGCTGCCCATGGATTCACGCTCTCCTGCAATGAAAAAAAAAGCGGATGGGATCAACCATGTATCAGCCCCGCTCCTTCCGGAACCATGCTGTCCGGATGGCCCCTTTCGGGCAGGTGTCCACGCAGTTTGCGCAGAGGATGCATTCCGGATTTTCCATAGGCCCCTGCCGGACCATGCCGTTCACATCGAGTCCCATGGGACATTCCTCCGAGCATCTTTTACAGTCCGTGCAGAGATCGCTGTTGGCTGAAAGATGAAGGGCTGGCCAGCGGATGACGTTTCGTATCATCCTGCCAATGATCATGATCACCGCGATGGGGCAGAAGTAGTGACAGAACCCTCGCTTTCCGGCTAATAGGGCAAATATGATAGCGTAACGAATTTTCTGTAATTTGGTTTGCGCCGTATGGTGCGGCCCAGTCACCGGCTCTCCGACGCGAAGCGCATGCGGAGCATCTGCGGCGGCCCCGCGCCCTGAGCCTGGAGCCGCCCAAGGTTGAACTTGACGGCGAATAAAATGGGGCCGGATAGTTACGTATGTTCGCTATCGCGGATCACTGCGTCCAGCCCCGACCCGTCCGCCCGTATGCCGCCCGAAGCACGCAGTAAAGCCCGGCTGCTGATAATGCAAGCGCCGAGCGAAGCGAGGGAAGCGCGAAGGGCCGCTTGCTTTATCTTGCAGCCGAGCGGCGAGCTGGTGCGGCTAGGGAAGGGTAGGGGGCGTCAAGTGTGATGATATCTGTGTGCCAGTAATGTTGACTGCAGAAACATAATTATGTCATGTGTCCTACAGAGTTTTAGAAAGGTGGGAACAGGGCAAGAAAATCCTCCCTTCGGTCGCATTTACTTGAGCACATAAAGTTACACTTTATGTGCAACAAGAAAAGCTTATCTCAGGTCCCCCTCGGGTATGAGAGATGTGGTCGGAAGAGATCAATAGAGAGATCGCGTCCTGTGTCCGCTGTTCTCTGTGCCAAAGTCGGACCAGGGTCGTGCCTGGTGAGGGCCCAAAAGACGCCATGATCCTGCTCCTGGGAGAAGCTCCTGGAAGGGAAGAGGACGAGACGGGGAGACCCTTCGTGGGAAGGTCGGGGAGGCTGCTCGATGAGTGTCTCGCCGCGGCGGGCATAAAAAGATCTGATGTATTCATAACCAACGTGGTCAAATGCCGCCCACCGGACAACCGGAGGCCTAAACGGGGTGAGATGGAATCCTGCCGCACCTACCTCCGGGCCCAGCTCGAGCTGATCGATCCGCGAACGGTCTGTCTGATGGGTAACGTGGCCGCCAGAGCTGTTCTGGATAGAGAGGGGATCAACGCCCTGCGCGGCCAGGTCTTCGAAGGTAGGTTTATAGTCACCTTTCATCCTGCAGCGATAGTCAGAAACCGCAACCGCAAAGACGACCTCATCTCGGACCTGAAAAAGGCACGGATACTGGCCGAAGGCCAGGAAGGATCAGGCAGCGAAAAGCTCTCTCAGCTTTGACACGGACGGGGACAGGGCAAAAACGAAGAGGTGATCGCCCTCCACGATCTCGGTATCGGGCTTGGGTATTATGGTCTGGCTGCCTCTCAGAATCATGCTCGGGATCGCGTTATTGGGCATTACCTCCGCGACGTTCTTCCCGATGACGGCCGCATCCTTATTGATCTCGAGCTCCACGATCTCCGCCCCGTACTTGCTCACAGCTATGGCGTCCTCCGACCCGGTTATCATCTGGAGAACCGCTCCCACGGTGACCAGACCGGGACTGATGGCCCTGTCCACGCCCACCATCTCGAATAGGTTGATGTAATCGTTACTGTTAACCCGAGAGATCAGGGTCTTCGCCCCGAGCTGCCTCGCCAGGAGAGAACAGAGCAGGTTCTTCTCGTCGATTCCCGTCACCGAGAATACCACGTCCATGGAGCCGACGTTCTCCGTCCTGAGAAGGGAGATATCCGTCCCGTCGCCGTTCAGGATCAGGGTATTAGGAAGCTCTTCTGCCAGCTTCTGACAGCGATCCTTGTCGATCTCCACCAGCTTCACCTCGAAGTCCATCTTCTCCAGCCAGCTGGCAAGATAAAAACCGACCACGCCCCCTCCGACGATCATCACCTTGTGGATAGTGGCAGGTTCGTGTAGTATCTTTCTGAGCCTTGGAAGCGCGTTCGCCTCAGAGATCAACAGCAGATGATCATGGGGCTGGATAACCTCTTCACCGGCGGGTATTATGATCATGCCGTTTCTCCTGATGGCCACGATCTTGGTCTTCTCGGGGATGTCGGCATGTTCTAGAGGTCCCAGAAGGCTCGCATCTTCGAGAACCTCGTGCTCGATGAGCTCACCCTTGCCGTCGGCGATCGGGCAGCTCATTATCATGGTGGGGAAGTAGAGACTCCTGACGATACCCTCGGCCATCACCAGCTCGGGACAGATCATGAGGCTTATGCCTATCTGCTTCCTGTCCTCCCTGGGCTGGTCTATATACTCGGGGTTGCTGACCCGGGCGATGGTCCTTTTCACCCCGATGTGGTTGGCTATGATACAGGTGATGATGTTCACCTCGTCGTTCCCGGTGACCGCCACCACGACGTCTGCGGCCTTCAGCCCCGCCTCGATGAGGACCCGGGAGTTGGCTCCATTACCTCGGAGCACCGTCACGTCCATCTCCTCGAGCCTGGTGCAGGCTGCATCATCCTCGTCTATGATAGTGACGTCGTTCGATTCTGAGAGAGTGCTGGCCAGCTGGAACCCGACCTCACCTGCACCGGTAATTAATATGCGCACAAGATCTCCTCTACATACATCGTGTACAAGTCGAGGGGATAATAGGGTCAATGGGAAAAAAAGCTTTCGCGTGCATCTGCCCGGTGAGCGTCAGACTGAATAGCGATCCCTCTCCAGATAGAAGTGTGCAGAACCTGAGGAAGCTTTGCCGTTGGTTCGCGGACCACGATAGGGTCCTGGTGGCCTTCTCGGGTGGCGTGGACAGTTCGGTCCTGGCCGCGGCAGCCTTCAGATCTTTGGGCCAGAGAGCCGTCGCTGTCACCGTCGGATCGGAACTTCAGTCCGAAGCGGACCTGGAGAACGCATGGAGAACGGCCTCTGAGATAGGAATCGAGCACATCGTCCTGGAGATAGGTCTCTTAGAGGTCGGGGAGATACGGGCGAACGGGCCAAAGAGATGTTACCTCTGCAAGAAGGCCATGGCAGAGAGGCTCTGGGAAGAGGCAAAATCGCGCGGAATCGTCACCGTGGTCGACGGCACCAACGCCTCCGATAAGGTCGAGGATAGACCGGGGATGAGGGCGCTTTTAGAGTACGACATAAGAACACCCCTGAGGGAGCTGGGGATAGCCAAGCCCGAAGTTAGAGTGATGGCGAAACAATTGGGCCTCTCCAACGCCGATCGGCCTTCCAGGTCCTGTCTGGCCACCAAGATCAGAGGGACGCTCACCGCCGAGAGGCTGGAACGGGTGGAAGAGGCGGAGGGGATCCTGGATCAGGGATGGAAGATCGCGGATAGGGGCGATCGGGTCGAGGTGAGGGTCCCGGCAGGAGCGGCGCTTTCGGGGGAGATGGTCGCGGGGCTGAGGCGGATCGGATATAGGAGAGTGGTGGTGACGAGAAAATCCCCCCTTCAGTCGGATTTACTCTGAGCACATAAAGTTGTGCGCCGAGCTAAGCTTGTAATGTCCAGCTGGTGAAAATCCAGCTTGAGGAAAGGCTAGCCACCACCTCAGAACTGAACCTTGCACCCAGTCCGGTAACGGGCTGTTGTGAAGCCAAGGGA
>JAUWQF010000179.1 GCA_030611205.1 Methanothrix sp.
GTATACACGCATCGCACCGGAAAGTGGGTGGCTTACTATTCGCCTAAGGTGCAAGAGATGACTAAAAACTTCATGGATTGTTTCTTAAAAGATGATACGTCCAGTGGTTTCTCAGACACGCCCCCGGTGAGACTGGAAGTACGCTCCAGCCTCGACGAAGTCTACGAGGTACGCCATGAGAACGAATGGCCGATCGCTCGTACTGAATACACTAGGCTCTATCTGGCTGAACAACCCCAGTCCCTTTCGCTTGATGAATAGGAGAAGCAAGCAGAGGTTGTGTATTCGGCAGAGAAGGGAAGGGCACTATTCAACTTCGAGTTCTCCGAAGACACTGAGTTGAGTGGCTACATGAAGCTAAGGGTTTGGGTTGAAGCCCGTCCCGGAAAAGAAGGAGAAACATCCCCAGACGATATGGCTTTGTTCATAGCTATCAACAAGCTGGACAAAATTGGGAATCCGGATCACTTCAACGGTTCAGTTGGCATCGACTGGGATATGGACACCCGAGGATGGTGCAAGGTCTCCAGGCGTGAGCTTGATCCTATCGAGTCGACCGAATGGCACCCGGTTCAAAAAGGGGCTTCGGAACAGAAGTTGAAAGCTGGTGAGATCGTGCCTGTCGATATTGAACTGTATCCCAGTAGCACGTTCTTTGCGGCTGGAGAAACCCTGCAACTTATCATAGCTGGTGACGAGATTATTCCTTCTCCGCCCATGCAAAGTCAGCGGAGGGCAATCAAGGTAAGCATGTGCTTCACTTCGGAGTAGAATATGATTCTTATCTGCTGGTACCCAAAATACCCAATAACTAATATTACGTAAAGAAGGAGAAGAACATGTCGAAAAAGCCCAATATCTTGATGATTGTCGTGGATCAGGAATTTGCCCATCAGTCCATACCAGAAGGGGTTAATTTTCCGAACCGAGATCGTTTGCGATCTCAGGGTGTGACTTTCAACAACCAACAGGTCACCACCACGGTGTGTACCCCCTCCCGCTCTGTGATGTGGACCGGACAGCACACACCCTTCACGAAGATGTTCGATAACACCAACCTCGCCTGGATCGAGGATATGAGCACTGATCCTAAAACCTTGCCCACCATCGGTCATATGCTGCGCGACCTGGGCTACTACACCGCCTACAAGGGCAAATGGCATGAATCTGAGCTCCAGGAGGGGGACACAAAGGATGCGTTAGAACCTTATGGCTTTTCCGATTTCCAGGATTGGGGTGAGGTGCAAGGCGGCCCGCTTGATGGTTTCACGAAAGATCCGAAAGTCGCAGACGAAGCGATAGGCTGGTTGAATAGCCGCGCTTCGGAAAGTGGGGAATCCCAACCCTGGTTCCTGGCTGTGAATTTTGTCAACCCCCATGACGTCATGTATTTTGACACGGATGATGAAGAGATGGTACAGGTGCGGGGGATGTTCCCCATCTTTAGTGCGCCCGACACGCCGCTGTACCAGCAGCGATGGCCAACCGAGTTGCCGGCATCGTTTTCAGACGATCTTTCTCACCATCCTCAAGCGGTCCAGAATTACAAGGTCGCATCTGACGGGATGTATGGCAAGATTCCGTTGGAACGGGAGGACATGTGGCACAACCACATCAATTACTACATCAACTGCATGATTGATGTAGATCGGCACATTGGCGCAGTGCTCGATGCACTCGATGCGAGCGGTCAGGCTGAGAATACGATCATCCTATTTACCTCAGACCATGGCGAGATGGGTGGCGCGCATCATCTGCGACAGAAGGGCAGTGTGGCCTTCAGAGAAACGGTGAATGTACCATTTGTTGTCGTCGATCCACGCCAACCTGGCGGGGTGAAGACGGAAGCCGTGGGTTCTCACCTCGATCTGGTGCCTACGATGTTGGCTTATGCCGGTCTTTCAGAGAGTGAGAGGCAGCAGCGCTACCCGTTCCTTAAGGGGTGCGATCTATCGGGAGCGGTTAAGGATCCGAAGTCGGATGGACCCCGAGGCAGCTCAGAGAATCCAGGAAAAGGATCCCTCTACACCTATGACATGATCATGACCATCGATGGGGAGTGGCTGGCGCGCAATGCTCCTCTGGTGCTGGATGTGGCTGCGGCCGAGGCCGGGTTGGAATTCCATCG
Source organism: Methanothrix sp. (assembly GCA_030611205.1). Classification (GTDB taxonomy): domain Archaea; phylum Halobacteriota; class Methanosarcinia; order Methanotrichales; family Methanotrichaceae; genus UBA204. Next base: position 2,129 of record JAUWQF010000179.1, read on the forward strand.
CGGTGAAGAGTTCTTGAAGAGGTTGGATGATATGGAGAAACCCAATTTGGAGAACCGTGAATTTTTCCGTGGTGTCTTCGATGGTCGCTTCAAGTTAATCCGCTACTTCGGTATGGCGAATTACAACCTTCCTGGGTCGGTGGAAGAACTGCTGACGGATAATGATGTGGCACTCTACGATCTGCAGAATGATCCTGATGAGGTGAATAATCTGGCAAATCCCGACAACCCTGATTACGATGAAACGCTGTTGGCAAATATGAACACCAAGCTCAACGCCCTCATCGAGGCTGAAATCGGGGAGGACAAAGTCCTTCTCGAACGTCCTGAACAGCAGGAGTAGGTGAGTTAGTAGAGGTTGCTAACACGAATGAGCGGGTTTTCTATGATCACCCACACCCGACCCATCTCCCTCCAAGGGAGATGGAAG
>JAUWQF010000127.1 GCA_030611205.1 Methanothrix sp.
ATCCTTGGCGGAGACGCGGGGTCCCAGCCGGCCGGTGATCCTGATATTTATCGTCTCCGGCACCTTGAACCAGAGCCTGCCCTGGGAATAGATCTCCGCCATGTCCGTGGCTCCCACGCCCGTACCGAAGGCCCCCAGGGCTCCGTAGGTGCAGGAGTGGGAGTCGGCCCCCACCACCAGGTTCCCCGGCAGGGCGAACCCCTCTTCGGGAAATACCTGGTGACAGACCCCTCTGCCGCAATCGTAGAGGTGTCCGATCCCCTGGTCCTTGGCCCAGGCTCTGACCTCCTTCTGGAGGGTGGCGGTCAGGTTGTTGTTCGCCGGCACGATGTGGTCGAAGGGTATGACGATCCTGTCCGGGTCCCAGACCTTCTCGGACCCCATCTCCTCGAAGGACTTGATCGCCAAGACGCTGGTACCGTCGTGGGACATGGCGAAGTCCACCTCCGCCTCCACGACATCTCCGGCCTCGGTAGTCCTGCCGGAGGCGCGACCGAATATCTTCTCGCTGATAGTAGCCACGATTCACCTCACCGTCGAAACCGGATCTGGACCTATGTACGATCGGGCTCGGGTATCATTTCCTGGAGGGCAGCATGTAGGCGATGTCGTCCTGGGGGTGGCGGTAAAGCCTGGATTGCAACCTCTTCTGGTCCAGGATGTGGCCGATCAGGCCGATGCTCCTGCCCAGGGCGAAGAGGCCGTTGAGGTAGCCCAGCTCTACCACGCTTTCGACGTCTTCCTCGGTGAAGACCTCGCAGGAGTTCATCAGGTCCAGGAAGAGTATCCCTATACAGCCGTCCACGTTCAGGATCAGGTTACCCTTCTTGGCGGTGGTGATCTGCTCCACTTGGAGGGCGTAGTCCAAAAGGTCCGTCGTCTCGAAATGCTCCCTGGCGTAGCCGATCAAGAGCTCCACCCTCTTGTCGGGGTTCTTCACGTTCTTGATCCTGTGGCCTATCCCCGGGATGTTGATCCCCTTGCCCTTCATCTCGTTCACGAACTGCTCGGGGGTCAGGCCGGAGTCGCGAGCTCGTTTGAACTCCCGGGCGGCGTCGTCTATCGCTCCGCCGAACCGGGGACCTATGGTGAGCAGACCGCAGGCCAAAGAGGATATCAGGTCTTTTCCCGCACAGGAGGCCACGATGGCATTATGGGCCGCCGATACCGCGGGCCCGTGATCTGCCACGATCTGGAGCACCATCTCTATGAACTCGGAGGCCCAGGACGGGAGCTCTTTCTTGAACCAGAGCAGGCCGATCACCCCACCGATGCCCATCTCATCGTCGATCACCTTGCTGAGAGGCTTGCCTCCGTATAGCACCTCCTCCCCCCGGTCGTCGGAGATGGTGCAGATCAGGGTGGTGGGCTTCCTGACCAGACCGGAGGCCACGGCCTTGTTGTAGTCCATGGGAATCGAGGGTACCTCCGGCTCCACCACGTCTTTCACCCGGCCTTCGGCCTTCAGCCGCTCATAGACTTCCCCTATCTTATCACCGTAATCGTCGAAGGATACGGGCACCACGGCCCCTGCATCTCGGAGGGCCTGGTTCTTGGCATCGGCGGTCTCTTGATCGGAATCTGCCCTGGCCCCGGCGTGGCCGAACTGGACGCTGGTGGGGAGGACCTTGGAACAGGTTCCCGTAACCCAGATCACCAGAGGTTTTGTGATCTTGCCTTCTTCCAGGGCCTCCACGATCCGGTACTCGTCGGTCCCGCCGACCTCGCCCAGACAGGCTATCATGGCTATCTCCGGGTTTGCCTCGTACCTCATGATATGGTCTAAGAGGTTGCTTCCTGGGTATCGATCGCCGCCGATGGCGACTCCCTCGACGGTCCCGCTGGAGTGCCTGGCTACGATGTTGAAGGCCTCGTTCAGCATCCCTCCGGACTTAGAGACGAAACCCACACACCCCGGCCGATAGAGCTTCGACTCTACGATATTCTCGAGGGTCCCGGCGGTGTTCCCGATCCTGAAGGCTCCGGCCACCAGGCCGCCCACGGTCGCGGGGCCGATTATGGTCTTGCCCATATTCCTGGCGGTGGCGGTCATGATCTTGGACTTTCTCTCGGGCACGCCTTCGGCGATCACGGCCACGGTCTTGATGCCGGGCTGGCCGAGGGCCTCCATGGTGGTCTCGAAGGTCGATCGATAGGAGGCGAAGTTCACCATCACCTCGACATGAGGATGCTCCGCCACCGCCTCGGGGATCGTCCTGTACATGGGAAGGAGGATCTCTTCTGTGCCCCAGAATACCTTGTGGATCCCCGCCCGGCCGGGGTTTATTATGGCTGCTATGCTGGGGGTCTCTCTTTTGCAGATGTAATCGAAGTCGAGCATCCTCTGGATGGCGTTGACCTGGTACCCGTAGACGAAGGCCTGAGTTTTCTTGTCAAAGAGCTTGTACCTCTCTGTCATCTCATCACATCCTCTCGTCCAGGGCCATGGGAACGATCCTGGTCATGTGCGTCTCCGGACCGAATACCTCTATCGGCACGCCCAGTCGTTCTCCCAACCGGCGCATGATTCTCAGACCTTCCTCGTAGTTGGGGCCGCCCCTGCGGACGTAGATCTCGACGTCGGCCTCCTTCAGCCGGTCTCTGTAATCTTCCAGGGCCATGACGATCCCTTTGAAGGTCTTGGCCACGTCGGTGAAGTTGGCGATACCGCCGCCGATGAGGAGGACCTTGGGCCTTCCCTGGGGATCTTTCTCCCAGGTCATGAGGTCCAGTATGGTCTTGGTGTACTCGTAGGTATCCTCGGTGCTGGGGTCGCCACTATACTCGCCATAGTTGGCCACCTCCCCGCCGAACCCGAGGTCGCAGATGGTATCGGTGTAGATCACGCTGGCCCCGCCGCCAGCGACCATCGTCCAGACGCGGCCCTGGGGGTTGAGGATGGTGAGCTTCAGGGAGGCTCCCGTCCTGGAGTCCAGGTCTTTTATGTACCTCTCTTCCTCGCTCAGGGTGCGGCCGAAGGGTTCGGGAAACTCCAGGTCCTTCCACGTTTCTCTCTGCCAGAACTGTTCCGTATCGTCCAGCTTGGCTACCACGTCCAGAGGCACGATCCGGCCGTCTTCGAATATGAAGGGGTTGATCTCGAGGTAGGCGAACCCCAGATCTGCGTAGAGCTTGTAGAGGCCTCGTACGAAGTCTGCCACCTGGTCGAGCCGGTCGCCCAGAGTGGAGGGCAGTTTGGATCTCAGGTCGATATCGTCGATATCGTCCATGATATTTACCTCGATCTTGGTGACCTGGCCCCAGTTCTCCTCTACGGAGATTCCGCCTGCCATGGAAAAGTAGATGGAATCTCCCTGGTAATCGGACTTTATGGCCGCGTAGAGCTCGTCATCCTGGGCGTGGGGTATGAAGGGCTCGATGAGGAAGTGGGTCAGCGGGCCAGCCGTTGTGCCCACCAGCACCTCTTTGTTCATCTTCTCTAAGAGGTAGTCCTTGGCCTGATCCCAGGTGGCGTCCAGGAGGACCAGCCCGTGAGCGCCTCTCTTCCCGAAGAGCTGGTCGGGCTTGACTACGATCTTCTTTTTCTTGACCCAGGGGTACTTCGCCGCCAGAGCCTCCAGATCGGTATCCGGGGTTATGAGGGCGAGTTCACCTTCATAACTGAAGTTATCGATATAATTGGGAAGATACTTTGCCAACATGATCTTAGCATCACGCTCTCTTATCCCTCTTTGTGCCATTTCCAAACCTCCTCGGGGTGAGTGGGTCTTTTTGTTTACATATCTTTCTGCGAGGAAGACGAGTAAATCTTCAATTCGGTCAGGTTCGTTCAAAGTATATAATATTATACCTCGTATATAATATGGGAAGACTGAAATATCCTTCTGTTCCAAGACTGACCATGGATTGCCCCTGTTGCGGGAGGAAGATCAGACCGGCGGAGGAGGTCCTGGCCGGTCTGGACGCTCTCTACATGGCCTGTCCTCTCTGTCCACCGGAACCGGGGTTGGAGAAGAACTCTCCTCTGCATCTTCTGGACCGGGACCTGGAACGGTGTAGTGCATGCAGCAGAGCGCCTTTGGACCTGGTGATGCTGGAGGTCCTGGAGGTCCTGGTGGATTTCGGGCTTCGAGATCGGTCCGACACCCTGAGGAGCGTGGGGTCTCCTTTGGTGGAGACCGGTTATCCTATGGCCTATCCGCCCCGTCTGGGGAGAGACGAGCTGATAATTTCGGGACGAGGACTTAGCAGGCCTGCTGCCGAGGAGATCACAAAGTCTGTTCCGGAGGTGAAAGGTGTGATCCAGGGCGATGGCCTTCCCGGCATGATCGATCCCGGACGAGGAGAGAACGATCCAGAGCTTCTGGCAGGGTGCGACCTGAGGTGCGACGTGGTCCAGAGCATCTTCGGAGATCTGGTTATCTACAAGAACCAGTCCAAGGTGCACATCGAGTTTTCGAGACAGGACGCCCCCAAGATGAGGATCTTAGAGGACCTATGCCTCCGGAGGCGGGTCCGGGACGTGGCCGACTGCCTTTGTGGGCCGGGGACCTTGGGTCTGATATGTCTTCTGGCCGGTGCCACCAGGGTGGTCCTGAACGATATCTGGAGGCCTGCCGTTGAGAACGCGATTCTGAACCTGGAGGTGAACCGGTCGGCGCTGGGGATCGGAAGGGTCGACCGACCCGAGCCGTCCGCCTCCGACCGGGGATCGTATCCCGTGCTGGTGGGTCTGGTCGAGGGCGAGCCCCGGGTGGAGGTTTACCACGGTGACCTGGCCAGGTTATTTTCTCGGGCGAAGCCTGCGGAGATCTGTCTGATAGATCCCTTCCCCGGCGGGAAGACGAAAGATCTGATCGATGCCTGCCGGTCCTGTGGCGATGTCGTAGTAATCTGAAGACTGAAGAATCGATGGGACAGCGCGGATTTGAACCGCAGTCCAAGCGCCCCAAACGCTCGAGGATCGACCAGGCTACCCTACTGTCCCTCGCCGGGAGATGGAGAGAGGGTGCTTAAAAGCTTTTTGTCGTCACATTCTTCGCCCGACCGTTGTTATCGTTGTTATTATTATTATTGACCCTTCTCATCAGATGGGCGGTGGAGAGTCCACCCACGAAGGTGAGGAACCAGAGTTCGACCAGCCTGATCAGGATGGTGACCGCGGCGGCGTCGTGCATGGGTACCCCTACCGCGTTGAAGAGGGCGGTCATGATTATGTCTGCCAGACCGACGCCCCCAGGAAGGATTATGGGTAGGGCCTGGAAGACTATGACCACCGCGTAGACGGTGAATATGGTGAAGATCGAGATCTCCACGTCCAGAGACTTGAAGGCGACTAAGGCCACCAGGTTTATGGTTAGCCATCCGGCCACCCCCCAGAAGGTGCTGACGATCAGAGCCCTGTTCTGGCCGCTGAGCAGGTTCATGTTCCGGTGAAACTTGGAGACTATGTCCATGCAGAGTTCCTGGTCTACCTCTCGGTGGAATATTTTCTCTACGTACTTTATCGTCAGCTTCGTTATCCCCCAGAGCCAGGTATCTGCGAAGCAGATGCCCACGAAGATCAGGCCCACGAGCAATAGGACGAGCATCGAGGCCAGGCAGACGGCCAGGGCCCAACGGGGTACCTCGTAACGCAGGGCCAGGTAGGCGAGGCCCAGAGCCATCCCGGCGATGAAGGGTATGGCGGTGATTATCCTGGTAGCAGCGACGGTGGCGGCGCTCATGTCGAAACGAGAGTTTCCGGCGATCTTGCTCAGAAAGTATATACGGCCGGTCTCGCCGGAGAAGCTGCCCGAGGGTATGAGGTTGTTCAAGAAGATGCTGGACATGTACATGTGGAATATATCGGTTATGGATACGTCGTAGTCGAGCTGGTCGGTGATAGTCTTCCAGGAGAAGGCGTAGAAGAGCATGCTCACCAGGGCGAGGATAAATGCGGTGAAGAATATGGCCAGGTTCACCCGAGCCAGGGCAGATATCGTCTCTTCGAAGCCTACGTAGTAGAGGTAGGCCATATATGCGCTCATGCCCAGGACTATCAGCCCGAGGGACTTTCTGGGACTGATTGTCGGGAGGGCGATATCTTGTGTCACCGCCCCTCCGATAGGCCTTCCCGTTAAAAGAGTTACCTCCACTCGCCACCGGGATCGCCTGTCCTCCGGATCGTGGGGGGTTCGGCCTTGCAAGTCGGAGAATGGCGTCTTCGTGTGCCCCCTCCCTACTTTCTGACTCACGCGAAGACGCGAAGACGCGAAGTCC
>JAUWQF010000025.1 GCA_030611205.1 Methanothrix sp.
TAGCGTCCAGGACTATAATCTGGCAGAGGTGGTTGGTCGCTGCAATGTGTTCTTTGTTATACATGTAGTGGTCCTTCACTCCAAGGAAAGTTTGGATCCCATAATTATTGGCGATTTTGGAGGGGGGTCCGGAATGGGAAGCCCATGCAAAGAGACAACGAAAAAAAAAAATAAGAAAAATTTGAGGAGGGTCTGCCCGAGCCCTGGCCACCGGCTCAGGCGACCTCTGCAAACCGCTTGTAGGTATCCTCCTCAGCCTTGCTGGGTTTTACCTTCTTGATAGCCTCTTCGAAGTGCTTCTTATCTATCTTGTACTTCTCGATCTCCTCGTCCTCCTGGGGTTTGCCGCCGAGCACGTACTCCCTGATGGCCAGCATCACCGCCTCGTCGCAGATCGCGGCCAGGTCGGCACCCGAATAGCCGTCGGTCCGCCTTGCGATATCCTCCAGGTTCACATCCTCGGTCAGCGGTCGGTCGGCGGCGTGGATCTTCAGGATCTCCAGCCGGGCCTCCTGATCGGGCATCCCGATCTCGATCATCCTGTCGAACCTGCCCGGCCTTAGGAGGGCGGGGTCGATGATGTCCGGACGGTTGGTGGCGGCGATCACCACCACGTTATGGAGAGCCTCCAGACCGTCCATCTCGGAGAGTATCTGGCTGATCATCCTCTCGGTGACGTGCGAATCGCCGAGACCGCTGCCGCGGGCAGGAGCTATGGAGTCCATCTCGTCGAAGAACAAGACGGTCGGTGCAGCCTGTCTCGCCAGCCTGAAGGTCTTCCTGACAGCACGCTCGGACTCTCCCACCCACTTGGATAGGAACTCGGGGCCCTTGATGCTGATGAAGTTGGCCTGGCTCTCCGTGGCCACCGCCTTGGCCACCAAGGTCTTCCCCGTCCCTGGAAGTCCGTAGAGCATTATCCCTTTTGGGGGCTTTGCAGCCATGTGCTCGAAGAGCTTGGGATAGCTCAGAGGCCACTCCACCGTCTCAATGAGCTCCTGCTTGACGTCGTTGAGCCCACCGATATCCTCCCAGTGGACGTTGGGTGATTCCACCATAACCTCACGCATGGCGCTGGGTTCCATCTCCCGCAGTGCGTCCAGGAAGTCCTCGTTGGTCACCTCGATCTTGTTCAGGATCTCTGCAGGTATGCTCTCCACCTCGAGGTCCAGCTCTGGCAGGATCCGTCTCAGAGACCTCATCCCCGCCTCTCTGGCCAGGGCCGCCAGGTCTGCGCCCACGAAGCCGTGAGTAATCTCCGCTAGCTTTGCCGCGTCCACGTCCTCTGCCAGAGGCATTTCTCTCATGTGGATCTGGAGGACCTCTTTCCGGGATTCCTTGTTGGGGACGCCGATCTCGATCTCCCTGTCGAAGCGTCCTCCTCGTCTCAGGGCGGGGTCGAGGGCATCGGGTCTGTTGGTGGCTCCTATCACCACTACCCTGCCCCGGGACTCCAGACCGTCCATCAGGGCCAGGATCTGGGCCACCACCCGACGTTCGACCTCGCCGGTGACCTCCTCTCGTTTGGGGGCGATGGAGTCGATCTCGTCGATGAGGATGATGCTCGGCGCCTCTTCTTCGGCCTCCTTGAAGATCTCCCTCAGCTTCTGCTCGGACTCGCCGTAGTACTTGGACATGATCTCCGGGCCGCTCAGGGTCTGGAAGTGGGAGCTGGTCTCCGAGGCCAGAGCCTTGGCCAGAAGGGTCTTCCCGGTGCCGGGCGGCCCATGGAGAAGGACGCCTTTGGGAGCCTCTACGCCCAGACGCTCGAAGAGCTCGGGGTGCTTCATGGGGAGCTCGATCATCTCCCTGACTTTCTTGATCTCCGTGCCCAGGCCGCCGATGTCCTCGTAGGTGACCCTGGGTACGGCCTTCACCTCCTTAGCAGGTTTCTCGCTGATCTCTACGCGGGTGCGATCGGTCATTATAACCGCGTCAGCACTCGGTGAGATCTTGGTGGCGACGAGCTCGATCTTTCTGCCCATCACACCGATCTCGATGATGTCGCCCCTGGTCAGGACCCGTCCTTCCAGGTACCTGCGAAGGTACTCCTCACCGCCGGTTATCCTCAGGGGCACCGTGGGAGCGAAGACTATCTTCTCCGCAGGAGCCGATCTGATCACCTTGACGGGAACCTTGTCGTCTATGCTCATGCCGGCGTTCCGCCGGATGTTCCCATCGATACGGATCATCCCCGTCCCGGTGTCATCGGGATACCCGGGCATGAGCAGTGCTGCGGTTCTCTTCTTCCCTTCGATCATCAGGACGTCTCCAGCCTCCCATCCCGCCTCGTACAAGACAGCCTGGTCCACCCTGGCGATACCTCGCCCCACGTCTGAAGGTCGGGCTTCCCCCACTTTGAGCGTGTAATCTTCGGTCATACAAATCCTCAAACTCTGTTTTACTTATTTGCTTTATTTCAACTCAATACTTAATATCTCTTTTTAATCTGTGGTGGGCACACCAAAGATTACTAACCTGTGGTTAGTATTGACGAGGAACTGGTATTTAAACGTTTCGGTTGATGCGGGTTGGATAACGATCGCTTACTTTTGTAGATACTTGTGGTGGTACTCACAGATCTCCTCCAGCACACATCCCTCGCAGAGGGGATTTTTGGCCTTGCACCGGGTCCTGCCATGTCTTATCAGGTTCACGTGCAGGGAGCAGTACATCTCGGGTGGCGTCATCTTTTCCAGAAGGCGCTGCGCCTCTTCGATGCTGGCCTTAGGAGGCACGAACCCCAGCCGCCTGGATATCCGGTTGACGTGGGTGTCCACGGGCATCGTCTGCATGCCGAAGGCGAAGAGGAGCACCACCGCGGCGGTCTTGGGCCCCACGCCGGGAAGGGCGAGCAGATACTCCCGCGCGTCTTCTTTATCCATCCTGCCCAGAAACCCCAGATCGATCGCGCCTGCATCATGCTTTATCGCCTCCAGGGCGCCTCTTATCCGCTCCGCCTTGATGTTGGCAAGACCGCCCTGGCGTATCTGCTCGGCGATCTCCGAATCCGGCGCGTCCAGAAGAGACCGGTAGTCGGGATAGGCCTCCTTGAGCCGGGAGAAGGCCTGTTGTGTGTTCGACGATGTAGTATTCTGGGAGAGGATCGTCCTCACCAAGACGTCCACCGGATCCGATCCGACCCGGCCGGGAGAACCATAGACCTGCTCCAATAAGTCCGCGCACCTCAGGAGACGATCGGTCATATCGTCGGTCATCATCCGGGAGAGGTTCTCGCGGGTGAAGAATCTAACGCAAGGCCTTTCGTTGTGGATAATTTATTATCCAATGGAAGAGCAAAAAAGACTGATGGACCTCAGCAACCTCTACCTGGAGGCGATCACCTTCGGCGACCTCTGCCCTTATCTCATCTCCATGCTGATCGGTGCGCTCATCGGCACCGAACGAGAGCGAGATCTCCTAGAGCAGAAGAAGAGAGGGGTTGCAGGGCTGCGCACATTCATCCTAATCTCCCTTTTGGGCACCCTATCGGCATCGCTGGCTGCCCGGTACGGCGAGACCTTCATGATCATAGCCTTCTTCAGCTTCACCATCCTGGTGGCCATCGGATATGCAGCCTCGGCCAGGGACCTGGGACGGGTGGATTTCACCTCAGAAGTGGCGGCGGTGATCGTCTTCGTTCTGGGCGCTCTCTGCCACTCCAGGGAGACCGCCATGCTGGCCATCGCTCTGGCCGTCCTCATGACTATGATTCTGGCGGTCAAGAAGACGACCCACGAGTATGTGGCCGCGATTAAGGACGTGGAACTTTTAGACACCCTCAAGATGGCGATCATAGTCGTGGTGATACTTCCCTTGCTGCCGAACCAGCCCATCGATCCTTACGGTGTTCTGAACCCCCGGCACATCTGGCTGATGGTGGTCCTGGTCAGCCTGATAAGCTACGTGGGGTACATCATGATCAGGATACTGGGAACAGAGAGGGGTCTCAGCATCACAGGCATGTTGGGTGGCCTGGTCTCCAGTACCGCGGTGGCTACCAGCATGGCCGCCGAGGCCAGGGCTCACAGAGAGTTGATACCTTCTGCGGTCTTCGCCACTACTATCGCCAGCTGCACCATGTTCCCCAGGGTCCTCCTGGAGGTCCTGGTGATCAACCGAGACCTATTCTTGCCCCTATTCCTTCCTCTGGCCAGCATGACCGTGACCGGTATGACCCTGGCCTACCTGCTCTTCAGGAAGAGAGAGCCCATAGAGACCGACGTGGCCCTGAGCGATCCTTTCCGACTATCCCCTGCCCTCAAGTTCGGAGCATTCTTCGCCTTCATCCTCCTAGTATCGGCGCTCGCCAGCATCTACTTCGGCGAGGCAGGAACATATATGGCCAGCGTGGTGGCGGGCCTGGCCGACGTTGACGCCATAACCCTCTCCATGGCCACCCTGGCAAAGACCACCCTGGGCGCGGATATTGCCGTGACCGCCATAACCCTGGCCACCATGACCAACACCCTGGTCAAGCTCGCCATAACCTACATCCTGGGAACGAGAGAGTTCGGGATGCGCGTCTCTCTGGTCTTCGTGCCCATGATAGCGGTGGGGCTCCTGGTTATAGTTCTCGTGTGAAAAAGAGAAGGCTAGCCGGGTAAGATGATAACAGGTTCTTCTTTCATATTCTTGTACTATGAAACGTATCTGTGGATATCTTTTTATTTTCCGACGATTTTGTCTACGGTAGATCGATGGGGAATAAAATAATGAGAAATGCAACTGCGATCATGTCTATAGTGGTGATAGTGCTATCTGCGACATCGATGGCCGCAAATGCGGTTGAGGTTCAGAGTCCTACGGCCACGGTCGTAGACGGCGCGACCTATACATGGGGGCCACAGGATTTCGCTGGGCTCTACTACGACATCGACAATGACCTGGGCACCGAACAGATCACCATGACCGTCACCAACGATAACGTCCTCGATGATGATCGTGACGGTATAATCTATAGGACCACCGCTCAGAAGGATGACTTCGAGTTTGATGAGTGGGGCGAATACTACACCATAGGGTTCCTGGGCGAGAGCTACTTCGCCGGATACGTTGAAGCCGACTATGACTATTGGTATAGCTCCTACCTCTACTGCGAGTCGTTGGACGAGAACCTGATGGTCGACGAGCAGCTCTCCAAGATACTGATTGACGACGATGATGAGTACACTGTCACCGTCGGCACGCCTCTGAAGCTGGCCGAGGGATACGAGCTGGCCATCAAGGCGATCGACCTGGATGGCAAGGTCCACGTAGAGCTCTACAAAGATGGCAAGTCCGTCGACTCTGCGGTCGTCGAGCCGTCCATGGAAAATCCCACGATGGAAGACAAGACCTACGCCTACACCAAAGACCTGGGCGACACCGAGGACATCGTTACCATAGCGATCCACTTCAAAAATGCCTATCACAGCGCTGGGCAGGACCTGGTCATAGTAGACGGTATCTGGCAGATATCTGACACGTATGCCGACGTCGAAGAGGACACCGAGTACGACAAGATGACCATACAGAACGTCAACCCCACCGAGATGTTCATCGAGATGAACAACGAGGACAGCAAGATCACGCTGACCAAGAACAAAGACATATCACTGATAGAGAACATCAGGATCAAGACCGCCGACCAAGACGAGATCAACACCGAGAACCCGCTGAGGTTCTACATCTACAAGGAGCTCACGGAGCCTGGCACCTGTGAGATCAGGGGACAGGTTGCTAACGTCATAGACGGTGCGACCTATACATGGGGACCACAGGATTTTGCCGGGTTCTATTACGACATCGACGACAACCTGGGCAGAGAGATGATCACCACGTCCATCACCTACGGTGACATCCTCGATGAGCCTAACGGAGTAGTCTATAAGACGACCGCCCAGGAAGACGACTTCGAGTTTGGAGACTGGGGCTTCTTCAACATCATTGCCTTTATGGGCGATCTGTACTTCGCGGGTTATATTAACGACAAATACGGCACGAGCGATGATATACTCGAAGGAGCAGGTACTTCAAGCCTCCTCGATTTGGGTTTGCTGAGCAAGATTCTCGTCAATAATGACACATCGCGAGTCATGGCAAGTGGTGAAATCCTAGAGTTGAGTGAAGGCTATGCTCTGAGGCCGAAAATCGGGATTGACGAAAAAGGGATACTCGTGGAGCTGCTGCATGACGGAAATGTAATTGATCGGACCGCCATAAATCCACCCGATACCTACGTCTACATCGCCGATCTGGAAGATGCAGAGAGAGTTCCATTGATCGCGGCTCATTTCTTGGAGCCCATAAGCATCAAAGACAAGAGCTATTGCAAGGTTGACGGACTGTGGCAGATATCTGACACGTACACCGACGTCAAAGAGGACACCGAGTATGGCAAGATGACCATACAGGCCGTCAACTCCGACGAAGACGACATGTCCATCGTGATGGACAACAAGGACAGCAAAATCACACTGAACAAGAACAAAGACACACTTCTTATGGAGAACATCAGGATCAAGACCGCCGACCAGGATGATATATTCGCCGAGAACCCTCTCAGGTTTTACATCTACGAAGAGACGATCACTGAAGACAAAGACGAAGTGATTTAAATGAAAACACTGTCTATCATCGTCATCCTCTTAGCGACCCTGGCTTCGGCCACGGCTACCGATGATATCATCCTCAGAGGCGACGTGGCTGAAGTTGTCGACGGTTGGAATGTCGCCTGGACCTCAGAGAACTTTGCGGGTTTTCTCTATGACGTCGATCACGATCTCGGACGAGAACTTCTCCAGCTTAACGTGACCGGGCAGTCTGTAGAGGTTGGGGATGCTATCTATACCTCCTCTGCGCAGGAGAGAACCTTTGAGCACGATGGTTGGGGTAGTTATCGAGTCCTGAACTTCCTGGGCGAGAATTACTTTGTGGGATACGGCGATGATTGCCAGATCACATCGGCCTGGAGCAGTCTCGAAGAGGACAAACTTCTGGGCAAAGTGTTGATTGACACCGATGAGAAGATGACCGTAGGAAGCAACGAGGATCTCCTGCTCGAAGACGGTTACAGAGTCAGGTTCAGCGACGCAAAAGTCGGTATCAAGGTCTCGTTATATAAAGGAAAAAATCTCGTGGACACGGCCACGATCGCTCCGCCTGATACCTACGTTTACACCACACAAATGAACGATCGAAACGTTACGCTCATGGCGGTTCATGTGGCAGGCAGCGTAAGGCTGGATACTACCAGTTATTATACCACGTGGGGATTGTTCCAGATCTCTGAAAATCCCATCGAGGTTGGACTTGGGTCAAGGGATGGATTGATGAAAGTAACCGCTCTTGATGATGGCGAGTTGGTCATGACCAATTTCCAGAGGCTGAACCTCACACCAAACAACGGTTTTGGACTGATGGGAGACCTCAGAATCAAGACTGCCAACCAGAGCAAGATCACTCTTGGTAATCCACTCAGGTTTTACGTCTACAAGGAGCTCACGGAGCCCGGCACCTATGAGATCAGAGGAAAGGTTGCTAACGTCATAGACGGCGCGGCCTATACATGGGAACCACAAGATTTTGCCGGGTTCTATTATGACATCGACAATGACCTGGGCACCGAAGAGATCACCATGACCATCACCGACGGTGGTACGCTCGCTGAGCCATGTGGTGTAATCTACAGGACCACCGCTCAGTGGGACGACTTCGACTTCGATGAGTGGGGGCACTACTATACTATCGGATTCCTCGGGGAGAAGTACTTCGCAGGATATGTCGTAGATCGGAATGACCCAAAGGATAACGCCTGCCTCTGGTATGAGTCTACCGACGAAAACCTGATGGTCGACGAGCAGCTCACAAAGGTGCTGGTAAACAGCAACGAACTCCAGACAATCCGAAGCGGAGATCTCCTCATCCTGGACGAGGGTTTCGAGGCCAAGATCTCTGTAGACAATACCTGCGAGAAGATATTCCTGGAGCTATATCGTAATGATGATCTTGTGGACGTGGATTACTTCACCGCACCAGGAACTTACACCTACTGTACCGATCTGGGAGAAACCGAGGATATCGTGATTCTGGCACTTCATATAGCTGGCATAAACTGCACAGATGATAGAACCTGCATCGTTGACGGTATCTGGCAGATATCTGACACGCCCGCCGACATCGAAGAAGACACAGAGTACGGCAGGATGACCATACAGAACATCAACCCCACCGACATGTTCATCGAGATGAATAACGAGGACAACAGGATCTCGCTTAACAAGAACAAAGACATCCAACTGATGGGGAAGATCAGGATTAAGGCAGCCGATCAAGATGAGATCTCCGCCGAGGATCCTCTCAGGTTCTACATCTACGAGGAGGCAACGATCGAATAGTTGGATTTGGATCTGCGCAAGGTGGAAAAAGAGTATCCCCACTTTGCACTATTTTTCCACAGATTAGGTCGTCCTACAATTCCACACGACAACATCTCCCCCAAAACCGAGATAAGATGAAAACATACCAAAAATCAGCCAACTACATTTTGGCTTTATAACAATTACGACCAAGTTATTATCGGGAGCAAATGTGAACCAAAATAACGAGAACGCAGAGACGCCAGGACGCAAAGACGCAAAGAATGGTAGCAACCTTTGCGCCTTTGCGCCTTTGCGTTGTACCTCGCGTATTTTTGATGTGTGTTTCTGTGATTTCGGGGTGGTGTATGCGTAGGGTACATGTAGGATAGTATTGTTGATTGTGGGTAATTGTTGGACAGCCTCAGACGTTTCAAAAATAAACAGAGGAATATGGTGGGCCCGACGCGATTTGAACGCGTGATCCCCGCCGTGTAAAGGCGATGTCATAACCACCTAGACCACGGGCCCTCGGTCCACCCATATATCTCGTTATATTAGATCCTATCGCTTCGCCCCGCCTGGAGCGGATGTAAAGATCGGGCAGATCCCTCTGAAGAGGGCGGTTTTTATAGGAGGTCCCTCCAATACTATCGATTAAGCATGCCCATCACAAGAGAGCTGTCTGCAGAAGGCATCCGCCTCAAGAAGCTCTGCGATGCTGTGGCAGAGTCCGTATCCGTCTCCACCAGTAGTCTGGTAGGAGACCCGGCCAGCGGCGACGTGCTGGAGATGGGTGCCGACGGCACACCCACGAAGATGATCGACAAGATGGCCGAAGATGCAGCTCTCGCCGTTCTGGAGGACTCTGGTCTGGGGTTTGCCGTCCTGAGCGAGGAGCTGGGCAAAACGACGATCGGGGACGAGCCGAGATACTTCCTCCATCTCGATCCCTTGGACGGGACCTTCAACGCCGTAAAGGGGATACCATTCTACTCGATATCGATGTATATCGACGGCCAGGACTGCCGCTTCGGTTACGTATTCGACCTGGCTCACAAGATCTGTTTCTATGCTCAGGCCGGATGCGGGGCCTGGACCGAACCCTCTCACCGTATCCGGGTATCCGAGGCGAGATCCCTGGCCGACTTCAGCGTTGCCGCCTACACGCTCAGGCCTCACACCGCCCGGATCATCCGGTTGGGCGACACGGTGAGGCGTATCCGGACCCTTGGAAGCAGCGCCCTGGAGCTGTGCCTGGTCGCATCCGGAAAGCTTGACGCCTTTGCGGATCTGCGTGGCGGTCTCAGGATGGTGGACGTGGCGGCAGGCAGCCTGATCGTTGAGGAGGCGGGCGGCGTGGTCACCGACGGCGATGGCAAGAAGATACCCTTCAACGGAGATATGTGGCAGAGAAAGATGTTCCTGGCCTCCAACGGCCCGGCACACAGAAAACTTCTGGATCTGATGGGGGGTGGCAATCTTTAGGATGGGGTTCGTCTGCAAGGGCGATGTCGAATCGGTGAAGATGGTCAGATACCTGGTGGAGAAGTTCGAGTCTCGCGCCGAGATCTTCGTGGAGCCGGAGACCGCCCAGAAGCTGGGTGTTGAGGAGACCGCCGTCGAGGAGATGGACGTGGACCTCATAGTCTCGGTGGGCGGCGACGGTACCATCCTCAAGACCATACGGAAGATGGCGGATCCGTTACCCATCCTGGGCATCAACATGGGCACTCTGGGGTTTTTGGTAGACGTGGTGCCCCAGGAGGCGGTGAAGACCTTAGAACACGTTCTCTTCGGCTTCGATGTGGAAGAACGAAGCCGGTTGGAGATGAGACTGAACGGCAAACCCCTGCCCCCCGCTACCAATGAGGTGGCCCTGATCACCTCCCGTCCGGCCAAGATGCTGGAGTTCGATATAAAGGTAAACGACTTCTTTCTGGAGCGTCTCCGCGCCGACGGCCTCCTCTTCGCCACCTCAACAGGGTCCACGGCCTACGCCATGAGCGCAGGTGGTCCTATCGTCGATCCCAGGGTGGACGCCGTGGTGCTGGTCCCTCTGGCTCCTTTCAAGCTATCTGCACGACCCTGGGTACTGCCAGGTGATAGCGAGATAAGGGTGAGCCTGACCCTTCCCAACAAAACGGCGTTGGTGGTGATAGACGGTCGGAACACTGTCACCATATCGGAGAAAGACCGTATTACCATCGTCAGGGCCAAGACGCCTGCCAGGTTCGTCAAGACCCGGGCGGGTATCTTCTACGAGAAGGTGAAGAGCAAGCTGGCATAACGGGACTTATCTGCTCACCTCGCGCTCCAGGATCTCGATCAGCTCCTCTACGGTGAACCGTCCCGCGAGATCCATGATCTTCTGGATCTGAGTGTAAAAGTACCTGATCGCGGCCAGACGTCGGCAAAGGTTCTCCATCTCCTCGTTTGGGCCGCTCTCCTCCATATTCTCCAGGTATCTCTCGGCCTGGTCCACGGCGGTGAGGATGATCGAGGCAACCTGCCTGGTCTTTTCTTTCTGCGCGTTGAAGGTGGCATCGGCATCCTCGACCGATACGTAGTAATACCGTTTGTCTCCTGGCTTTACCGTCCTCTGGACGAGACCCTGCCTCTCCAGGATGCTCATGCTGGTGCTGACCGTGGACTTGCTGTAGCCGGTATCGTCCACCAGATCGTCCAGAGAGCGAAGTCCGTCTGACAGCAGCAGCGAACCCCGGAGAATGCCGACGGCGTCGCTGTGCCCCCAGATCTTCGCCGCATGGACGCAGGCATCCAGGATGCACTTTCTCGCAGCCTCGCCGCCAGGGAAAGGTTTGCAGTTCATCAAGAGATAGCACACCACAAGGTTTAAGTGTATTTCGTACGATCCGAACACCCCGAACGTACAGAACATTCTGTAAGATTCGAAGACACACCGGAAGGTGACGGCCATAAGCAGAGGAGAGAAGCTTGGCACCTGGATCGAGGGCAACCCCATCATAATTCTGACGATAGCGGCGCTTCTCACCGTCGCCTCTATTCACTACGCCCAGAACATCGAGATGGAGACGGAGACGGATACCTTTGTGGATGAGGATACCCGCCTCTACCAGGAATATACCCGCCTCTACGAAGATAAGTTCGGGACGGAGTCGATCGTGGTTCTGGTGGAGGGGGATGCTGTCACCAAGCCCGAGACCCTGGAGGCCATGAATCGCCTCATCACTCATATGGATACCGTGAACCACGTCTTAGGCACGCACAGCATAGCAGAGATGGTGATGGATGCCGAGGCGCGGGAGACGGGGGTACGCAGGGTCCCCGGATCCCAGGAGCGGATCGATGAGATACTGGAGAGCATCGATCCCGTCTTTCGGAGCATGCTTCTGCCCGACGAAAGGCATACCATGATATCCATAGATATGCCGATGTACATATCAAACGATGATCGAACGAACGTTCTTCCGGATGTCGAGGCTGCCGTGAAGATGGCAGATTTTCCTCCGGGGACGGATACGACCGTTACCGGAGACGTCGCCCTCTATACCGCGATAGAATATGAGATGAACAAGTCCATGGGACTTCTCCTCGCCGTCTCTGGGTTGCTCATGGTTCTGGCGCTCTTGCTGGTCTTCAGGCACGTTCATCTCTCCCTTCTGCCGCTTCCCATCGTGTTTCTGGGTATAATCTGGACCTTCGGGATGATGGGTTTTCTGCAGGTGCCACTGACCATGGTATCCATGGCAGCTTTTCCCATCCTCATAGGTCTAGGGATCGATTATGCCATACAGTTCCATAACCGGATCGAAGAAGAGTTCCAGCGGGGTGGGTCGGCGGCGACTGCTGTGCTCGATACGGTCTCTCATACCGCTCCTGCAGTTCTCATCGCCCTGACCATAACCGGCGCTGGTTTTTCCACGCTATTCACATCGTCGGTTCCCATGATCAGAGATTTCGGGCTGCTCTGTCTGATTGGCATAATCATGTGCTACCTTTCGGCGCTCTTTGTTGGGGTAACCATACTCTACCAGATGGAAAAAGGGCGCATCGTCAACGGCGAGACGAAGTCAGAACGAAGATCTGCGATAGCGCCGCTGATCGAGAAGTCGGCGATGTTTTCCATCCATCGATGGCGGGCCGTGCTGGCAACTGCGCTGATACTCTCTCTGGCGGGCATGTATGCAGATTCCCAGGTACCCATAGAGACCGATTTTATGGAGTATATTCCCCAGGATCTTCCGCCGCTGGTCCAGTTCCGGCATCTTCACAACATATTTGGTGGAACAGACGAGATCAACATCATAGTCCAGGCGGACGACGTCACCGATCCGGAGATGCTGAGATGGATGGACGGGTTCGGCAATTACCTGACCGAGTCCAGGGAACAGGTATACGGGGTCACGAGCCTGGCGACGTTGGTCAAGATGTATAACGGGGGAGAGATCCCCGACGATCGGTCGCGGGTGGAGGCGGTACTGGATACCATACCCGGCGACATGAAATATTCTTACGTAGATGGCCATAACACCGCACATATCAACGTCAACATCGGCGAAGCGGTGAGAGATCTTGCTCAGGTGGGGATCAAGAGGCTGGTCGGCGAGATTGACAAGGATATCATATGGTTCGAACCGCCCCCTGGCACATCGGTAACCCAGACAGGACAACCGGTGGTGATGATCACGGTGATTGATGCGCTTACCACCGGCAGGATGAGGATGACCTTCCTGGGCCTGGTCTTGATATTCATCCTTCTCCTGGTGATATACCGGGACCCGATCAAGGCCGTCCTGCCGATCCTGCCCATGATCGTGGTGATCGGCTGGATGGGAGGCGTGATGTACATAACCGGCATGGTGTATACACCGCTCACGGCCACCCTCGGTGCCCTGATATTGGGGGTGGGATCCGAGTATGCGGTCCTCACCATGGAACGCTTCTACGAAGAGAAGGCCAAGACGACGGACAACATCAAGGCGCTCAAGATCGCGATCGGCAGCATCGGTGCGGCGATCTTCGCCTCCGGCCTGACTACCGTCTTCGGTTTCTCTGCGCTGATGGCATCACCTTTCCCCATAAACAGCAACTTCGGGACCGTAACCGTGCTCTCGGTGCTCTTCGCCCTATTCGTGACCTTCACCGTCTTCCCGGTACTCTTAATCCGGCTGGAATACTGGAGAGAGAAGAGAGATGCTGCAAAGTCTGACGCTTAGAATAACAATAACAATAACATTAATATTTGAAGATTTATTATGGTCGCTTAGGAGGATGAGGAATTGAGGAGAATAATTACCTATCTCGTTCTGATGCTCGTGCTCCTTCTGCCGGCTGGGGCCGGGGAGGACACATATCGCAATTACGTGGCTGAGAGCAACTACATACCGTCTGTCTCTCTGGACAACTACTGGAACTCCTTTGGGGCGCCACGGCTGGACGCAAGCCTGACAGGTACCAACAAGTTCGAGCGTGGAGACGCCGTGGACCTCTACGTGGAGCTGACCAACTACGGCAGGATCATGGGGTTCGACGCAGACAAGAAAGCCAATACCAATATGGAGAAGTCTCTATCCGACAAGGAGTGGGATTACGAACAGGAGAGGACCACCGCCCTGGCCATCGTGGGAACGTTGAGGTCCACCACCGATATGATCGAGGTCCAGTCTGGTGACCAGATAGTCGAGTCGTTGCGGTCTGGTGAGAGGGCCAGAAATCCGATGGTCTTCACCATCAAGATCGGAAAACACGTCCCGGCCGGAGAGTATCCGATGTTGTTGGACCTCAGGTATGATTACCAATACAACGCCGAGGTGGACGCGGACGGCTGGAACTCCGACCTGAACAGGTTGACCGGGCTCCAGGTGGGCTACTGGTACGAAAAGGCCAACCAGACCATCACCATCCCGGTGATGGTGAAGAAGGAAGCGGACTTCGTCATCACCGGCGTCGATGCCGATCTGAAGGTGGGCCAGGATGACGGGATCGTCGAGGTCACCTACAAGAACATCGGTGAAGACTCCACCGACGAGGCCGTCGCCAGGCTGAGCGTATTCAACCCCTTCTCGTCTTCGGACGACCAGGCTTACATCGGAACTCTCGGACCGGACGAGGAGAGGACGGTCAGGTTCAAGATCGACGTGGACGACGATGCCACGCCCAAGCCCTACGGCATCAATAGCGAGATCAAGTACAAAGACGTCAGGGGCGACACCGTCATATCCGAAAGCATGAAGATCCCGGTGGACGTGGGCCCGGCAGCAAGGTCTTACACCCTTCTGCTGGTGGTGATTCTCATCTTGCTGGCCGCTGCGGGTGCGAGGATCTACACGAAGAGGAGATGACGGTACCCAGATCCCGAGCTTCCTGTACGGACCGGCTGCCGCGCCGCGTTGGCGAGCTTGTGACCACCGGGGTGGAGGGCGTGGACTTGAGCGAGAACGTGCTCTGCCTCCTGGCCGACCGCACCAAGACCTGTCGCCGTCGATCCGTGGTGATTTCCGGCCGGTTTTATCCCCCTTCCCTTCCCTTCCCCCTTCAGAGCGGTTTACGATATCAGTGACTTCTTTCTTAGCAGGCGGTTGTATTTGATCGCAAACCTGTGGGCTTCGTCCCTAATCTCCTGGACGAAGAGCGAAGCCTTTTCATCTTTTTCGACTGGAAGAGGGTGGCGGAGCCCGGGCACGTAGATATCTTCCGACCTTTTGGCAATGGAGATGATGGGGATTTGGAGCCCCAATTTTCGGAGTTCCTGAGACGCTGCCCAGAGCTGCCCCTTTCCCCCGTCGACGATGATCAGGTCGGGCATCTCCCGGCCTTCCTCTTTTTGGCGCACGTAGCGCCTCCGCACGACCTCGGCGATGGAGGCAAAGTCGTCGATCCCGTCTATGCTTCTGATCTTGAAGCGGCGGTAGTTCTGCTTGTCTGGCCTTCCGCCCCGGAACTGCACCATGGACCCCACCGTAAACGTTCCCGATAGGTGGGAGATGTCGAAACCCTCGATGACATCGGGTGTTTTCGGAAGCGAGAGCGCTTCCTGGAGCGCTTCGAGCTTTTTTTGGTGCCCGAAAAAGCCGATCTCCACATTTTTCAGGGCAAGTTCCAGGAGATCTTTTTTCTCCCCCTGCTTCGGGACCGTGACCCTGACCCGCTTCCCCTTTACGCATGTCAGGAACTCTGCCAGGGTTTCATCGAGGGCTTCTGGCACGATCAGTTCTTCCGGGACTTCGGTTTCCGAGTAGTACTGGACGATAAATTCTTCGAGGAAGTTTTCGTTGCGGGCAAAGACGAAGTCCTCTTTCCCTTCGAGGGTGCCTTTGTAGACCTTGAAGAGCATGAGGTAGACGTTGCCTCCCTCGACGATGTAGTTGAGGACGTCCTGATCAAAAATCTTCTGCCGCTCCACGTTCTGCCTTTCCTGGAGGTATTCCAGGGCTCTGATCTCGTCCCTGAGTTCCATGGCCTGTTCGAACTGTTGCTTTGCCGCAGACTCCATCATCTCCTCTTTCATGCAATCGATGAGTTCTTTTATGTTGCCCTGCAGGACAGATTTTGCCCGCAGCACTCGTTTTCCGTATTCAGCCTCGGTGATCTTCCCGATGCAGGGTCCGCTGCATGTACCCATGTGGTAGCGGAGGCAGGCTCTCTTCGGAAGTCTCCTGCAGGTTCTGAGCCGGAAGGTCTTTTTGACGACCTGGAAGACTGTGTCCCTCTCTCTTGCAGAGACGAAGGGGCCGAAAAAAGTGCCGCCTCCGGCCAGTTTCCGGGTGATCCGGATCCTGGGGAACGCATCGTCCGTCAGGTGGATGGAGGCATACCTCTTGGAGTCTTTGAGGGCGATGTTGTACCTTGGCTGGAGTTTCTTGATCAGGGTGTTTTCGAGCAGGAGGGCTTCGACCTCGGTGTCCGTGACGATGAAGTCTAAGTCCCGAGCGGCCTGGACGAGCGCGGAGGTTTTGGGGTCGTGGTCCCGTTTCTGGAGATAGCTGCTCACGCGTTTTTTCAGGTCTTTTGCTTTTCCGACGTAGAGCACCTCTCCTTTTGCATCTTTGAACAGGTAACAGCCGGGAAGGTGCGGAAGGGACTCAAGGTCGATCATGATGTGGGGGCCTCAACTTTTGAACTTCTTTGGGCGGAACTCAAAGCTTTCCTGGCGGTACACCAGGGGCGGTCATTGGGATTATCTTCGGTCATCTACATTTCCCCTCGCCAGGCTTTAAGTCTCACATTTCGCACGTCGGGCTTTATCACAGAAATATTTTCCCTGACAGCGACGTCCCAACCAAACTACAAATTTATTTTAATTATGTAAATTATAAATTGTGTGTTGGTTGGGCTTTGAAGAATCTGATGTAGGGCTCTAAAGGGCTATCTCTGCGGTGTGACTTGGTTTAGCTAACAAATTGTACGATATCATCCCACATTATGCAAATTGTTGCGATATGAAATGACCTATAAATTTGTTTTTACACGTATTGCACTTGTGGAATATAGGAGTGCCTAGTAGTACTCGATTTTATAGTCGTATATCTCATTTTGAACCTTAACTCGGTATTACTTGGGGATTATGCTCAATCCAAGTTTCATATCCGACCTTAACCCCGCACAACTGAAGGGCTAAACATCCTCAAACATAGCTTTATCGTTTGTTTTGCACCACCCCATACACCAATAGTTTAATATACTACATATTCCCATAAATAGGGGATATGGAACAATGGGTAAAAGATTGGTTGGAAGGAGAGAGAAAGAAAGGTGTAAAGTGTCTTGAGGTCAAGACACAAGGGAAAAATTATTACGTCTACCATTCAACAACATACTGGGATAAAGAGCGCAAAAAACCGAGAAAAACCTCAAAGTATCTCGGGAAACTTAATCGAAAAAGAGGCCTCATTAAACCTGGTGACAGGAAAACGATCCAGTCTTCGGATGTAAGAAGTGTCTCGGAATACGGCAACTCAATGCTTCTCCACAAGGCGATTAGCGATCTCAAGCCCCTACTGATTGAAGGGTTCCCCGACTATTGGGAAGAGATCTATGCTCTTGCGATAGTACGAGTCACCTGTAATGTGCCACTGAAACGCGTAAAGGACGAGTGGGAGAAACTCTATAACGCCGAATCTATTGAACCCGGTCTGAACCCAAAGAATCTCTCGGAAGTGCTACACAATGTTGGTGTGGATAAGATTGGACAGGAAATCGTCTTTAGGGGGCTCCTAGATCAAAGCGATCAGCTTGTGTATGATCTGAGCACGATGTTCTCGCGCTCCATGAATATCAGGCAGGCAGAGAAGGGATACAACAAAGACAATATACAAGTTCCTCAAATTGATCTTGCACTTTTGTGTAGTGTAGATACTGGGCTGCCAACATATATCCGATCTTTACCTGGCAGTGTGAGGGACATTAAGTCCCTGTATAACACCATCAACGAACTTGATATCCATGGAAAGGTTCTCGTCCTTGACCGAGGTTTCTTTTCAGAGGATGTTATGAAGTTCCTGGCGGGTAAAAAGATCAACTATGTGCTCCCGACAAGAAGAAACAGCCACTACTATGATACTCGCATCCATCTAAAAGCACATATTAGCTATCATGGCCGCTTGATATTGTGTGGAAGAAAAAAACTTGACGATCGCTATCTTTACTTGTTTGAAGACCAGGATCTGAAGCTGGAAGAGTGCAAAACCCTATACAAGAAACTGGGCGAGAAGAATATTGACAAGAAACAGCTCAGGAAAAAAATTAAGAAAGCAGGGAAAATTTTCATAATATCTAATCAGGATCTACAGGAACAGGAAGTTTATGAACTCTACAAAAAGCGTGAGAGGATCGAGAAGCTATTTGATTCCTACAAGACAGCTTTAGATGCCGATAAACTATACCTCCAGGATGATGAGAGTGTATTTGGACACGTATTCATTTCATTTTTATCTCTCTATGTGTACTGTAAACTTGAAGGAGTATTAAAGAAAGCTGGGTTGAGTCGGAGGATTTCCCCTCATGGTCTGTTATTAAAATACAGCAAAGTCTATCATTTGGGCTTTAGGGAGAATAGCATAATCACAGAGGTTCCAAAGAAGATCATTGACTTGGATATGGCGCTTGAACTGAACATATTCCCTAGATAATGCGGTGTTAAGGTTTGAAATCTGTAATCAGGAGGGGGGTATTTAAGTATTAGCAGCCAATTAAGAAAGCGATGAATTCCAACCACTGCAATCGTGATAATGGGGTTGTAACTACAGCATTACTATTGGCAGCTGGAAAGGGAAGTCGTCTTTATCCTCTGACACGCGACACACCGAAATGCCTCACAATGGTTCATGAGGCATCCATACTTGAACGACTTGTCATCAATTTGAATGAGCAAGGCTTCAAACGTCTTGTTGTGGTCGTAGGGCATCAGGAAAAATGTATTCGTGCGTTTCTAGGAACACGGGCTGGCAGCATGACAATCGAGTATATTTTCAGCCCTCTTTATGAGACAACCAATAACATTTATTCACTCTGGATGGCCCGTGAAATTATTGATGAGCCGTTTCTGCTGGTTGAAAGTGATCTTGTTTTTGACGTATCTCTTCTGGATGACATGCGTTGTCCTGACAGAATTGCCGTTGCACGCATGCAACCGTGGATGAATGGTTCCACTGTCACAGCCAATCAATCCCAACATGTTAAGAAATTTCAAAACGGTATTACCGGGACTGTTGATGAGATCAGATACAAGACTGTTAATATTTACAGTTTTTCGCTCTCTTCATGGCATAGTATTACAAAAATACTGGACCAGTACATTTCAGCCGGTAGAGTAAACAACTATTATGAAACCGTATTTGCGGAAATGGTGGCAGATGGCAGTCTTTCTCTTAAAATGGTATCTTTTGACGGCAAGCCATGGTATGAAATAGACACAGTTGAGGATCTGGCAGAGGCTGAGAAACTATTTTCGGCAGATAAATATGAAACAAAAATTCATTCCAATATCACGCAGCATGCCTCGGGGATATCAAAACCGTTTTTTCAACATACTAAGAGCATGGGGCAGAAAATGGTCACTCGTTCACTTTCCAGATTAAGGTCATTGCCTCAGTCAAATTCTTTAAGTTTAAAGCGGATTCGTGAGGCGAACATTCAAGAAAACGAATTATCACCTAAAAACAAATCAAGGGGATGAATGCATGGCACAGTATAATTATGTGACTCAAGCTGAAAAATATGATTTCATTGCCGGACAGCATGGTGGTTATCATCGTCATGGGTTTATAGATCATGCTTATCTTTACAATCTATATTTCCCGCCAGAGGCAGTTTTTACAAACTTTAAAAATAAAATTCATGACCTTGTCCTTAACTACCCGGTTGCACAGGATGATCTTGCCGGTCTTATAGGCAATTTGATCCATCAGCCTGCTGAACGAATCGTTGTAGGAAACGGCGCATCAGAACTTATCAAAATTATATCAGGCCATATATCCCGCAAGCTGATCGTTCCAGTACCCTCTTTTAATGAATATGCGAATGCTGCGCCGGCAGGCCTGGTAGTCGAATTTCCTCTTGAATGTCCATCTTTTCAATTGGATGTAGACAAGTTTGCTGCTGAAGCGATCAGGATTAAAGCAGATATTGCGGTTGTGGTATCACCTAATAATCCAACATCTATGCTGGTTCCTAAGTCCGATCTAATAAATCTTTCACAAAAACTTGCAAATCATGACTGCATGCTGATCGTCGATGAATCATTCATGGATTTTGCACCTAATCCTGATCAAACCACTCTGGAACATGAAATCGAACGTTATCCGAATATGGTAATCCTTAAAAGCATGAGCAAAGCCTACGGTATCTGCGGTCTCAGGATCGGTTATATGTTAACTGCAAATCTGGGTTTTGTTGAAGCTGTAAGAAAAGGCGTACCTATATGGAATATTAACGGATTTTCCGAAGAGTTTCTGCGGATCTTGCCCGATTACAGACAGGAGTTTGTCGAAAGCTGTAAACAGGTACGGTCCGACAGGGACAATCTGTATAAAAACCTGTGTGCGATTCAGGGAATGACTGTTTATAAACCCGATGCAAACTATGTATTCTGCCGCCTCCCGGATTACGCACAAAGTGGCCCTGAAGTCACGCGGACATTGTTTATTGAGCATAACATGTACATAAAACACCTTCAAGACAAAACTTTACCTGATTCTGACCGTTATATTCGTATTGCCAGCCGTACTGAAACAGAAAATTGCAAATTAGTTGAAGCATTGGCAGATATCATTGATTTGAATTGAGTGGAAGTATCCTGATGAACGATTCGCTACGTAAACGATCACATCAGACTGGAATGATCACATTCGCCCGGGACCTTCCAAATATCTGTTCGCTTGTAGGGCTGCTATGTGCAGTCTTAAGTATATACTATGCCATATTAGGGAATTTCCCGTTTGCGATAATCGGAATGATCTGGGCTGTTTTTTTTGACTGGGGAGACGGAATCATTGCCCGCCGGATGAAGGGACGGACAGATGAATATCGAGCTTTCGGAGGACAGCTTGATTCATTGATAGATATTGTAAGTTTTGGAATTTGCCCCGCTGTTTTTCTATTGAGCTATGGAGAATTCAATCCATGGTTCCTGCCCGGAGCGTTCGTGATTGTCGCTACCAGCGCAATACGGTTGAGTTATTTCAACGTATTCGGCCTGATCGATGATTCGACATACAGGGGATTGGCACTTGACAACAATGTCATTATTCTTGCTTTTGTATTTTTGTTTGAAGGTTTTTTCAGCCAGCCGATCTTTTCAGTATTTATATATGCAATGTTGATGTTTATGGCCATCTTTAATTTAGCACCAGTACGAACGCCAAAGTTTGCAGGAAGGTGGTTTTATGTCCTCCTGGTTTATGTTCTGGGATTGACAGTCATCTATAGCTGGATATTGTAGAGTAAATATCAATAAAATTGAAGCAATTATTAACTGGAAAGAGGGAACACAATATATGTATAGCTATCAGTCACTTAGGAAATGTATCTCAAAGAATGACAATGAGTTAATTATTTACGGAGCCGATAATTTTTCACAGTTCTCTCGCCGCGATGCATCTGTTAATTCAATATGTGACAGAGCGCTTCCGGTAGCACGCGGGGATGAACTGGTAGTTCTACGTGAAAAGCTGGATCATGCGTATCATACATGGCTGCGTTCTCATGGCCTTGGATCAGATTATGTTGTTGAATATAATGCCCAGTCAAGAGATATGACTCTCTCGGAGCTTATCATTGCAAATCCTGAACCTGTTAAAAATATTATCCGGCAGATCGGGAAAAAACCTGTATATGTGCCATGGTTTTCAGGACGCATGGAAACTGAAGCTGCAAAAGTTCTTGGCGCGGATCTTTTCGGAGCAACTGAAGTTGCAACACTAAAATATAATGATAAGTCAGCCTTTAAGACCGTTTGCCGACAATTAGGCGTGTCTGTTGTTGAAGGTACTGTATTTGAAATGCATCCTGAAAACAATAAAAATTGTATAGAGATGGAATACATTATTAACGGCTATCTGGCATCCTCTAAGACTGTTATTATTCGCGGTACTTTGGGTGAAGCTGGTATGTCGTTATATAAGACCCAGGGCAATGATATTTCACAAATATATCAAGAAATTGCAATTAGTGGCGAAAAATCTATTATCATTGAGCCTTTTCTGGACGTCTTGTCTTCTCCGAATGATCAGTGGGTAATCAGCAGAGATGGAAAAATAAACTCTATTGGTATGCGGGATCAAATAATCGAAAAAGGTATGGTACACATTGGTACTCTCAAAGGAGCAAAAACTTCACCGGATATTTTAAATTACATTACCAAAACATCTATAAAAATTGTAAACAATATGGCTGAATCCGGATATCGGGGTGTAGTCGGTATCGATTATATTGTATCGGATGATGGGATATTTCCAGTTGAAAATAACGCTCGTTTTAACGGCTCCTCTTATGTGAACATGATCGTAGATAACATTGAAGAATTAATTTCCCCCATTCCATACTGGAAATTTATAAAAATCAAGACATCCGCATGTTCATTTATTGAGCTTACGAAACGTATTAAACCAGTACTTTATGACGGCAAAAAATTAAATTCCGTATTTCCTTTTAGCTGCGATACATTGCCGTTGTCCGGCGATTTTGCCGTTATACTCTTAGCCGAGAACATGGACGAGATTTTCAACATGGAAGAGT
>JAUWQF010000177.1 GCA_030611205.1 Methanothrix sp.
AGAAGATGATTTAGTATTCTACGTGGATATCGAAAATCTGGGGGAGGCCGAGTCTAAGGAGACGAAGGTTCGCATCTGGGATTCAAAGCACGGCGGGTTCGAAGGATCTGACTCGGTTCCAGCGCTGGCTCCCGACGAGACCACAACGGCAGAGATACGGCTGGAGATCCCCGAGGATCTGCGGGGAACGACGCGCACCTTCATAGTAGAAGTCTATCCGGTGGCTGGTGAGGCAGATGAGGAGAACAACGTAGCAAGGCTGCCGGGAATCTTCATCCGGAAGATGAAAGTACTGCCGGAAGAACCCCGGAAGGACGTGCTGCCCAATGAGAGGATATGGATAGTTCTGGCCGCCACCGTCGCCCTGGCCGCCCTGGGCGGCATCTCCCTTCGGCGTCGTAGGGTCAGGATCCGGCTCCGCAAGGAATGGCAGGTGAAGGCCGAGGAGGGGGAGCCACCCGAGGAATGCCGGCCCTGCAACCACTATTGCCAGAAGAAAACAGAACTGGAACCGGCTCTGCGCAAGATAGCAGATCTCGATCTCGTCGCCTACGATCATATTTCCGGCGAGCGGATCGGGAAGATGCGGCTGGAGAGCGAGATCGTGGACGGTCTGAACGAGGCGGTCGATGCCTATCGCTTGAAGCGGGATCGAGATAATTTGCGGGAGATGGTGGTGCCTCTGTCCCAGGCGCTGTTGCAGCATATCGGAGGATGGTTGCAGGGCGAGTCCCTCCATGACGTGTCCATCGTAGGACGTCTAAAAGGGTACAAGGTCTCCTGTCAGTTTATACTCTGGCACTGCGAAAAGGTGAATGTGTGGGTGAGAAAAGAAGAATGGAAAGCGGTCATCGAACAGAAGGGCGATAAGTCTGTGGGAACCTTGCACAGCTTCGATCCAGCCGAACCAGATATGCTGGAACCTGAGCTGACCCAACTGTTAATCCAATTCATCGAGAACGTTTGAACTCAATGCGATCTGGAACATGACGCCAGGCCCTCGCAACCGAGACCCGGCGCAGGTTATCATTCATCTGTAGACAGGATCAACCCTCCACAGGGCATCACCAGAGCCCTGGCGCGCCGGAAGAAACACATCTTCAAGTCAGGATCCAGGGACTCCTTGGCGATCAGGGCAGCTTTGTGCCCTCCGAACTCGTACTCCCGGCCGAATCGCTCCAGGTCCAATACCAGACAGAGGACTCGGCAGAGACGGGCTCACCGTCATAGGTAATCACCCCGGTGGAGTTGTCGCCAAGCTGAAGATAATGCCGGAGGGCACAGATGTCCACGTTCACCCGTTGTCCGACGAACATATTGTGACCGCTGGCCACGCCTCCACTCAGAAGCGTAAATAACGCCAGCAAGGCGATAATCTTCATCTTATCATCCTCGGATAGTTCTACGCTTTAGCCGCTCCAGAAGGTCAGATAAGCCGTAGACGCGATGGCGTCGTACTCCAGCTCGTCTCCCTGGGTATAATGCCCTTCGGGATCGTCGCTGGTCGCGGTCCAGGTCCCGCTCTCCTCGACCGTACTCGCGAAGAAGGTGATCACCCACAGGCCTGGCCTGGTGAGTTCGAAGCTTATCTCGCCGTCTTCAGAGTCTCCTTCCACCTCACACTCCACGGCGCACTGGATGGTGAGCAGGTCGCTGGGCGTTCTTGCTATCATGGCGTTGTAGTATCCATCGATGGGCTCGCCGTTCCAGAAGACCTCTGCCTGGAACTCATATCCTGCCTCAAGGCGGTAAGGGTCCACCAGAGGAACGATCTCCAGCCCTTCGCCTGAGGACCAGTCGTAATTGTCACCGGATTCGGCCGCCATCAGTCCTCTGCCGTAGTTCGGAGTGAGCTCTTTATCACTGCTTATCCCATACCACTTAGGATCGAAGAAGTATGGCTCCATCTGGAGGTCCAGGATGTAGCATCCGGGTTCACCGATCTCGACCGTAGCTGTCAGGCCATCTATGTACTCGTCCAGGTCCAACTCCTTCACGTCGCCATCAGGCGATACCACCTCGGCAACCGACAGGTCAGGAACCGTCTTATCACCACCGAGGTGGCCGTAGGTTATCCATACGTCCACCTCGGAATCTGCCGAGATATCCTGGGGATACTCGGCGTAGAGCACGTGGCCCGAGGCCAGGGTGGCCATTCCCATGATGGCCAGGATCAAGAGGTAAAATTGCTTCATGTTATTTCACCACCATCCTCTTAAGCACGGGCAGTTGATAAAAATGTTCCCTTCGTATGATAAGATAATACATCATTTTTTCCAAGTATGCTCACAGCGTCCGTATATCTTAAAACCTTAACCCCACATGATTTTGGGGATGGAATCTGAACAACTTGCCTAATCTTAACAGAAATCGGCAACTATCTGAGTTTTGATACCGTGCAAATGTTTCAAGTTCCCATTCCGGACCCCCCTCCAAAATCGCCAATAATTATGGGATCCAAAATTTCCTTGGAGTGAAGGACCACTACATGTATAACAAAGAACACATTGCAGCGACCAACCACCTCTGCTAGATTATAGTCCTGAACGCTAAGTTTGACACTTATCCGATGCGCAAGACG
>JAUWQF010000073.1 GCA_030611205.1 Methanothrix sp.
CGCGTGAATAAGAAAGTGGGGGGCACGCGAAGACGCGATGGGGGGGCTCGTCGATGAATGTGGAAGAAGTCTCTTCCGTCGCGGTGGTGGACATCTTCGGCAACGACACCATGACGATCGTGGACGTGAAGATCGGAGGGAAAAACCGCTAATGAACGCGAATGAACGCGAATAGATTCTGAGGGATTGGGTTTATCAAATTGTGGGTGTGGCGATAGAAGTGTCCAACCAACAGGGATGCGGTTTTCTGGAGGCCGTTTATCAGGAAGCCTTGGAGATTGAACTTGCTGACCGTCGGAGTGCCCATGTGCCCCAAAAGCGGATAGCGATTTCCTACAAAGGCAGGGGGTGGAAAAATGAGTACGTCGCGGACTTTTTGTGCCATGGCCGGATTGTGGTCGAGATAAAGGCCATCAAGGCAATTACCGGAATCGAAGAAGCGCAACTGCTCAATTACTTGAAAGCTACCAATCTTCCGCTTGGACTTATTGTCAACTTCGGTACACTAAACTCAGATGGAAGCGCTATGTAAATGGTCAGAGGAACCGCAAATGCACGCGAACAAGAAAATCCTCCCTTCGGTCGGATTTACTTGAGCACATAAAGTTATACTTTATGTACAATTAAAAGAAAATATTAGCGTTCATTAGCGTTCATTAGCGGTTGAAATAAGGAGATAGTATGTGTTTAGCTCCCTCAGAATCACTCGCTTGATAATGGTTTTAATCAATAGATGCATGACAACTAAGAACTTGGCCAAAATAAAAAATTTGGAATTATTAGGATATCCCGCCCTGTCCTCCAAGTGCTCAAAGTATTGGACGCCTCGATCCCGCCGTCCTCCTGCGTGGACGGTACTGTCACCTGGAACCTGATCGATATCATGTCTTTCGATACGAAGAAGATC
Source organism: Methanothrix sp. (assembly GCA_030611205.1). Taxonomy (GTDB): domain Archaea; phylum Halobacteriota; class Methanosarcinia; order Methanotrichales; family Methanotrichaceae; genus UBA204. Next base: position 908 of record JAUWQF010000073.1, read on the forward strand.
GTATACAGAACCGAGGCGCTCCAAAGCGGGACCTTCGTCAACGAGGCTCGCGTCAGTGTTCGTTCTGTCGACGGGACTTCTGTCCGACCGGTCTACGTAAGCGCGGCGGTGACCGTAGGCGAGTTCGATGGCGAGAAACAAGCGCCTGGGTGGCAGCCTCCTGCCTGGGGGTGCAACCTGAGCTGTGAAGAGTGCAACGAGCTGACGTCTTGAGGGACGTCAGCGCCAGAGTTGAGCTGCATCAAGAGAAGAGGACATGAAAACCCTTGCCCCGGACCACGGAAATATGCCGTCCAAGATATATTCATGCCTGAGAGCTTGGCTTCTCCAGCAGCCCGGTCTTCTTGAGCAGCGCGCCCGATCGGGCGTGGGGCTTCCTGGATACTGTATCTGAGGCCTTCTCCATCTCCCTGGCCTCGTCTGCCAGCTTTGCCGCAGCGCGCATCACCTCGTGACCTGTGGCTGCGGCAAGAGCGATACGTTCCAGCTCTTTCAGCCGGAAGCAGGCCTGGGCGTTTATGCCTGCCGTGGCCTGGGCCAGATGAAGAGCAGCCATGGCCTTGGCCCTGGCGTAGGGGTTCTGGAAATCCATCCTCTCCGTACATATTTCGGGACTGGCCAAGATGTGAGGCAGATCGAGGTCTCCTGCGGTTATGCTGGTCATGGCACAGTCCAGCTCTTCCTGTACCAGCCTCACGGCTCCGCACACACTCAGCACCTTGAGACCGTCCGCGTTGAAGAGAGCCATCTCGGCCGGGTCCAGAAACTCGCGTTTGGCTCCGATCAAGGGATCGAAAGGGAGGATGATATATCCGAAACCCCCCGCTTCCAGAGCCTCTCTGGCGTCCTTCTTGGCAGGACCGTCAGAGATTACCACGGTGGGTACGTCCTTGTACAGCTCTCTGGCAGCGGTGGGGCCCGGGGTGGCGGCGTTAGGTCCTACTATTACCACCATCTGAGGATCCCACGCCTTCAGCTCCGCAGACCTCTCCGCCTCCTTCGTGGTCATCTTGGCCCCGAAGCCCAAGGTCTTCGTCTCGATGTCGGTCCTCTCGGCGATCTCGTCCAGCGCCAGGTCGGCTACCAGCGATGATGCCACGTTTCCAAGCTTGATAAAACCGATCTTGAACATGGTGTCAACCTGGGCATGGGTTGCAGCGCGATCATAAAAGGGTACCGATCACCGTTAGGCGACAGAACCTCTTTATATTTCGCTCTCGTTACCGGAAGTGATACCGTGAGGGCTTGGTTATTCGATCGGCTGGACGAGAACAGGTGGCTGGTGCTGGACGTCTTGGCCATCTCTGTGGGAGTAGCAGGCGGTCTGGTGGCCGTGCTATTCAGGAAGCTGATCGATCTTTTCCATCACTTATTCTTCGGTCCCGTCCTCACCGCCCTTCCCGGTGACAAAGGTCTGGTGCTGCTCCCCGTCCTGGGAGGGCTGGTCGCTGGCATAATGATATTCCGTCTGGCGCCGGAGATTAAGGGCGACGGGATCCCGGTGGTGATGGAAGCGCTCCACACCGAGGGCGGCCGGATCAGAAAAAGGGCTGGCCTGCTTATCCTATTTGCCTCGGCAGTGACCATCGGGAGCGGGGGGGGCGCAGGCCGGGACTCCCCCATCGCTCAGATAGGAGCCTCTTTCGGCTCGCTGGTCGGCCAGGGTCTGAGGCTCACCGTCAACGACGTTCAGATCCTGACCATCTGCGGTTTGGTAGCGGGTCTCGCAGGGACCTTCAACGCCCCCCTGGGAAGCGCCATCCTGGGGATGGAGGTGATTATCAGGCGGTTCAGGATAGTGGACTCTGTTCCCATCCTCATCTCCGCGGTGATGGGCGCGGCCGTCGCCAGCTCTTTCCTGGGGCAGAACCCGGCCTTCGCGATCCCGCCGCTGGGCCTGACCCTAACCGAGCTCTGGTTATGTTTCCTATTGGGCCTGGTCTTCGGCGTTGTGAGCAGCCTCTGGGTGGGACTGCTCTACGCCACAGAGAGTATCTTCGATCATATCCCTCTGAATAAGTGGCTGATACCAGGCCTGGGCGGGCTGGTATCCGGTGTGGCCGGTCTATATCTGCTGGACTACGGGATAATGGGTATCGGATACGACGGGATAGGCCGGGTGCTGGAGCAGGTATCGAGCGCAGCGACTTCTGAAGGCACAGGGATCATCCTTCTGCTGGTCGTCCTCGCCCTGGTGAAGGCCCTGGCCACCGCCTCCACCCTGGGATCGGGAGGGTGCGGCGGCGCCATCGGTCCCACCCTCTACCTGGGCACCATGATGGGTGCGGCCATGGGCCTGATCTTCGGCCAGGTATTTCCCCCGGCAGGACCTCACGTCGCCACTTACGCCCTGTTGGGTGCAGGAGCTCTCTTCGCAGGAGCGGCAGGAGCGCCTCTGACCTGCATCGTGATGATCCCGGAGATGGCCACCGACTACAGGATGCTTCTTCCCATGATGATCTCTTGTGCAACCAGCTACGGACTGGCCCGTGTCATCCTGAGAGGATCTTCCATGTACACCCTGAAACTGAGAAAGAAAGGGGTTAAGCTGGACGTGAGCGAGGCGGTGCTGGACAGGGTCCTGGTCAGAGACACGATGGTGAGTGATGTGGTAACGGTGAGCCCGAAGATGACCCTTAGTGAGGTGGGAGACAAGATAATCCGGTACAACTGCAAAGGGTTTCCTGTAGTTGGGGATGGTGAGCTGAAAGGGATTATCACCTTCGACGACGTTCGCGAGGTACCCGACGATAGACAGGGCGAGATCCTGGTGGGTGACGTGGCGGTGAAAGAGGTCATCGTTGCCTATCCCGACGAAGGCATGAAGATGATCATGGACCGCCTCTACGAGAACAACGTGGGAAGGCTGCCGGTGGTGGAGAGGGAGAACCCAAAAAAGCTCATAGGGATCGTAACCAGGACTGACGCCATAACTGCCTACGAGATGGCGGCGGCGGAGAAAAAGAACGACTGACGGTCAAGCAGAGGGCTCTTCGATCCTCACGACCTCTTCGTCCGCGTCCACCACCACCTCAGTTCCGTCCTCTATGGAGAGAAGATCTTCGGGTACCCTATCTACCAGGGGTATGCCGCTAATTATGGCTCCCACCGCCACGATGGGCTCCGACTGGAGGTTGATCATGGCAGCCGGGGCTGCGCCCCGTTTCTTGAGCTGATAGATCACGTATGATCCTACGGTAGATCCTTTTCCTTCTGGAAATATCAGCACCTTGCCGCCGATGGATCGACCGTACAGCTCGTGACCGGGGTCCACCACCATCCCCGTATCGGGGTCCACGGTCCCCAAAAACGATATTGGCTCCCTGGTGACCAGGGCTTTTCCGGCGGACCGCCCTCCCGATACGCGGTGACATCTGATCTCCATTCAAACCCTCTCCGCAGCCACACGGACGCAGTCTTCCAGGGTGCCGAAGGCCGCCTCGATCTTGCACATCCCGGGTATGTAGGCCAGGGCCTTTCCGGAGTTTACCATCATCTTCCGGTGCAGTTCGCTGGCCGGCGAGACCACCATGCAAGAGTCGCAGAATATCCTGGCCCCGCTCCCTTCGATCTTCTCCACCAGCCGTGGGCACCTTTCTGCGATCCCCCGTGCCGTGCAGATCCAGAACTCTCGATGGACCTTCTTGCCGGCCAGCAGGTCTGCCAGCCGTTCCAGCTCTTTCTGGGAGCAGTGAGGACAGCCGATGGCCACGATGTCCACGTCTTCATCGGCTGAGTTCTTCTCGTAGACCTCTCTGACGTCCGCTGGGCTCACGATGATCTCTTCGATCTCGTCTTGAGCAGGCGGGACATTCTCGTCGAAGTAGTAGAGAGCCACCGACCCGCTGGCGGCCAGGGCCGCGCCCAGAGATTTCAGCTCATCGCGCGTCGGCCGCTGGCGGAAGACAAAACGAGGAACGCCACCCCCCACTATCTTGCCCACCAGATACCCCAGAGCGCCGTAATCGGAGCCTTCCAGGTGGGCCTCCACCTTTACCCTGTGGGTAGGGACCCTATTCTCGTCCAGATGGTAACCGTACCTCGGCGTCTTTCCTACCAGGGCCGCGGCCAGGGCCGAAGGACCGCCTTCCCGGTTCGTCCTCGCTCCTATCACCGAGTTGGCAAAGGATACCGCCGACGATTCGCTCCAGGCCAGGGTTTCACCGGGACGTGCCGCGTCCGGTCGGAGGTTGTAGGGGGTGCAGGTGCAGTCTGGTGATATGCCCAGGCGCCGGTAGGCCTCGATGACCTCCAGCTGGTGGCGGGCGAACTCCTCTTCGATCTTCATCTCCTGCCAGCGGCAAAGGTCCATGCCCGCCGGGTTGAGGATGCTGGGAACCACCACCGTCCCCCGGAGGTCGGATATCCACTCCAGTCCGGCCTCGCCGAGGGTCTTGTAAGATACCCCGGCTATCTGGGTGCTGGCCACGGGGATGAGCCGATCTGCTCCATAGATGTCCCCCAGGGCGACCAGGATCTCCATCGACCTCCTCCTTGTATCCCCACCCTCGCCCTGATAGATCAGCTCCTCCTCTCTGGTGAGGTGCATATGTTTCCTTGGGCGACTGGCTATATAAATCAGACCAAACTTAGACCAGCCTCTGGGCCGGATGACCGGCAGCGGGCACGATCTCCAGGTCGTCGACCGCCTCGGAGACCAAAATCTCGGTCATGGCAGCCACGGGGAATACCGTGCCGGCGTTCTCGATGGGGCCGTAGAGGACGAAGTCTCCACCGGACAGGATCTGGAGGGCGGCGGATGCCGAGTCGCAGCATCTCCTGACCAGGGCGTCCTTCTCCCGCAGCCAAGACCAAGCACTGACGGCGTTGTGAATCCCCGAGCCCACGGGCAACCCCAGCCGGGCTTTGGCCACCACCGAGACCCGGAGGGCCTTTCCCGCGCCGTCGCCCATGGGGACCACGCCGGGATCGATGAGGAGGTTGGTCATGCCCGCGGACCTGGCCAGGTCGACCAGGCCTCTCTGGCGGCCGGAACCGCCTTCTTCCAGAACCTTCAGAGTGCCTTCCACGCTGGAGTCGGCGGGGTTGTAGGCCAAGAGGATGGCCGAATCGATCTCCGAGCAGGCCAGAGCATCTTCTTCCGGTCTTCTCATCCCCAGGCTGATGCTGTTGTAGATCGACCTGTCGGCGTAGCCGATCTCCGAGACGAGGTTGGCCATGCTCGATCGGGTCTGGGGATCGGCCGAGTCCAGGATGAGCGGGCCATCCCAGATCAAATCCACGAAGTCCAAGTATCTCCGGAAGGCTGCTGCAGTCTTGGCGTAGAGGTGAAGCACTGCCGGGTTGCCGGTCTCCTCGGAGAGGGCGGCCTGTCTGTTGATCAGGATCTCGGCGCCGTCTTGATCGAAGACGCCTTTATCCTCGTCCTCTAGGATCTTATGGCCCTTGTAAAATATGGTGCCGCAGAGCGCCGCGGGGTTTTCACCGGGCTGGCCGCCGATCTTCACCCCGGCCACGTTGGCCACCAATTGTTCCCTGGCAAACCTGTACAGCTATACCGCCTCCCTGGTGTGTGTTCTATCTTCCGGATCAAAAATCTACCTGATAATCAGGAACCGGCCTGAGGATCCTTCGTTGAACCCTGCAGATCCGGGACCTGAGTCTAACCCGTCTTCTCAAGATACTGGAGCGTCTTCCTCTTCATATCGAGAGCGTCCGCGTTGAAGGGATCTATCTTGAGGACCCGGTCGAAACAGTCTACCGCCTCATCGTACCGCCCCAGGGCCAGGAGCGTGATGCCCTTCACCATCCATGCGGGCACGGCTGCGGGCGCAGCCTCGATGACCTCGGCGACCAGGTCGAGGACATCATCGTACCGCTTCATCCTGGCGAGAGGACCGAGCTTGTTGAACTTGTAGACGATCTCCTCCGGCTCCAGTTCCAGCAAGAAATCGAATAATTCTATCGTCTCCTCGATCATCCCCTCATCGTAGAGTGGTCCTGCCACATCGCTCCAGTACTCCGGGTCTCTGAGGGTGGGGGCCGCCATCACGCCCAGCCGATAAGAATCCTTCGCCTCCTCGACCCTTCCCAGGGACCTGAGGGTCACCACCTTGGAGATCCAGGCTCTGATCAGTACCGGATCTGCCTCGATGGCCCGGTCGAAGTAGTCCAGCGCTCCATCATCTCGATCCGAGAGAGAATGAATGCTGCCCAGGAGGACCAGGACCTCGGGATCGTTTGGGTCCAGTTCCAGAGCTATCTCTGCGCATCTTTGCCCCTCTTCGGTATCGCCCCCACCGACGTAAGAGGCGGCCAGCTTCTGCCAGGCAGCGCCATCCGAAGGATGGGTCTCCACAAATTCGTTGAAGAAATCGACAGCCTCGTCAAACCGCTCCATGTGCATCAACAAGATGCCCTTATCGAACCTCTGCTCGCTCATTCGATCCTCTCCTGGTGCAAGCCTTCGATCCTCCTGGCGAGGGGCTGGAGATCAGACCGGAGTCGCCCCCGAAAATAGACCTGCATCGGTTCCAGCCTCTGAGTTCATGAGATAAAAGTTGGATGGATGGAGGCTGGTTTCCGGTCAGGTTTTGAAACGGTCTTCTTCGTGGGATGTCGAGGCCGGAGGAGATCGTTCATCGGGAGGCGACCTCCACAACTGCCCAGGCCGAGGAGTCGAGCTGGACCCCGGCCCCCAGGAAAACGTCGCCGTCTCCGCCTACCATGGCTGCGGTCCTGGTCCGCCTCTTCACCACCTCCATAGGCGGCTCGGGATAAGGCCCGGACCGGGCGCGGTGCTCTTGGACCAGCCCGGCGATCTCCTCGGCGTCGGTGTGCCCGATCCGATCAATCACCCCCACCTGGCGCTGGAACCGGGATACGGCCTCGGGAGGCAGGTTCTCGATGAAGGGTATGGCCCCCCTCGACCCCAGGATCCGCCCGCTCTCGTCTATCCCGTTCCTGTGAAGCGCCAGGATGGCATCACCGGGCAGGTGACCTTTGGACTCCGACCCGCAGACCAGGAGAAAGCGGATGTTGGTGTTGGATATTACGTTCGCCACCACCTTCTCCACCCCCAGGTTCTCGGTCTTGCACGGTCCACAGATGGCTGCGCCTTCCACCTGAAACTGGCTGGCCAGGGTCACCACAGCTATCCGTGAACCAGGGTCGCCCACAGAATAATCGCCACGGATCGACGGCCAGGTGCGGACATCGTAGGGGTCACGGGATCTTTCGTCGGTTGAAAGACCTGGAGGGGCATCGCTCATTGGGGAGTAATTCCACTTATGGTTTAAATCTCTACGCAGCCTTTAAAAAGGATTAGATGACTATTAATTTGGAAAGTGCTAGAAAAGATCGCTGTGGGAGGGTTTGTCTAGAAGATGGCATCTTATGAGGAACGGATACTGAAAGTTATCGAGGACTCTGAGGTGGGGCTGACCACCGTAGACGTGGCTAAAAAAGCAGGTGTCAGCAAGACTACTGCCATAAAATACCTCTCGGTGCTCAAATCTGAGGGCAAGTGCGAGTTTGCAGAGGTGGGGCCCTCCAAGCTCTGGCGGGTCGTCGAGCCAGAGGGTGAGGAGGCGCGTGCGAAAGCGGAGATCAGCTTTGCCGGGTCCGGGTGGTCAAAAGTGGACGGCGATGGCAAGGTAATAGTTGTACCTCTATCGGTCATAGGTCAGCTGGAGGAGATATCGGAGGACGTGATAATCTCCATGTCTTTCAGGGTGAAACCGGATAAGGTGGACAACCTCGCCGAGCTTATGAAGATGTGCATACAACAGAAGGGCGTTCAGCGGTCGGACGAAAAATAACGGCACTCGATATCTAAATATGAACTGGAACACAAGAGGACCAATCTTATATAATTGGCGCGTGCTACCTGTTAGCATTGTAGGTGCATGATGCATAAGATGCGCATACCATCCGAGATCAAGGCCTTCTTCGAGGTTGAGGAGGGGCAGACGCTCCTGGTTAAGGGACTACCCGGCACGGGAAAGACCACCCTGGCCTTCGAGATAATGAGCACCATATGCAAAAAGACGAACGGGATGTACATCTCTACCCGGGTCGATCCTCGGCGGGTCTATGCCATGTTTCCCTGGATCGGCGAGGTTCTCCCGCCCGGCAACGTCATCAACGCCACACAGAACATGCTGTCCAAGAGCCTGAAGATGGTCGAGCTCGAGGGACCCAGCTACGAAGCGGTTCTGGACGTATTCAGAGTTTTCTTCGATGATGCCGAGGAGATGGACGAGCCCATGGTCGTCATAGATAGCTGGGACGCGGTGATCAACTACACCTCGCACGTCCTGGGAGACGCCCAGCACAGCCTGGAGCAGAGCATCTGCGAGTTCGTCCGCGACCTGGGCATTAATCTAATATTCGTGAGCGAGTCTGCAGACCTGATGCCCTTGGATTACATCGTCGATGGGGTGGTGATCCTGGAGCAGTTCAAGATACAGGGACCGTCATCCTCCGGTGAACTCAGACCCGTCGATATGATGACCCGATACGTCAGGGAGATCAAGCTGGACAAGCTGAGAGGGGTGGAGATACATCATAAAACGTACACGTGCACCCTCCACGACGGCAGGTTCCAGTACTTCGAACCCTCCCAGGAGAGCATCGACGCCCAGATATTTTGCGATATGGAAAGGATACCCGATCTTTCCGACGATCGCATGTCCACCGGCATCCCCGATCTGGACGAGATTATCGGCGGGTTGAAGTACGGGTCGTGCAACCTTCTGGAGATCGATCATGGGGTGGGCAAGAGGTACTACCCCCTCCTGACCGCGCTGGTCACCAACTCGGTGAAGAACGGCAGAGGCCTGCACATCGTGCCCAGCATAGGTTATCAGCTCAGCCCCAAGGATGTCTTCGTGCCCTCCAACGTGCGGATCCTAGAACCCGAAGGCGACCTGGACCAGTGGTACCAGACCCGGTTCAAACAGTGGGACGAGCTGAGGGGAAGAACAGGCCGTCCCATCCTCAACGTGGTGGGGCTCGATGCCGTAGAGTTCGCCTTCGGGTACGAGAATATAGTGAATATGACCAACTGCATCTTACAAAAGTGGAACGAGACCGACGACGTCAACGTGGTGGTGATGAAGACCGGGCAGAAGAGCATCAGGATGATGACTCACATGGTCGATACTTACTTCGTGATAAAGGAGCTGAACGGCGGGCTATGTATCTACGGTCTGATCCCCCGCACCGAGCCCTATTACATAACCCGGGACGCCGAGAAGAAGATACACTTGATACCGATCGTGTGATCACCCATCTGGAATATCCTGAGCTTAACCCTTGCTTCTATTTCACCTCACCGTTTTTTTTCTTTCTTTCTCTCTTCAAGATGTGATCATAACTCCTGATCTTCTCTAGAACGTACTCGCATCCCCTGAACGCGCCGCCACCGTTGGCACAACATGCCCCAAATGTGCCCGAGCGTCGCGCACAAAGTGCCCAGAGCGCACATAAAGACGTGCGTGGGATCCTCCGGGCGATCAAAGATTTTCACGACCAGGGTAAAGTTCCCATTCCGGACCCCCCTCCAAAATTGCCAATAATTATGGGATCCAAAATTTCCTTGGAGTGAAGGACCACTACATGTATAACAAAGAACACATTGCAGCGACCAACCACCTCTGCTAGATTATAGTCCTGAACGCTAAGTTTGACACTTATCCGATGCGCAAGACG
>JAUWQF010000034.1 GCA_030611205.1 Methanothrix sp.
GATTATTCTCTTTGCTGGATTTGGGAGAATTTATGCCAAATTAAGTAAATCAATAGCAAGAGCGCTTATGTTTTGACAGGCCATACATTGATTGGGTTGCTTGATATTGTTTTTCACTGCATCTTTGAAAGTCAAGTCAGAGAAGATTTGCATAGCGCCTGGGCAGGTGAGGACATCGGCTACCTCAACCCGGCTACGGGGATGAGTCCGGGGGTGCCTGCAGGAACCGCGCTGGGAGCACCCTCCTCGACCTCGGGACCGACGGTCCCGGTGGCGGGCAGCTGGTCGTTGACCCTCGAGGACGGCGTGATGAGATACGCGGACCTGGACCTGTCCCAGTACGGTGAGGAGGTCTTCGGTTACGGAACCATGACCGAGGGCTTGATCGGCAGGGAGATCACCGCCGCAGGGTCGGTTGCGGGCAACGTACTGGACCTCCGCCTGGTCACCATGGGCGGGTCTTGCATGTACAGGCTCGATCTGGACGTCGAGTCCGGGACCGTCAGGGGATCCTACACAGTCTACGCTGTGGGCGAGCTGCCCCGGACCGGGAGCTGTTACGGCAGCAGGAAAGCCTATCCGGCCCAGGCAGGAACATCGCTATCCAGCGATGACAGGACGATCACCATAGGCGGCAGGTGGAGGTCCAGCGGGCAGACCCTGGGCTGAGAGACCTATGCTGGAGAGGCAACGACCTCTCCTCTATTTATCCGGATTCGCTCGTTTGGTGGGGGTTACGAAGATGAGGTTAACGTGGGGTCTAATATCGGTGCTGATCCTGGTGGGTTTATCCTTGGCGGCCTCCTCTCAGGAGGAGTTCCAGGAAGACTATCTGGGGATAACCGATCTGGGGATAGTGGACGTGCATCACAGCCAGGAATATATGAGGATCATCAGCGGTTACGACTATTACGACTACAGCGAACCCTTTTCCATATGGGGTCCGGCGGCTGGGTCCTGGTCTTTGACCCTGCAGGACAGCACAACCAGGTATGCAGACCTGGTGCTCTATCAGGTCGACGGAGAGGTCTTCGGGCAGGGAACCATGATCTATAACGGCAGGGCGCAGACGGTCGCCGCCGGAGGGTCGATGATGGGCAACCTGCTGGACGTCCGTCTGATCACCCTGGACGGAGTAAACATGTACCGGCTCAGGCTGGACATGAGCACCAGACCGGTCCGGGGAAGCTATTCTGCTTATTCGCCTGCTGGCGCCAGGTGGGCAGGGACGGTCTCGGGCGAGCGTCGTCTGCCGACACCGGGCATGGACCGAGCTGCACCAAAGGCCGCAGGGTATACCTGGTAAGCGTATGACGGTGGCCAGGAGGTTCATGAAACGATGAGAATGAGATCCAGGACTCTGTTGCTATTGATAGTCGCAGTCTTACTCGCCTCTTTCGCCTTTCAGACCACCGCGGAGGGTGCTTGCAGCAAGCGCTCCCTGTGCACAGTAGGCGGCCCGGAATGGCTAGGGGTCGGCGACCTCGGCATGGATATGAGCATGCCGGATCCAAACGTCGACCAACCTAAGGACTCAGCAGAACGGTGGTCGTTGTCTCTATGCGATAGCGCAGGCAGGCAGATCGACCTGGACCTGGCCCGGTCAGGTGATGTGGTCTTCGGACGCGGAAACCTGACCTCGGATAACGGCACGAGCCCGATAGGGGCTAGCGGCACGGTTCTCGACGGGAACCTGAACCTGAGTTTGGTACCGGTCGGTGGATCCGGCTTATACAGACTGACCATCGACGCAGGGGACACAGGGGACAAATCGGCATCGGGACGCTACGACGCCTGCGACGACGTGGGCAGAGTCTGGTCGGGGACGGTCGACGGTTCGCGTCAACGGTCGCCGGGAATATAATCGCGTCCTACATCTTGCCGCCCATCATGGGGCCGAGCTTCTTCATCATGCGCTTCATGTTCATCTTGCCGCCGGCCATGCCTCGCATGCCCTTCAGCGCCTTTTTCATGGCCCGGTGAGACTTCAAAAGTTCCCTAACCACCTCGGGCGGGGTGCCGCTACCTCTGGAGATGCGCTTGACCCGGGAGCTGGTCACCATCTTAGGGTCTTCCAGCTCGGCATCGGTCATGGAGTCCATGGCCACCCGGTACCTATCCAGCTTATCCTTGGTGGTCTGATAGTCTTTGTCAGAGATATCTATACCCATCCCGCCCAGAGGGAGCATCTGCATGACCTGCTTGAGGGGGCCCATCTTGTTCATGGCCTCCATCTGCTTGTACATGTCCTTGAGGGTGAACTTGCCCCTCATCATGGCCTCGACGTCGATCTCCTCTTCCAGCTTGGTTTCCTGGGCGCGTTCGATCAAACTCTTGATGTCGCCCATACCCAGAAGCCTGGAGATGAACCGGTCCGCCTCGAATCGCTCGAGGTCGTTGGGGGTCTCTCCAACCCCTATAAACGCCACCGAGGAGTTCGTCTCGGAGACGGCGCTCAGGGCCCCACCGCCCTTCGCGGTTCCGTCGAGCTTGGTGATGATGACCCCGGTGATGCCCACCGCTTCGTCGAAGGCTCTGGCCTGATCGCTGGCCTGTTGGCCTATGGCCGCATCCATCACCAGGAACTTCTGGTCCGCACGGGTCACTGCATGAATGTCCTTCATCTCCTGGATCAGGTTGGCTTCCAGGGCGTGCCTGCCTGCGGTGTCTATGATCAGAACGTCATGCTTCTTGGTGGCTTCCAGCCCGTCTTTGACTACCCCGGGGGCGTCGGGGTTGCCCTTGTCTCCGTAGAAGGTTATGCCCTGCTTCTCGCAGAGCGCCTTGAGCTGGTCGTAGGCCCCTGCCCGGAAGGTATCGCCGCAGATCACCGCCGGTCGGAGCCCTTTCCTCTGGAAGAATGTGGCCAGCTTGGCCGCGGTGGTGGTCTTGCCGCTCCCCTGGAGGCCCACCAGCATGATCCTCTGTTCTCGGAGGGCGATCTCGGTGCTCTTCCCCACGAGGCTTATTAGCTCCTGATAAACGATATTGATGACGTGCTCCCGGGGGATCATCCCCGCAGCGGGTTTCTCGCTCAGCGCTCGTTCCCTGATCCTATTGGATAGGTTCATCACCAGCTTGACGTTCACGTCTGCTTGCAAGAGGGCACGTTGGATGTCCTTGACAGCCTCGTCCACCACTTGCTTATCTATCCTGCTCGCAGAAGCTAGCTTCTTCAGCGCTCCTCGCAGAGACCCGCCCAAACTATCCAGTACCATCTAATCACCGACCAACGAGCTTGATGCACTCGAGTAAAGTTATAATTTATGTACAATAAAGAACGTCCCGACCGGGACTCGAACCCGGGTTGGAGGCTCTCTGCGCCGATCGTCCGCACCGCAGGCCTCCGGGATATCCACTACCCCATCGGGACACCGTCGCAAACTCCGTACTAATGATAATTAAGCCTATTGATTTAGGTACCCTTAACTTCTGGCCTGGGCGGTCCTTAAGGCCCTGAGAAAATCTATCTTTCTGAACTCGGGCCAGTAAGGCGCACAGAAGTAGGCGGCACACTCGTTCCCGTTGGCCTGCCAGGGAAGAAAATTGGATGTCCTGGCCTCTCCTCCCGTCCTTATTATGAGATCAACTTTGGGCACGGAGACGTCGCCCTGTGGATAAAGGTATTGGCTGATCAGGTTTTCGTCCACCTCTGCGGCCTTGACCGTCCCCTCTCGGATCTTCTCTGCCAGAGCCTTGGTGGCGTCCACGAGTTCGCACTGCCCCCCGTAAGCCAGGGCCACGTTGAAGTACATACGATCGTAACCCTTGGTGACCTCTTCTACCTTGTTGATGGCCTCCCGGAGGCATCCTGGCAGGAGGTCGGTCCTCCCTATGGCCCTCACCCTGACCTCATTCTTGTGTATGCGCTCCGAGACGCAGAGATCCAGGAGCTTTTGCCTTATCAGGCCGAAGAGGTACCGCTTCTCCTCCTCGTCTCTATCGAAGTTCTCCGTGGAGAATGCGTAGACCGTGAGGTGCTTTATCCCCATATCCAGACACCAGCTGGAGACCCTTTCTGTGGTTCCCGCACCTAGTTCGTGGCCAGCGTAGCTGGCGATCCCTGTCCGCCGGGCGTACCTCCGGTTTCCGTCCTGGATGATGGCCACGTGCTCGATACCCATCGCCTTCATGACCTCCCGTTTGAGAAGACGTTCATAAAAGATGTACAGAGGCTTGGCGTTCCTGAACGCTGATAGCTGACTGCTCAGATCCATCTGCTGAGTGTCGTGTATTATATTATTTAAAGGGTTCTCCTCCAATGCCCTGGATCAGACGATGTAGGGAAAAGTAATTAAATAGACACTCTGATGGGACAAACGCGGGCCCGTGGTCTAGGTGGTTATGACATCGCCTTCACACGGCGGGGATCACGCGTTCGAATCGCGTCGGGCCCATCTACTTCTCGTTATATATAATGTATAACATTATATACTTCGAGTAGATCCGGCCGAATGGTGGATTTTCTTGTTGTACATAAAGTATAACTTTATGTGCTCAAGTAAATGCGAGCATAAGCGAGCATTTACTTGGTTGTCACAACCTTTAACTATCATACGATGTATTTGGAAGTGCCGAACGGTCTCAGGTCGACTATATCGGATCAGAAGCAAGATAAATCATTAGAGGTGATATACTGGCTAATTGGAGAAGCAAAAAAAGGATGAGAAACACACAGCCTGCCGTGGTGACCGGGGCACGCGTCCCTCGAAAATATGATCGGGAGGTCTTTGGTTACGTAGACACTCTGCTCGGTTCCAACCGATTGAGGGTCAGGTGCCTGGATGGGAAGGTTAGGATGGGCAGGATACCCGGCAAGATGAAGAAGAGGATATGGATCAGAGAAGGCGATGTTGTGATAGTGGTTCCCTGGTCGTTTCAAGACGCGAAGGCCGATGTCGTCTGGAGGTATACCGGACCTCAGGTTGATTGGCTGAAGCGCAAGGGATACCTCAAAGAATCCGTATGATCGAATCCAAGAAGCTCAAGAAGATCGATGCTCAGATAGATCTGATGCGTGTGCGGACGAAGGAAGCCGACGACTTCAAGACTAAAGACGATGTATTTGACCGCCGTGCTCTGATGAACCTCTACGCTCTTGCGAGCAAAGGTGTGATCGACGCCCTCGGCGGGCCTATAAGCACCGGCAAGGAGGCCAACATATTCTATGCCGTAGGGAAGGAGGGCGACCTGGCGGTGAAGATCTACCGGATAGCTACCAGCAACTTCAAGGCCATGCAGAACTACCTTCTTGGCGACCCGCGGTTCGGGAATATAAAGGGCACCAGGAGGGCGATCATCACCGCCTGGACGGGGAAGGAGTTTCGCAACCTGAGGCGGGCCGAGGAAGCCGGTGTACAGGCCCCCCATCCCATCACCACGAGGGAGAACATACTGGTCATGAAGCTGGTCGGAGAATCTGAAGCTCCGGCACCCATGCTCAAGGACCGCCGTCTGGACCTCGCCGAGGCGGAGCGGGTCTTTGAGGTGCTTGCAGGTTATGTAGCCCTGCTCTATAACAGGGCCGATCTGGTACACGCCGATCTGAGCGAGTTCAACATACTCTATGACCAGGGAGAACCTGTGATCATAGATATGGGTCAGTCGGTGACCACCGAGCATCCCATGGCCCAGACGTTCCTGGAACGGGACGTTTCCAACCTGGCCCGTTACTTCAAGAAGAAGTACAAGATCGGTTCAGAGGAAGCGATCTGGGATAAGATCAGGGATAGCTGAATATCTGGAGTTAAGTATTTTGTATGTCAAGATTCCAAGCGAACGCGTAGGCGTTCTTGTAGGGCCTGGCGGTCGCGTGAAGAAGATGCTGGAAGAACAGACCGCCTCGGAGCTGGAGATAGACAGCGAGACCGGAGCAGTCTCGGTAACCTCCACCGAAGATAACCTCCAGGCGATGCGCCTGATGGAGGTTGTCCGTGCCATAGGGCGGGGCTTCTCGCCGGAGAGGGCGATGCCCCTTCTGGAAGACGACATCCTGATGCTGGACGTGATAGACCTTTCCAAGGTGAGC
Organism: Methanothrix sp.; assembly: GCA_030611205.1. GTDB lineage: Archaea > Halobacteriota > Methanosarcinia > Methanotrichales > Methanotrichaceae > UBA204. Next base: position 6,029 of record JAUWQF010000034.1, read on the forward strand.
AACACCAAGAGCGGTCTGGCCAGGCTAAAGGGAAGGATAATCGGGAAAGATGGCCGGACCAGAGAGGTAACGGAGAAGCTGAGCAAGTCCAGCATATCGGTCTATGGTAAGACCGTGGCCCTCATCGGAAGACCCGAGCGGATCATGATCGCCAGAACAGCGATCGAGATGCTGATCGACGGTGCACCCCATGGTTCGGTCTACAGCTACCTGGAGAAGAAACATCAGGACCTGATCCGGGCCGAGCTGAGAGATATGTGACTACCGGCTGACCCGATCCGTTCCGGAATAGAGGTTCATCCTCTCGTCGCGTACAAAACCCACCAAAGTCACCCCCCGCTCCCGAGCGAGTTCGACCGCCAGGCTGGTAACGGCTCCTTTGGATGCCACCAGGAAAACGCCGGCACGTACCGCTTTTTTTACGGTTTTTCCTGTGACTCTGCCCGAAGTGACGACGTAACAGCTCTTCAGGTCCACACCGGCGAGGAGAGCCCAGCCAAGTATCTTGTCCAGGGTGTTGAGGCGGCCCACATCCTCTGCACGGATCAGGATATCGTCGCCCCTGCAGAGGGCGGAGGTGTGCGTGCCTCCGGTCAACGAGTATAGGTCTGAGTCGAGGGCGGACCTCATGTTGGCCAGGAGAGACGATGCGCCGACGGTCCGGTTCGTCTCATCCGTACCGCTCTCAGACGACGAAACCGGGTCCATCATCACCTGGATCCGGCGATCATGAATGCTCAGATCGATTATCTGGTCCGCATGGCATATCGCCCCTTGAGTGTATAGGTGGCCTACTGCAAACTCCTTCATCTGGGACGGGGTTACGCTGACCGTGGCAAAGAGATCCTCGTTCACAAATATCCGGAACTCTTCCTCCAGGGGCAGGAACTCCTCGTGGGAACGGAGGCCCTCTTTTTCCAGACGCAATACCTGGCGGGTCAGGTACTTCACACAGGGGCCACCTCCATGAGCTTATATATATCTTCCCAGAATAGGGGTCCCGTGAGGCAAGATCATTGGATATCCCTATGCAACTCACCATCTTCGATAAGCTCCTCATATTCGTATTGGCGGTACTTCTTCACTGGGTTCTTGCGATTAACCTGGGCAAGATAGGCCAACGGGCCAACCTGAAGATGGGCAACTGGGGACCGGTGATCACCCTTCGCACCACACGGGGCTTAGACCTGATCGATTATCTGGCCCGCCCCAGAAGGTTCTGGAGGCTGGCGATCACCGCGGGCATCCCTGTGGTGATCTTTGGGATGGTCTCTTTTCTGCTGATGCTGATACTCCTGAGCATCACCATGATGCGTGCCCCGCCCGAGCCCAGCGTCTACACCGCCCCCAGGAACGTCTTGCTCATACCGGGGATCAACCAGTTCATACCCCTCGTCTGGGGCTGGTTGGCCCTCTTCATCACCATGGTGGTCCACGAGTATTCTCACGGCATACTTTGCAGGGTTGAGGGGGTCCGGGTGAAGTCGATGGGTCTGGCCCTGCTATTCCTGCCCGTGGCCGCCTTCGTGGAGCCCGATGAGAAAGAGCTCTTTGGCACAGAGGATAAGAAGGCGGTGGCATCGAGAAGCGGGCGGGTCAGAATACTGTCCGCGGGAGTCATAGCCAACTTTGTGGTGGCGGTGATCGCCATGGCGCTCTTCTTTGGGCCGGTCATCGGGGCCATCTCGCCCCATGACAGGGTGACTGTGGTGGATGTCGTGCCCAACTCCACCGGCGATTTGGCAGGTTTTCAGACGCAGATGATCCTTCTGGAGATGGCCGGCAAGAAGGTGGACAGCCTGGACGATCTCTACGAGAACCTGCTGACGGGGCGGCAAGACCTCACGCTTCTCCAGGGCGACCGGCGGGTGGACCTGACCCTCCAGGGCCCTTCATCGAGAGGGGTCATGATAGCCTATGTCTTCGAGGACTCTCCTGCTTACGAGGCAGGGATGGATCCCGGTTTGATCATCCTGGAGGTCGACGGAACGCCTACACCGGACTGGGAGACGTTCAGGAACACGATGAATACGACTCGTGAGGATCAAAAGGTGGCGATCGAGACAGATAGCGGAATCTACCATCTCAGGCTCATCTCGAACCCCGACGGATCGGGCACGGGCTTCATGGGAGTGGGGTTCTCGGGGACATCCATCGATGCGGTCTGCGTTAACGGCGTAATATTCCAGGAGTTTCCCGCAAGCTCTTTCCTGGCGGCCCTCCGGGATATACCCGGCCACGGTCTCTGGGGATTGATCTCGTTCATGGCCCTGCCCTTTACGGGGATACCAGGGTTCACCGAGATGGGATTTCCCGGGTTCTCGGGATGGATATCCAGCTTCTTCGAACCCACCGGGTGGGCGACCCTCCTCGGCGATAAGATATTCTGGATCGCCAACCTCCTTTTCTGGGTAGGTCTCATCAACCTCTATGCGGGTCTCTTCAACTGTCTGCCGGCGGTACCCCTGGATGGTGGCCACATCTTCAGGGACCTCCTCCACCTGGGGTTCTTGAGGATCTTCCGGAGCGAGGCGAAGGCGGAGCAGGTGACCAATACCCTGGTGGCGGTCATGGCCTGGCTGATCTTCTCCTCGTTGCTCTTCATGATCCTCGCACCTTACTTGGCCCACGGGTTTGGCACTTAGAGTTAGAGGGTTAGATATCCGTCTCCGCCAGGCGGGCCACGGCGTAGGCGGGAAATACCTCGGAGACGGCCGGGCCGTACCGATCCGAGAGCCTGATGCACCTCAACCCCAGGTGGCGAGCCGCCCGTTCGATCACATCTTCGCCGACCCCGGCGGCCGCGACTGTGTCCAGATCGTATCTTTCGGCCTGATGGGCCAAAGCGGCGATAAGCGTATCGTGCTGGGTCTCCAGAGCCTGGGTCGCGATCGCCAGAGCGCCTTTTTCGCCGATCTCCTCCAGGTCGGCGCAGACCGTTCTGGCCAGCCTCCTCAGGGCAGATCGCCTATCTTTTCCGGCCCCGTCCGGCGGGTCGCACCGGTATCCTGCCTCGGTGATCTCGCCGAGAGCCCGATAGGCGTCGGCGGTGATGGCGAAGAGTTCCGAGGAGAGGGGTATCCTCTGGTCGTCGATCCTGACCGAAGAAAGGAGCGCGGCCAGGTTGGTCCTGAGAAGACCGGAATATACCAGCTCGCCCCTGGCCAGCCTCTGGTAATCGGCGGTGGCGGCTCTCGGTCCTGCCTTTATCGGTATCAGATCAATGGTGGTGGAACCCATGTCCACGAAGATGCAGTCGCCGACTTCTCTGGAAAGAATGTGTGCGGAGGCGCTCCAGTTGGCTGCGGCCAGGTCGCGGGGGTCGCTCTGCCGGAACCCCTTTGCCCCCCAGAAGCGTACGGGACAGGTGAAGGCCTCCTCTACCATTTTTTTTATGTAAAGGACGCCAGCCAGCTTATTTGGAAAACGGTCTGCCAGCTCTCCGGTCATCACCACCCCCAGTGCCCGAGGATCGGCGTCTTCTGCCATCTGCCCGAGCACTTTTCCCAGGGGGGCCTTCTTCCAGAGGGGCAGGTAGACGGTTCGGGTCCACCTGCCGTCGGAGCTGGCGGCTTTGGTGTTCGCCCCGCCCACGTCGAGACCCAGGATCATGCTGGAAAAGCCAGGGCGGTACCATAAAAGCTTTAGGGTAATCGATGGCTATATACGACACTAGATTCTGGAGACATGATCATGGCTGCCAAGGAAAAGTATCTCGAGCCCACTTATCTGGAATACGGATTCGGAGAGTTGGAGTACGACGTTATCAAGAAAGAGCTCTGCTGTTATTGTGGTACCTGCATCGCCTTCTGTCCCAAGATAGACAAGAAAGAGAACCGGCCCGAGCTGATCGAGTACGACCCTCTATGTGGCCTATGCTACGCCTACTGCCCCCGGAGCTTCCTGGACATGCCTCTAATAGAGAAGAACGTCTTTGGCAGGTCCAGATCCGAGGACGAGCCTCTGGGGATATACGATAAGGTGGTCTCTGCCCGGTCTTCCGGATCGGAGATCCTGGGATCTGCCCAGGATGGCGGCGTGGTGACCTCCCTGCTGGCTCGCGCCCTGGAAACGGGCGTCATAGACTGCGCGGTGGTCACGGGCAGAGATGAGAACTGGAGAACCGTCTCCAAGGTGGCAACAACTGTGGAGGAGATCGTAGCTTGCGCAGGCACCAAGTACACTGTCAACCCCAGCGTGGAGGGGGTCCAGACGGCCATGGATCGGGGCTACAAGAAGATAGGGTTCACAGGTACTCCCTGCCAGATCCAGGCTCTGAGGAAGGTACAGTCTCTGGAGGAACCCTACCAGTTCGGTCAGGAGAAGATCGGCCTGCTGATTGGTCTCTTCTGCATGGAGAACTTCGAGTACGAGAGCCTATTCCAGGGCCTGGTCCAGGGGACCTTCGGGATCGAGCCCGAAAAGGTCGAAAGGTTCGAGATCCAGAAGGGGATGTTCAGGGTCCTCTCCGGTGGAGATGTTCATGAGGTGCCCTTGGATGATACGAAAGATTATGTCTGGAAAGGGTGCGGTCCCTGTTTCGACTTCACCGCCGAGCTGGCCGATGTATCGGTAGGCAGCGTGGGATCGAAGAACGGCTGGTCTACCGTGCTCACCAGGACAAAGCAGGGTTCGACCCTCTACGAGGACGCCCTGAAGTCGGGTGCCCTGGAGGAGGGCGGGGTCACCGAGAGGGGTATGGCTCTCGTCGAGAGGCTGGCAAAAGAGAAAGAAGACCGCTTCCGGACCACGGTATCCGATCTCGCGATGCGCGGCGTTCCGGTCGAGATCAAGAGATAACTCCTGGGAGATCTCATGTTATCAGTGGGACTGGCGGGTAAACCCAATGCAGGCAAGTCCACCTTCTTCAAGGCGGCCACCCTTGCCGATGTGGAGATCGCCAATTATCCCTTCACAACCATAGACGCCAACCACGGCGTATCCTACGTAAGGGTGCCCTGCCCTTGTGGAGAGCTGGGCGAAGCCTGCGGACGTTGTCGTGACGGCATGAGATACATCCCCTTCGAGCTGATAGACGTGGCCGGTCTGGTCCCCGACGCCCATCTGGGACGAGGCCTGGGGAACGAGTTTCTGGACAGCCTGCGGGTGGCAGAGGCGGTGATACACGTCCTGGACGTTTCCGGCTCCACCGACGTGGAGGGAAACCCGGTGGGGATAGGCGAACATGACCCCGTGGAGGACGTCGAGTTTCTCAAGGACGAGATCGGGATGTGGCTCTTCGGCATACTGGAGAGGAACTGGACCCGGCTGATGAGGCGGGTCAAGGCCGAAGGGGTCAATCCGGGGCTCCTCATATCGGAACAGCTTGCCGGTGCCGGGGTGATGGAGCACCATGTCCGGTGGGCGTTATCGACGATGAGGTCCGATGCCCCGGTATGGGATGAAGAGGAACGCAAGAGGTTCGCCCAGCTGCTCAGGGGCGCCAGCAAGCCCATGGTGATCGCCGCAAACAAGATCGATATCGCCCCGAAGGAGTTCGTGGACAGGCTCATGGACCTGGACGAGATCGTGGTGCCCACCTGTGCCGCCGCGGAGATCGCCCTGAGGATGGCGGACGAGAAAGGCGCCGTTAGCTACAGGCCCGGCGATGGTGATTTCGTCATCGAGGCCGACCTGAACAAGGCCCAAAAGGCCGGCCTGGAGAAGATAAGAGCGCTTCTTGCACAGTGGAAGTGCACCGGCGTTCAGGAGTGCATGAACCGGGTGGTCTTCGATCTTCTGGACTACATCGCCGTCTTCCCGGTGGAGGACGAGAACAAGTGGACGGACAAGAACGGCGCCGTCCTTCCAGACGCCTACCTGATGAAGAATGGGTCCACCACCAAGGATCTGGCCTACCAGGTCCACTCCGATATCGGGGATAGTTTCCTGTTCGCCATAGACGCCAGGACGAAGAGGAGGCTTGGGGAGAAGCACGAGCTGAAGGATGGAGATGTGATAAAGATCGCGTCTACGAAGTAGGTACTCTGTAACGGGATGTTGAGATACTTTCTCATAACGTACATGCTAAAGTAACCTGTAAGTTTTATAGCATAAGTGGAAGAAACAACAGAATACTAAGAGAATTCCCAGACTTAAAAGAACGGCGCGGGGATCCTCTATGTGCATCAGGCTGTTACCATGGCTCTGTCTAAAGTGGTTGGGGTATTGTTGAAAAATATATTTCAGTTCATAATACTTGTGCGGGGTATACCGTGACTTCGGGAGGCTGGCGTGAGGTTATGTGGAGGTCGGGGCGGTCTATGTGGATTTTGTGGGGGTGGATTGAAAGACTTAATACAGAAGAAGAATGAAGGGGGTATGCGATGACTGGAGTTCGTCCAGAAGGGTGCATATATGGATCAGGTTCGGATATGCCAACGTTAAACGAAATAGTACAAAAAATCAACAACAAGAATACATTACGGAACAACTATAATATGGCAATAATTAATTTTTTAGTTAATAACTCAGATGTAATCATATTAGGTATTATAGCTTCGATCTTAACAATATTGCTTCAGACTGTTGTAAAAGTTGTGAGCAACACAACAACTTATATTTTAACATTGAGATGGAATCTTCGACGATTATTTTCTTTTGTAAATAAAGAAGATATTTATGTAATATCAGGTTCAATTAATGAAGAAACGAATAAAGGCATTGCGTTATTGATGGGTCCGGATGCAAGTGCTGCAGCAAATCTTTATCAAACAACAGAAGATATTTACCCTGATTCAAAGGTAAAACATATATATTCAACAACTAACCAATCACTTTATATTGATGAAAATATTGTTAGTGTTGGTGGTCCCGTTCACAATATGTGCACAGAAAGTCTCATGAAACATTTAAAATCTATAGTGTTTTTTGATGAAAATGATGCTCTGAATTATAATGGTCAAATATATAGTAAATCAGAAACGCTAGATGAAGATTATGGATTAATCATACGGATGATAAATCCATTTGCTACAACACGCAAAGCATTAATTATTGCAGGTTGTGGATCACACGGAGTTTTGGCCGCCTCTATATTATTTAATAAAACTAGGAAATTTGGAGATGTCCAGAAAGATTTTAAAAAGAAAATTGGATTTTTTAATCGTCTTTTAAACAAAAATTTTATAGCTATTGTTAGATGCAGAATGATTGGAAATGATGTATCTGACATTACATTCATAGATACTATAACTATATAATAAACACACGTTTTGGAGGTCAAAAATGATAAAGACAATAGATGGACATGATATAGTTTATGAAGAGAGCAAAATAAACTCAAAAAAGATTGTGCTTTTATGCCACGGAATTACATCATCAAAAGATGAAGGTGGCTTCTTTGTAAAACTGTCAGAAGAATTAGAAAAAAATGGATTCAGTACAATTCGGTTTGATTTTAGGGGGCATGGGGAATCAAAAATTGCTTCTGAAGATGCAACCATTGCTGGTATGTTAATCGATTTAAATACCATATTAAATTGTTTATATGAAAAATACGATGAAATCTATATTGTTGCAGCGAGTTTTGGAGCAAGTATATTGTTGTTGTTAAGTCAGAAAGTGACATTCTCTAAGGTTAGAAAAGTTGCATTATTAAATCCTGTAACGAATTATGAAACAACATTTACATCAACTAATCTCCCTTGGGGGAAATCTTTTTTTCCTCAAGAAGGCCTAAATTCTGTTTTCAAGAAAAAAGAGATTACCATTGACAATGAAAAAAATTTTAAGTTCAGTTTTGAAATGGCTTTGGAATTTTATTACTATCAACCATATAACATTAATTGGGACCCATCTATCCCTATGTCTATTTTTCATGGAACAAAAGATCAGATTATTTCGATAGAGGATTCAAAAAAATTTGTTCAAAAACAATCATCTAACTCTGTAGAATTAGTCGAATTATCTAGGTCCTCTCATGGCCTTGAAGAAGAAATAGATCAAGTATTTGATAAATTAATTAATTTTTTTAGGTGATAAATGATGACCATCCATGTCCATGAATCAGCAGTTATTGCGGATAATGTTGTATTAGGAAAAAATGTATATATTGGCCCAAATTGTACTTTAGGTTTCCTTGGTTATCAAATAAAAGAGAAAAGTAAAAAAAATAAATTTAAGCCATTAGAAATTGGTGACGGAACAATTGTTCATGGCAACACAGTTATATGTCAGGGAACGCTAATTGGCAAGGAGTGCAGACTTGACTATCATTCATATATTGGTGAGGATACTATTATCGGAAATACATGTATTATTGAATATGGTGCAAGAATATATGATAGAGTTTTAATTCAAGATAAGTGTTTTATCTCGGGTTTTATTTCGAATGATTGTATAATTGAAGAAAATTCTATTGTGCATGGAGACTTGGTTCATAAGTCTAAAAATGTTGTTCCAGGCAAATCTGAACCCTCACCAATCGTTAAAGCCGATGCATTTATAGGCAGAAAAGCAATAATAATTGGACCAATTGTCATTGAAAAAGGTACATATGTCGGTGCCGGAGCAGTAGTAACGAAATCAACAGAACCAAATAAATTATATCTTGGAGTTCCTGCAAGAGTAATTGATATTGCTCATAAACCCTTCATTTAGCAAAATAAAAATGAGGGTATTATTATGGTGTTAGTAAATCTTGTATATATGAATGACTCACCCACATTATATCCACAAATTAGTATAGGTTTGGGGAGCATTTCAGCATGTCTCAAATCAAAAGGCCATGATGTTGTTTTATTTGATACATATTATGATCCAGACGATTTCATTATCAAAAAAATCAAAAAATACAAACCTCGTTTGATAGGAATTTCAACCACAGAAATCCACTCAAAACACGCGTTTGAGATTGCACAAAAAATAAAAAACGTAATAAACATACCTATTATATTTGGCGGTGTATTCCCTACGATTTGCCCAGATGAATGTCTTAACAACAAAAATGTTGACATGGTTCTTGTAGGTGAAGGCGAACACGCCTTAAATGATTTACTTTCTTATAATCTTGCTGGTAGGGTAAGTGGTGTTTGGAGAAAAAACAATGGCTCAATAGAAAGGAATGGAACAGCAATTGTTCCCCAAGTAGAGGATCTCCCTTGGGTTGACTACTCAATTTTCAGGAAGAACTCTATTACACCGGTTGGAAATTTTGGTGATGGGCCTAAAAGTAGGTTTTTTATTTGGACCGGGAGAGGATGTGCTTACGATTGTTCGTATTGTTGCAACTCTTTGTTAAAAAAGATATTGAGATGTGGAATTAGGTATAGGGAGGTAAATGATGTAATTGAAGAAATGAAAAATCTTACTGATAAATATAATTTCGATGAGTTCTTTTTTACAGATGAAAATTTTTTGTATAATTGTGAACGGGTTAGAACATTTTGTAATGGCTATGTAGATAGTGGAATCAATAAACCGTTTGGTTTTTTATCGAGACCTGATATGATTAATCACTCAAATGAGGATATTATCCGCTTACTGCAAAAATCACGATGTATCAGAATTCATATGGGAATCGAAACAGGAAACGAACATATTCGGATGAAATATCTAAACAGAAACATTTCAAATGATGAGATAATAGAAGCATTTAAACTATGTAAAAAATATAAAATAAAGACCGTCTCGTTTAATATGATTGGTTTTCCATTTGAAACAATGGAAGACATCCAAAAAACTTACGACTTAAATGTAAAATGCGAAGCAGATTATGTGTGCTTTAGTCTTTTTTATCCTTTTAAGGGTACTGTGTTGAGAGACTTTTGTGAAAAAGAAGATTATTTACTATCTAAATCTAAAGAAATGAAAAGTTATTTTAAGGGAACTGTAATTAAATGTGATTATATGTCTCATAAGGACATAGTTAAATTGAGAGAACATCTCCAAAAAAATTATCCAAAAACTATAAAATTAAAAGGCCACTCATTTAATTTAGGATGGATCACATGACCGTTAGATAGCCTGTAATGCGGAGAAGATGATGAGATCAAAAATATCAGTCGTAATTCCTGCGTTTAATGTTGAGAAAACAGTAAAAAACATAGTTTCTGTGATAAGAGAATCAGAACTGGTATTTGAACTGATAGTTATTGATAATAATTCTACTGATAGAACCTATGATTTTGCAAAATCTGCAGGTGCAAAAATATTTTCTTGCGAGCAACAGGGATTAGGTTATGCAATGAAATTTGGGATCCAAGAGTGTAAATCAAGTTTAGTGATGAAGATAGATGGTGATATCAAAAATCCAAAAACGGAGTGGGTATCTTTGCTATATAATTCGTTAGATAAAGACACAATCTTTTCAAATGGATATTATGAATCCGATTATGATCAATTCCCAGTTAATACTTTGGTAGCAAAACCTAGTCTAAGGCTTTTTTATCCCAAATTAGACTTTATTAAAATTCCTCTGTCTGGAACATACATTTTTCGAAAGAACTACTTCAATTTTAAACAAATTCCAAACGATTGGGCATTTGATATCGCTATGTTGTTAAATGCCTTTAAAATGGAAAAAAAGATAAGACAAGTTGATTTAGGATTGTTAAGTGATAAACAAAAGAAGATAAATGAATATAGCGAAATGGCGTATGACATTCTAAAATATATTATTTTTTCAGTGAATAAAAGAAACATGCATGACCCTTTTGGACACTATGAGGATGAAAATAATGAGGTAGTTTAATACCAATGTGATTATATATAGTTGGCGATTAGTATACTACTTCAGCTAACAATCGGACATGCGATTCCGCTATCATCCCATCCAAATTTGTTCTAACGGACAAAACTCGCATATCCGCCATCCGATAAGCAAAATTCGCGCCGCCGTCGGCAAAGCTCACCCTATCGCCCTACCTCCAGCCCATCGGATGCCCCCCCAAATTCATTCGGGTGTGGTGTGGTTGGGGCTGGAGCAGCTCACACCCCAGCTATGCCGCCCCCCCATACTCCCTGCATCCCTCCACGAACCTCTCCATCGGATACGAACACACACGAGCGTGCAGGTAGCTCCCCGGCGCGTTTCGCACCATCTGTCCTTGCCGTCCAGGACCCCATGGTGAATCTGTATGCGAACCTGGCATCCCGGGCGCAGTCCATCCCATCCGGGAGTAGCGGAACTCGTGCCCCCGGGTCGTCTTGCCCGTCGCCGCCACAGGGTTCTCCCCCACGACCTCGCCCCCCACGTACTCCTGCGCCTGGATCCACCTGGCCATGATCGTGCTCGCGGGCAGAACCCCGGCCATCCTGTGCTCTTCCTCCCGGAGATCACCGACTCGGCCAGGCCGTCTTTCACGTGGCTGAAGAACTCCGGCTCCGCGCCCAAGGCGCCTTCAGGAGATCGAAGTTCTCCTGGTAGCAAAAACAGAAGGCCTCGTCGTAGGCCACCGCGATCCTCGATAGCGATCATGCGTAACTACCCGGCCCCATCTTATCCGCTGGCCGGTCCAACCCGGGCGGCACCGGGCTCAGGGCGCGAGGCCGACCTGAACAAGGCCCAGAAGGCTGGCCTGGAGAATATAAGAGCGCTCCTTGCGGAGTGGAAGCGCACCGGCGTTCAGGAGTGCATGAACCGGGTGGTCTTCGATCTTCTGGACTACATCGCCGTCTTTCCGGTGGAGGACGAGAACAAGTGGATGGACAAGAACGGTGTCGTCCTTCCCGATGCCTACCTGATGAAGAAGGGGTCCACCACCAGGGATCTGGCCTACCAGGTCCACTCCGATTTCGGGGATAGTTTCCTGTTCGCCAGAGCCGCCCGGACGAAGAGGAGGCTTGGAGAGAAGCACGAGCTGAAGGACGGCGACATGATAAAGATCACGTCTACGAAGTAGGGTCGTGGGGTTGATTCATTGAAATCCGATAACGAGAGGTGTAACCAGTCTCATCTGCAAAAGCGGCTGAATGATATTG